>JBCKWE010000005.1:0-65010 GCA_038923045.1 Legionellaceae bacterium
GCGAGGAAGGCGCGGAATATTTGGCTTCACTCGCAAACCCTAACCCTGGTTCTTTAAGTGAATGTTTAGCCGCCGTACGCATCATGCAACATATGAAGGGTGAGGAAGCTGAAGTTATTTGGCCGGCAATAAAGGATAAGGTCGCTAATCGTATTTTTGAGGAATTTGGTTCGCTTTATCGTGATGCGAATGATGTGCGTTTTTTGGAACTGATTGAAACGGGAATCGATGTTAATATGAGCGAAATTTCAGAGACTTTTCAAGAAAGTATAGTCACGTCGGCAGGCTTTCGTGACTATTGCAGCCAGATACTCAAGGGTCATGGTTTTTTTGCGAGCCCTGATCGTGAGCAGATGGCTGAGGTGCTGCATGAAAAACGGAATGATTCATACGAAAATAGACGGTTGTTTGATATGAATTTTGGCTTGATTCAACGAGAATGCAGGGCGGCCCCATTTAAATAGTTGATTTTACCTTCTCCCGCCTGCGGGAGAAGGTGCCCGATAGGGCTATGAGGGTGTCATCAAGTGGCACGGTTTTAGAAAGAATTAGGGACTATATAATGCCGGAATTATCTCCTACTAATAAACAAACCATTGATAGGTTGTTAAGGGATTATCAATCTCTATCAACATCGGAACAATGCTCCTTTCCATCAAAGCTAAAAACGGCAATTATACATTATCAGGACATGCCAAATAGCACGACCAGCGCATTCCTTCTCTGTGTTGCCTTTATGCCCATGCCTGGTCTTTTATCAGAAATGGATTTTTCATGCCTTCGAATGTTTTATGCTTCAAAATTATTTTTAGCAAGCAATCTACTTAATAAGGCAAACTTATTAACTGGCGATTCGGCGAGTGATAATTTTAATGTCGTAGCCAAGCATCAATACCCATGGTCTGTAGCTAAGGCGCTTTCAGTTCTCAGTGGGGCGAACTTATTGGCCGGTGCTTGGGCTAGTGATAATTTTAATGCCGTTGCTAGTCATCAAGACCCGGTGCCTGTAGCTCAGTCCCTTTCACTTCTCAGTGCGGCGAACTTATTAACTGGTGCTTCGGCGAGTGATAATCGTAATGCCGTAGCCAAGCATCAACACCCAGGGCCTGTAGCTAAGGCGCTTTCAGTACTCAGTCGGGCGAACTTATTGGCCGGTGCTTCGGCGAGTGATAATTTTAATGCCGTAGCCAAGCATAAAGACCCATTTACTTTAGCTCAGTCGCTTTCTCTTCTCAGGAAGGCGAAATTATTGACCGGTGAGTCGGCGAATGATAATTTCAATACCATTGCTAGGCATCAATATCCAACGTATGCAACTCAGGCGCTTTTAGAGCTCAGTGAAGCGAACTTATTGGCCGGTGAGTCGGCGAGTGATAATTTCAATGCCGTAGCCAAGCATCCTGACCCATTGTCTGTATCTAGGGTGTTTTCATTTCTCAGTGAGGCGAACTTATTGGCAGGTGATTCCGCGAGTGATAATCGTAAGGTCGTTGCTACGCATCAACGCCCATGGGCGCTAGGTCTGTTGCTTTCTATGCTCAACAGGGCGAACTTATTGGCCGGTGATTTGGCGAGTGATAATTTTAATGCCGTTGCCAGGCATCAAAGCACTGACGTTCTTTATAGCGCCTTTAGTTGTTTTTGGGGCGCAGCAGCATTGAACCAAATAAACTTGACTCAACTCATTGCGTTTACTCCTATTTTATTTGGCAATGAAGTAACGCGAGATTGCTGGGACAGAATTCCACGTAGAGCCTTAACGCAAACACATATTACTGCTATTTTTGATTTGTGTCGGCAGCATCATGCAGACGATACGAATGGTCGTATTGCTTTTGTTGACTATGTAAATCGTGAAGTCTTGCCGCAGGATGTAGTGCGTCATGACGCAAGAGTGCCCGTCATGAATGAAGCACAAAGCACCCACACAGCAAGCGTTCATCAATCGATATCTCAATCTGCAATAAAGCTTATGCAGGCTTACGGAACCTTGATTTCAGGAGACCGCTTAGCTGCAACCATCCAAAACATCCTGGATGACTTAGCGCACTTACCTCAAGATACGCCATATATCGACGTTGCAAAACGATGTTTGCAGCGATTGATAGCGTATGACTATTCTTTTACAGATAGAACCTCGACTGTTTCTACGAAGCAGCTATTAGCGCTGGCATGGATTGCGATCCATGATGATATAAAAAGAACAGGAACGCTGACTGATGCGAAAAAATTATTCATAGAAGGGCTTTATGATGCTCAGCGTGGTAATAATTTATCCAAAGAAAATGTGGATAATGAAGGCAGGGATGCTTCCATTTGTGCGGCGGGTACATTCAATAAATTGATGGAAAAATTAAATGGAATACACGCCGATGTTGAAATGATCTTCATAACGCCTGCAACAGCGGCGTTAAAATTACCCGTGATTGTTAGAGAGGAAGACGTGAAATACCTAGCCTCACTTGCAAACCCTAGCTCTTTAAGTGAATGCCTAGCCGTCGTACGCATCATGCAACAAGAGAAGAGTGAGGGAGCTGAGGTTATTTGGCCGGCAATAAAGGATAAGGTCGCTAATCGTATTTTTGATGAATTTGGTTCGCTTTATCGTGATGCTAAAGATGTGCGTTTTTTGCAACTGATTAATGTGGGAATCGATGTTGATTTAAGCGAAATTCCAGAGACTTTTCAAGATAGTATAGTCAAGTCGGCAGGCTTTCGTGACTATTGCAGCCAGATACTCAAGAGCCATGGTTTTTTTGCCAGCCCTGATCGTGAGCAGATGGCTGCGATGTTGCATGCAAAACGCAATGATTCAAGCGAAAATAGACGGTTTTTTGATATGAATTTTGGCATGATTCAACGGGAAGGCACGGCTGTCCCATTTAAATAGGAAATTGTGTTTGACTTATCAAACCATTCATTTATTATCACACTCAATAAAACTTATTGAAGGATCAAACAAACTATGAAACGATGCAATTGTCCTAGCGGATCAATAATTAGCGCGGCTGTGATTGCCATTATGAGCAGTCAAGCGGTTCATGCGGGTGCCTTTTCCCTGTATACGGAAAGCAGTGCTGCAGCGCTTGGTAATTATGCTGCCGGGATCGCTGCAGAAGCGGCTGATGCATCAACGGCTTGGTATAATCCAGCAGGCTTGGTGTTATTGAAGAAACAAGGAATTGTGTTGTCGGGTATTGGTGTTTTTCCCAGTAGCCAACTGACTGGGAGCAGTACATTTTCAGCCGTTGGAGAACCTTCTTATACCCAGTCGTTTAGTAATCTGCAAGGTGCGAAAGAGGCGTTTGTGCCGGCGATTCATTATGCCTTGCCATTGGGTGACAAGGCGGCATTTGGTCTAAGTATCGTATCGCCATTTGGTTTGTCTACTGATTATGGTACTGAATCGCCGGTGCGTTATGCGGCAACCCTATCAAGAGTGCGTGTAATTGATCTGTCTCCTGATATTGCTGGTAAATTAACCGACCATTTTTCCTTTGGTGCAGGACTTGATTTGCAGTGGGCCCAGGTTGATTTTGATGGTGTTCTGGGCTTACCTAATATAGCATTTGTTAATCCTAATACAACACCGACAACCTTTGATTCAACATCCAGTAATCGAGGTACATCACGTGGTTTTGGTTTTCATACCGGTATTATGGGTGTGTTTAATGATAATCACACTCGGGTGGGGATCAATTATCAATCTAAAGTACCACATCAATTTACAGGTACCAGCATGTTGAAAGGGCGCCTGGCAGATCCTGCTCTGATCGATCCAACCGCTAAGTTTAGCAATACTCTTTTAATGAGCAATGTCATTAACTTACCTGATATTGTGACGTTAAGTGGTTATCAGGATATTAATACCAAATTGGCATTCCTTGGTTCGGTGGTTTATACCGGATGGAGTTCATTCAAGACACTTCAGCTCAATTATGTGGCTGCATTTAACCCGAACCTGGATCCTAATCAAGCGCTCGTCAATTCAACAGTAGCAGAAAATTACCGCGATGTATGGCGCGTTGCCGCAGGTGCTAATTATCATGTAACCGATAAATGGATGATGCGCGCAGGAACTGGATATGATCAAACACCAACAGTCAATTCGGCACGTGATGTACGTCTCCCGGACGCGAGCCGTTGGGCATTGTCAGTTGGAGGGCATTATCAAGTGCGTCCTAATATAGGCGTTGATGTTGGTTATACGTACTTGTTTGCGCCTAACAATGCGATTGTGGATACAACGCAGCTTTTTGGTACAGAGGCCTCCTATAATGTGAATGCGACTGCGAAGGTGAATGCGCAACTGGTTGGAGCGCAGTTGGTGTGGGCTATTGATTAGGTTATGACCAAGTAATAAAAGGACCTGCCTAAGCTACTTTTGGGAGATCCCTCGCGGTACTCGGGACGACGTGGCGAAGATCGCGGGGCTATCCCATTTACGTTTAATTCATATTATTAAACAAAATACGGTGTGAGCTAATCGACATCAGAATACCAAAACTGGCCAGAAACGTAACCATGGCGGAACCGCCGTAGCTCACCAGCGGCAGGGGGATGCCTACGACGGGAAGTATGCCAATGACCATGCCTATATTTACAAAGGCAGACAGGAAAAAGGTCATGGCAAGACTTGCTGCTAACAAGCGTGTAAAACAGGTTTGTGCGTGTCTGGCTAATTTTAAGCAGTGTAGTGAAATAAATACCACCAATGTTATCAATATTAGCCCACCTACAAATCCAAATTCCTCGCCACACACCGCAAAAATAAAGTCGGTGGCGTGTTCTGGTAAAAAATTAAGGTGTGATTGACTTCCGGTTAACCAGCCCTTGCCAAATGCGCCACCGGATCCAATGGCAATTTTGGATTGAATAATATGGTAACCGGTGCCGAGAGGATCATGTTCTGGGTTTAGCAGGGTAATGATGCGTTGCTTCTGGTAGTCATGCATTACATGCCACAGTAGAGGTGCTGCTAGTCCTAATGCCATTGTAATGAACAACACAATGCGCAGGCGGATCCCGGCTAAAAATACGACGCAAAGTCCTGCCGCGACAACCATGATTGCCGTGCCGAGGTCTGGCTGTTTGACAATTAAAACGGCGGGAATAACGATAAGCAAGACCGTAATCAGCAGGGATTTCAAATCAATGGGCAGTGATTTGCGGTCAACATACCAGGCTGCCATCATGGGGACGGCCAATTTCATGATTTCAGAGGGTTGAAAACGAAAGATGCCTAAATCCAGCCAGCGCTGCGCGCCTTTTCCTATTTTTCCCATCACCATCACGGCCAGAAGCAGTGCCAAGCCTACCGCATAGATCCAAGGTGTCCATATTTTATATTTATGTGGGGGGATGAAGGCAAAGACCATCATCACGCCCAAAGCAAGCAGCAAACGCATGGCTTGGCGTAAAACCATCCCCAGATTTTGATTGGATGCACTGTAGAGAATCAGCAATCCAAATACAATTAATAATAACAACAAACCCAATAAAGGCAGGTCAATGTAAAATGATTTGCCGGTAAATCGATACATGGGGCGTGTCGTGTTAATTTTCATTTTGCTACCTCTCGTAACTCAAACCAGGCATCCATCACCTTACGGGCCACAGAAGACGCAATAGTATCATTTTCAACCAACACAGCCATGGCAACTTCCGGATTTTCAAAAGGCGCGAATGCAATAAACAACGAGTGATCACGCAGACCCTCGGGAAGATTATTATAATGCTTTTTATCATCTTGGCTCATGCTAAAAACCTGTGCTGTGCCTGTTTTTGCCGCGACCGAATAAGGCGCGTTGCGTCCGAACCGATAGCCAGTGCCTTCATTGCTGGTGATGACCTCGTGCATGGCTTCAGTAACAGTATTCCAGTTTTCCGTGTTTTTTAACCGGATGGGGTATTCTTCAACGGGTTTAAATGTATGCATTTTTCCGTGATCATCCATTAATTTATCGAGCAAATGCGGGCGGAAACGTCGTCCATGTTGACTCATGGATGCGACAGCGTTGGCGAGTTGTAACGGTGAGGCCAACATAAATCCTTGCCCAATTGAGGTAATCAGCGTATCACCTGGGTACCACGGCAAGTTCTTGGCTTGACGCTTCCAGTGCGGACTGGGTACAAGGCCTGGGGCTTCTTCATGGAGATCAACATGCGTGAGCTGGCCAAAACCAAACTGCACTAACATATCTTCAATCGCAGATATCCCCATTTTGTTACCTAATTGATAAAAAAAAGTATCGCAGGATACGGTGATGGCTCGTTTGACATTCGTGACGCCATGCCCCGTACGTTTCCAATCGCGATAGGCATGCGTAACATTGGGCAGGTTATACCAGCCTGGATCGTAAATTTGAGAGCTCGAATTGATAACCCCGCGGTCCAAGCCTGCAATCGCTATAAATGGTTTTACCGTTGACGCAGGAGGATATAAACCGCGTACTGCGCGATTATAAAGGGGCCTGTCCTGTGCATTTGATAGCAACTTATAATCGTCATTGCTAATTCCATTCACGAATAAATTTGGATTAAAACTAGGCGAGCTGGTCATCGCCAAAATATTGCCATTGCTGACGTCCATGAGGACTAGAGCGCCGCGTTTACCCTGTAGTGCATCGTAAGCCGCTTGCTGTAAGCGCGAGTCAATGGTGAGTATCAATTTTGAGCCGGAAACCGGTGCTTGCTTCGTTAAAACACGTACGGTTCTCCCGCTGACGTCAGTTTCTATCTGCTGATAGCCTACCTTCCCATGAAGTTTCTCTTCATAGTATTTTTCTATACCGGCCTTCCCAATAAAGTTGGTTGAGCGATAGTTAGTGCTGTTAACCTGTTGTAATTCCTGCACGCTGATACGCCCAACGTATCCGAGCAGATGGGCGGTGGTTTCAGCCAATGGGTAGTAACGCATGAGCCGTGCCTTGATGCTGAGGCCTGGAAATTGATACTGATTGCTGGCAAAAATGGCCACGTCGTCCTGTGTCAATTTCAGTTTGACTGGAATAGGTGCGTAGGCATGATTTATGCGGCGTGCACGTTCAAAATTGACGATGTCATTATTGGTGATTGACGGCAATAAATCGCGTAGTTTTTGCAAGGTGGCTGGTAGATTTTTTACACGTTCTGGTATGATTTCCAGAACGTAAACGGGAATGTTTTCTGCCAAGACCACCCCGTTTTTGTCCAAGATGATTCCGCGAGGTGGTGCTATGGGGAGGATGCTCATTTGATTTTTTAATGATAACGTTGCATAGCGCTTGTATTGTGAAAATTGCAGGTACGCCAGACGCAAAATTAAAATCAGTGAAAACATGATCAACAGGGCAACCAACAAACTCAAGCGAAAGTGATGGAGCCGCGATTCGCCGTGGTTATTGTTTTTTTGTCCGTGCCAATGGTTTGCTTGCCGGTGTACACGCATTATTTGGATTACTCAATCCGTTCTTGCCAGAGACCTTCAAGGTTATACATGGCACGGGTTTCAGGTTGCATAACGTGGACAATAAAATCGCCTAAATCAACCAGTGCCCACTCGCCGCCTTCAAGGCCGTTATGGTTCATGGCGGGCACTCCCGCCGCTTTCATGTGCTCCATGACATATTCGGCAACTGCTTTGACATGGCGTGAGGATCGACCACTGCAAATAATCATGTAATCGGTGATGGATGTGTGTTTACTTACATCAATCACGACGACGTCAATGGCTTGTATGTCGTCCAGTATTTTAATCAAGGTACCTAGCTGCGAACCTGTATCTTGCGTTTTATCATGCATATTATGGTATTCAACTCAATAAAAGGGTATTTCGCGCGAAGTATAGCAGTAATTGTGTTCACATACAAAACTCTATTCTATGCTAACAGGGTAAATTGTTCTATCACTACATTCCTTATAGATTAAGCTCCATAAGAGTCAGACCCAATAAGGGTCTTGCTAAATGACCGGGTTTTTCTTCATGAAATTGATCTTCAGTGATACTGTCCGAAATGAGACGGATTGCTTTGGGAAAAGTAAGTGTGGCGGGTCGTCTGCATTCCCCTGACTGGTCATCTTTTGATGCCCCCCAGCGACCCATGCGAGTAGGATTTATTTCGGGAACTGGATTAACCATATCGTAATAAGCTTTTACAGATAAATGAGCAAGGACGGGATCTGCATTTAGCCTTTCTCGCATAGAATATAATACGTTCGTTTTACTGGGGTTGAAAAGTGTCGCATATCTAATGCTAACCGTTTGTGTCCGAATGCTTGATTTTTTTAACTGGTCATATTTTTCTGTCCCTATGGTGCCGATTTCACCATAAAGAAAAGCACGAGATTCTTGGTCGCTACGTTCAGTTAGTTTGCATTTAAGTCGCTCAGCTTCAAAAACGGGTTCTTTGGTTATTGGATCTATCAGTCCATGAAGAATAGGTCCAGCACTGCCACACGCACGAATGACGATTTCAACGAGCCGAGAGTTGAGTGATGCCAGGCAACTTTTAGCTAATTTTAAGATGAGTTCCGAATTTTCATCTTCTGCTTCAAATGCAAAGCCATGACGTATTGTTGAAATTTTATAAACCTTAGCGAGCAGTGCTGGAGAAAGCATGTTGTGATCTAAGATGCGCTGTGCATCGCTTGACGTAAGTAGTATACCAATCCCTTGTTTCTTTGCATGTGCATATTCACGTACTTGTACTGTCTGTAAAGCTTCCAGATCAGTAAGGTAGCGATCGGGAATAATAATTAATTCAACTAATTTGTCTGCAATTTTAGATTGAATGTTTGCAATTTGATCTGAGATTGTGGGCGTCGATTCTTTTATGGCCAAGGCTTTAAATTCTGCGCGGATAAAACCGTCCATGTCTTTTATATAAGAACCTAAACGAAAAATATGGTTAAATTCAATCATCTGTTTTTTCCTTTCAACAAAAAAATAATTGTACCATATTTAAGCTTTCATCACATCATTTTAGGCATTTTTTTGAGCATTATGTTCTTCTTTTTTTTGTTTATAACATTTATGCTATAATTGAACTGAATTGAATTGAATTGAATTATATTTAGTTTAATTTATTTGCATCCTTCTCAGGAGATGAATATGAAATTATTAACTATAAATAGTGTTGGATCTAAATCCAAAGCCAAGTGTGAGTATGAAACAACAAATTCAACATTTTTCGAAGCTGATTTTTTTTACGATGTCATCAGTATTTTACAAACGATGGTTACGGAATCAGGCAGCGTCACGTTGAATCCAGTAACTCGAGAGTTGGATATTGTATATTTTCTTAAAATGTTACTGGGGAGTAATTGTTTTTTAAAAACACCGGAAGCATTAACTTCTTTTGCAGGCCCCATTGGTGCAATAAGGGACGGCTTTAGTAAGGCTCCGGAGAAATGGAACCTTCGATATGGTTATCCTCTTACTGACAGGTATAAACGTAATGAAATGATCGGGAGTATCTGCGACAAGTTAAAGGGAGGGGTTGATAAAGGCATCATGAGTTCTCAAGAGTCGACTTTTTTTGAGGATTATATTTCGTTATTTATACCTAAAACAATCAAGACGGTAAAATATGCGGTTCGCAAGGGCGATGAGACATTCCAGCATCCTTCTCTTTCAAAAATGATGATTGATCCGCCTGCTGTTCCAAAAAGGTTTTATCTTGGTGATAATCTGAAATCATTTGATATGATGCGTAACTTTTTACCTTTGATGGACGTGATTAGCAAGGTTGATCTAGAAGGGATAAATGTTAGTATTGAGGCTTATTTCGCGAGTCGAGTCATTAAGTCAATGACAGACGCTACGAACGGTTTTGAGATTATTATTATTCCAGAGTTGAGTCATGCATTGAATGAACGCGAGGATGAGATTCCTACGGTGCTAGAGATTCGGGATAGGAAGGCTGCGCATATGAAGTCGCACGTGGTGGTTCTAACCACAGAAGAGTTGTCATTATTAGAACCGTCTATTTCTAAGTTACCGTTAAAAAATCTATATAAGATATCGGTGGTAATGCATTCCACTGATTTAGAAAAGAAGAGCCTCCGTGTGTTGCCCCATGTTCTTCAACTGACTGATCGTTGTGCTCAATGTGATCCAACTAATTTTAGGGGTATTACCTTGCGATCGTGTAAAACCGCTGGAGAGAGGATGGGGTTAACAATGGCGGGATCTGAAGAAATACATGAAATTTCTTCTGCGATATCAGGACTATTTACCAACGAGGTAGAGTCGTTTGAGCTTCTTAAAAAAAGTCACCAAGAATTAAGAACACGCAAGGTAGCGCGCTCTCAACTCAATGAGGTGGTTAGTTGTTCATCCGCGGTGAATTTACTTGTAGAAATGCTTGAGGAGAATCCCTTGATTGTGGATCGTTTGCCTAATCTTGAGATTAAAGGATATTATGGAATACTCAGTGTAGTGAGGGGGATGGACAAAAAGGCAATGATGGTACCAGGCGGTATGAAGAAACAAGACAGTAAACGATTTTATAAAGCAGTGACGATACAAGGTATCGGTCCCCTAGATAAGGGGGGCGTTGCTCTGGCGGAGTATGATTCTCCAGACCAACCACTAGTAGCTCCCGAAGTGCGTGCAGGCGAGACGGCTCAAAAAATTATTGTACCAAGTAACACAGGGAGTACTGCTGAGTTTAAAGAAAAAGTTGTAGCAGCTGCTGAAGGTAAAGCCATTCAACCTGTGAGTAATGAACCTCATCTGAATAGGCGGTGAAGCTTATAAGTGGGCTCCGTTCCCACGTCGTCCCAGCTAATCTCAGTCAATGCCTAGAGGCTTGACTGAGATTGTGCGACTTATATGGTCAGAGGGGCTAACTAGCCCCTCTGACCCGATAGCTCAGGGCTGTCCGATAGCTGGGCTGACGTGGGGAATTACCTCCATTCTATGTTATACTGTCATTCCATTTTTTATCCTGAGAGAATTGTGCAAAAAACGCAGGCTAATCACCCCGCTTCACTGTCTGTGTTTTTTACAACAGAAATGTGGGAACGTTATGGCTTCTATGTTGTTCAGACGCTGTTAGCGCTTTATCTCGCGTTACATTTTAATTGGCCAGACAAACAGGTCTATGAGCTGGTGGGTTCATTTACAGCCCTTGCGTATCTCTCACCCTTGGTTGGCGGTTGGATAGCGGATCATTTAATGGGTCAAAAACGCACGATTCTTATGGGTGCGGTAGTATTGTTAATCAGTTACCTAGGATTGAGTCTCACCGTTTCGGATCATTTTTTGAATTGGTCGCTGGCGGGTATTGCGGTTGGTACTGGATTACTAAAGCCGAATATTTCATCATTATTAGGCAATGAATACCCTCCCGGTTCACCTCATCGAGAACATGGGTTCATGATATTTTATATGGGATTAACCATAGGCATTATTTTAGGATCGACGCTCCCCAGTTATCTTAACGAGCATTTTGGTTGGTCTGCTTCATTCTTAAGTGCCGCAGTGGGAATGGTTATGGCGATATGGATATTTTTATTTGGTATTCGCCGTTATCACATTCCTGATTATAATCCGTATCATTTTAAAGTTAAAAACAGTCTGCTGGCAGTCATTCTTTTGTTCATGCTTTGGATGATCTCATTTTTTATTCTTAGTTACCCAGCGCTGGCAGATGCGGTGTTTTGTGCGGTGATTGTATTTTCAGTGGCCTATTTTTTATATTGTATAAAATGTGAATCGCCAACGCAGGCGCGTCAAACGACAGTACTTGGGTTCTTATGCATTATCTCTGTTATGTTTTGGGCCTTGTACTTCCAAATGTTTTTATCACTCACCTTGTTTATTGTGCGTGTTGTGCAGCCGACACTGTTTGGTATTAATTTTCCACCGCCATATTATGTCGGGATAGAAAGCATCGGGATGATTATTCTCGGTATTGTACTGGTACGTATAAAGAGTCATCTAAATCAGGTTCAGCAAGTGATTAGTGCAGGCAATAAATTTTTAGGCGCCATGTGCGCTACCCTGGCGGCTTATATTTTAATCGTACTGGTTTGTCATATGGATACGTCAACAGGCTTGTTATCGCCGCTGTTTATTATTCCTGCCTATCTTATTTTCTCATTGGCTGAGATGTTATTGTCACCCGTTGGTCTATCAGCCGTAACCTTGCTAGCCAGTCGTAAAAATGTAAGCACGTTCATGGGTATTTTTTTGGCATCACTTGGTATAGGTGCTTTCCTATCTGGAAAACTGGCCGTGTTAACGGCCGTTCCAGCGGGTGAGTTTTCAATGCTGGAATTAAAGGCGCATTACGCCACCGCATTTGGTCATTTTCTCTATGTATTAGTTGCGGCTACGGTGCTTAGCCTCGGCTTGAATTATATTATCCAGCGCTTGATGAAAGAAGCGTGACCCTAATTTTTTTTCAGCACCTAACTTGACTATCTCCAAAACGTCTACTAACTTTAATATGAGTTTAGTGGAGGGAGATATTAATGGGTGCGGATTTTTCATGCGATACAAATCAATTCGAGCAACAAATCAATCGTATTGGCGCTAATTTTAACCGGGAACTGGCCGGTAAATCACGCGCGTTCCTCCGTATGTTATGGATTAATGCGCCTTTTCCGTTTGATCAGTTGCTGACCAAAATTGAACCGCACCGTCTTATGTTGAAAGCACATCATGTTGATAGCACTATTTCCTTGTTGCATAAGCAGTTGGCATTGCCCGCAACGGTTCTGGTGTCTCTTGATAATTTTCTTATTCAGCGTCCCAATATTGAAGCCAGTATTAAAGCGCTTTTTATTACCCACGCGCACGAGCTTCTCATTTCAGCAAAAGCGCATCGCCTGATTCACCATTCGTTGCCACATGCGTTGGAAATTTCAAATCGCGTCAGGATAGTGATGAATAATCTGGGCATATTAACAAACACCGATCTAAAAAGTCGTTTTTTACGGACGGTTATTAACGTCATGGTACAGTTTCATGATCTTGAACAAAAAGACAAGGGGCACTATGGTTCAGTTGAAGAAGCAACTGCAGCTACGGTATCACGCTGGATCACGACGTTAATGGGTGTTTCAGATGCGTCTGATCTTGGCTTGCTCATTGGTTTTATGGCCGATCACATCATTGTTCTAGGTACCACCATGATTTATAGCCCGAAGCGAGCCATGGATCTCTCCGAATTATTTCTCGAGTTTAAAAAAGTTGCAACAGTTGCTCGTCTGCTAGGTACGCATGAATTGACGCATGAGGTGCCAATCGTTATTGATTCAAAGGCAGGGTTCGTGCATAACATCGATGCATGCATGTTGATCACAGGCGTTTGTGACAAGAATCCAGCGGCTATTTATGACTTGGTGGCAGCCCAGGCGGCGAACCCTGCCAGTTCGACGTTATCAATCATGAAAAGCTATTTTCAAACGTCATTATTGCTTGAGCAGTTTTTGACAAGTTGGGTGTGCTGCAATCCCTTCAATACAGGTGCTCCAGTTGAAATTAATCAGCAAGCCTTTTTGATGGCATTGATCCCACATTTGTGTATGCGTGCTGAATTGAGTCAGGCAGAACAACAGCATGATGCGAATACGTTTATGCGATTGATTTTGTCATGCAGGAATGAACGCCTGATTAAACTGGATCATGTAGTGTTTATGGACTGGTTCAATGGCGAGTGCCTCAGACTCGAGATGAATCGAGTGGTGTCTGCGTACTTCTTCGACGCGATAGACTGCCAAATTGACTTTTGTAAAAGTCAAATATCAGGCCTTGTATTTGTGGCAACTAAGTTGGGCGCCATGCGTTTCTCCCCTAAGTCGCTTACGGGAGCGGCTTTAGGGCGTTTTCAACCGTTGATTAACCCGCAAGGTCCTGTGAGGGATGCGGAGAATTTAAGGTGTCTTAAATCTTTTTACGTTAATCTGAGTGAACATTCCCAAAAGACATTTATCAGCGAACTGATTTTTGCTGTGGTGGTTCAGGCGGGGGAAATGGAAGCTGAACAATACGGAGGGGAGAAAATTGAATCGTGTACAGGATGAATAATTTACATTAAAATAAACGATAATTTAATCTCGGGGGTGAGTGATTTCATGAGTAAACGCGTTTATCGCAACATCATAAGTTTATTGTTGTTAGTGACTCTTTTAGTGCTGGCCACAGGATTTTATTTTGAATATGGTAAAGGGTTGCAACCGTGTCCATTATGCCTTATGCAACGGCTGTGTACATTTTTGTTTGGCATGTTTTGCCTGATAGGTTTGTGCCAGGCCACATTGAAACGCGCGCGAAGGCTTGCAGTATGGCAGATGTTTCTAGCAGGCTCAGGACTATATTTCGCCACGCGACAACTCTGGCTGCAATCCTTGCCTGTTGATAAAGCTCCGGCCTGTATGCCAAGTCTAGATATGTTGATCCATTATTTTTCAAAGGCGCAAGTTTTGACTGCTCTGTTCTGGGGAACGGGCGATTGCGCTGAGGTGACATGGCGTATGCTAGGTCTATCGATGCCTGTATGGTCTGCTCTCTATTTTATAACGATGATGTGTGTCAGTGCCGCTGTTTTTTTAGGCATTGGCCGGCGGCTTGTGGAAATTAAATCCCTGTGATGCGTGAATTTCGCTGTGAAGTTCTCACTCACCATGCGCATACCAACGCACGTATTACGCGTGTAACCACCCCGCATGGTGAATTTATCACGCCAGTCTTTATGCCAGTAGGTACGCGAGCTGGTGTAAATAATATGACGCCATCTGAATTACGTAACGCCGGCAGTCAAATTATTTTAGGCGGCAACACGTACCATATGCTTTGCGCGCCTAAAATGGATGTGATTGAAAAAGCCGGTGGCATGCATCGTTTTATGGGCTGGCATGGGCCCATGTTAACGGATAGCGGTGGTTTTCAGGTTTTCAGTTTATCGAAAAATAAAAAAATCTGTACGATTGATGAAGAGGGCGCTCATTTTACCTTGCCAGGAACTGAACGTCTGATTCACATGACCCCGGAAATGTCGCTGGAAACGCAAAAAATCATTGGTGCTGATATTATCATGGCCTTTGATCAATGCACGCCAGATGATTGCACGCATGAACAAGTGCGGCACATCATGACACGGACGCATCGCTGGCTTGGACAATCAATTGCCTATCATCAACAAAATCCCGAGTCACGTTTAGGAGCGCCACAAGCGCTATTTGGTATCGTGCAGGGAGGCGTATATGAGGATTTGCGACGTGAAAGTGCTGATTTTGTAGCACGGATGGATACGGATGGCATCGCCATTGGTGGGGAAACCATCGGCTTTGATATGGCCGCAACCGTCGAGGTTATTCGATGGGTGCGCGCGTTTTTACCAGATAACAAACCGCGGTATACCATGGGTGTGGGTATGTCACCACAGGATTTGCTGGCTGTTGTGGCAGAAGGGATAGACATGTTTGATTGCGTAGCGCCTACGCGCAACGCCCGGCATGGCGCGTTGTATTGTGGGGACGTGGTGCCTGATGGTCATTGGTTAAAATTTGCCAGTGAACATGAGAATGCACGCATTCAAATTAAAAAAGCTTGTTTTGCCAATGACATGTCACCGGTGATGCCTCACTGCGACTGTTATACATGTAAACATTATTCCCGCGCTTGCTTGCATCATTTATTCAAGCAAAAAGCAAATTTATTTACAGCACTGGCCAGTATTCATAATGTGCACGTTTTACATGATGTATGTGCTAAAATGCGCGAATTGATTTTGTTAAACAACAGGAGATATCATGATTTTAATTAACACATCCAGAGGCGATATTCGCCTTAAGCTGGACGAAGAAAACACACCCAATACGGTGGCCAATTTTCTTGCTTATATGCGTAGTGGATTTTACAATGATACGATTTTTCATCGTGTGATTGATGGTTTCATGATTCAGGGTGGCGGTTTAAACGCGAACATGGAAAATAAGCCGATCGAAAAATCCATTAAAAATGAAGCCAAGACCGCCAAGAAAAATACGCGTGGCAGCGTTGCGATGGCACGAACCAATGATCCACATTCTGCCACATCACAATTTTTTATTAATGTAGCGGACAACACGTTTTTAAATTTTAAAAGTGAAGAGCCTGAAGGCTTTGGCTACTGCGTATTTGCAGAAGTTGTCGTCGGTATGGACGTGGTTGATCTGATTGAAAAAGTTAAAACAGGTCAACGTAATGGACATGGTGATGTGCCTATTGAAGACGTTGTTATTCATGCGATTACTGAAGTGCAGTGAAAATAATCCGGCAGGTGGGTGATGCGTGCGCGTTATTGTTGTTATCGTTTGCCTTAAATAGGAATTTTCGTGTATAATAAAATCTTTATGTGCAATAGGTGAGCTAATGAGCGCTAAAAATCATTCGTTGACTATTTTTAGCCTAACCATGATCACGGTAGGCTCCGTCGACAGCATTCGAAATTTACCCGCTACTGCGTTGTTTGGTAGTCAGTTGATTGCATTTTTCATCCTAGGCGCACTATTTTTTCTGCTTCCTACGGCCCTGGTGTCTGCGGAGCTTGCATCAGGCTGGCCCAAACAGGGTGGCGTCTATATTTGGGTTAGAGAAGCGTTTGGCAAGCAAGTTGGTTTTCTAGCGATTTGGCTTCAGTGGATTTCTAATGTCATTTGGTATCCGGCGTTACTATCGTTTGTTGCGGGCACGGTTGGTTATTTAATCAATCCCGCGTTGGCAGACAATCCCTATTTTTTATGCCTTGTCATTATCACTGCGTTTTGGGGCGCGACCCTGGTTAATTTGCGCGGCATGCAAACGTCCGCGTTGCTCAGTAATGTTTGCGCTATTTCCGGATTGCTGTTGCCGATGGCGTTGATCATTGGATTGGGAGCCGCGTGGATTATCGGCGGTAATCCAGTGCAAATTGATTTTGATGCACAAAGCTTGTTGCCACATTGGCATGATCGATCAAAATGGGTTGCGTTGACAGGCATCATGCTGTCGTTTTGTGGCATTGAAATTGCCACAGTGCATGCGAATGACGTAGCGAATCCTCAACACGCGTTTCCGCGCGCACTGGTTTATTCTGTGGGTATTATTTTAAGCACGCTTATCCTCGGATCGCTTGCGATAGCTGTGGTGCTGCCTCAGCACGACATTAATCTTGTCGCAGGCATTATGCAGGCCTTTGATGCCATTTGTTCACGTTATCATTTATTATGGTTGATGCCTGTGGTTGCCGTCATGTTGGTGATGGGGGGGATGGGTAGCGTGAGTAATTGGATCATTGCACCTACCAAGGGGCTGTTGACAGCGGCTCAAGATGGAAATTTACCGCGCGTGTTCCAGCGAAGTAACCAACACGATGCGCCCCAGGTGATGCTGGTGGGGCAGGCTATTATTGTGACGCTGTTGTCGGCCCTGTTTTTATTTATGCCCAGTATCAATGGTTCTTACTGGTTATTAACGGTATTGGCTGCGCAGTTGTATATGTTAATGTATTTGTTGATGTTTATAGCTGCGATCAAGCTGCGCCTCTCGGCACCGAATCACCCTCGTGCATTCCGTATTCCCGGTGGCTTGCTCGGTATGTTTATCGTGGCAGGCCTGGGTCTGGTGGGTGTATTAACGACGCTTGTTGTCAGCTTTATGCCGCCAGAAGGCATTGATGTCGGCAGTGTTGCGGGTTATGAGTCTACGCTAGTCATTGGTTTGCTAATCCTGTGTTCGCCACCTTTTATTACCAACTGGCTGCAATCACGTCGTAACAAACGTTTGTCTGAATCTGCCGCCTTGGTAGCCTAGCGTGAATCACGACGTGTTCCTGCTTTTATCGGCTCGCTTGCCGGAGCTTGAATGGAAATTGAGCCGACTTGACACGGGGATTAACCCAGCACGTCTACCGCGCACTTTATTTCGCGGTCGACATGAAATGACCTCTCAAGCCTATATTGATGAAATAACCGCTGATCTTCAATCGCTAAAAAAACATGAAAATAATCAAGCTGCTCATTTTATAGCTGAACGTGTCGGGCAAAAAATCAATGTACTGGTCAGGCTTTGTCAGCAGAATATAGATAAGCCAACGTCAGAGCCGGAAGATAGTTTTGACATACAGGCGATAAGCACCCGCCAGCAATGGTTGCAAACCATGCAGCATGATATAGATGTACTGCAAGCACAGCATAGCGCATTGACTGCAACATTGGTGACGTTCAATGCTGAGAATAACATTCAGGCTAGTTTGAATTTGCAGGTTGAACTGGGGAAAGTAGCGCGTCATTTGACGTTGGCGAAAGAAGCTTTTGCGCGTTCGACGGTGTTTTGAACTACATTTGATAATTATCAATCAGCCGAACATCCCCAATCTTCACTGCAGCAAAACGTCGACCCTCATGCTCTTCAATGTAATCAAGCACCACACCTATCTCTGTTAATTCGGAAATAATCTGCTTGCAAGGCACGTTCTGATGAAATATTTGTGCAAAACGATCCGCGAGTTGGCGTTGTTCTGGGTTCAATCGACCATTGCGTGAACTGAGCGCAAGCCCACTGGCTTCACGGATGGTAGGACAGGCTTTAATCTCACAATCCATGAAGAATGCAGTCGTCATGTCGCGAATGAGCTGCAGTTGCTGGTAGTCTTTTTCACCAAAATAAGCGCGGTCAGGTTTGGCCAGATTTAACAGTTTCATCACCACGGTTAACACGCCGGTAAAATGCCCAGGCCGTTGCAGGCCTTCCATGTGTTGCGCGTATTTGTTTTCCTCGATTTGATAGCGATACCCGTCGGGATAAATGGCCTTGTCATCCGGTAACAGGCAGTAATTTATGCCGGTATTGGCGAGCAATTCTAGATCGTCATCTAGCGTGCGTGGATAATGGGTAAAGTCATAAGTTTGGTTGAATTGCGTAGGATTGATAAACACGCTGACGATGGTGCAATCATTTTCTCGGGCGCTCGTGCTGAATAATGAGACGTGACCTGCATGCAGGTTCCCCATTGTGGGTACGAAGCCTATGGTCTGCGACGTGGGGATATTTTGGCGAACCCGCCGCCATTCATCGAGGTTGTTGTATAGTTGCATGTGATTCACCTTGTTTAAAACGCATGATCCCGCGTTGGAAAACGTGCACGATGAACCTCATCCGCATACGCATTAATGCCTGCCAGTAAATGCCCCTTCCCTTCAATAAATCGTTTCACAAATCGGGGATTGAATTCGGTCTGCAAGCCTAACATGTCGTGCCAAACCAGCACCTGCCCATCGGTTTCAACGCCGGCACCGATTCCAATCGTTGGAATACTCACGGCATCGGTGATGATTTTTGCCAGTGCGGCAGGAACACATTCAATAACCAGTGCAAAGCATCCAGCTGCTTCGAGAAAATGCGCCTGTTGCACTAGCTGTGCGGCTTGCGCTGGTTCCATACCTTGGACTCTATAGCCACCCAATTGCAGAACCGACTGCGGGGTCAAACCAATATGCCCCATGATGGCAACACCCGCTGTGACTAAATGGGCAATGGTTTGACAAACATCCGCGTCACCACCTTCAATTTTAATGGCGTGCGCGCCAGCCTGAAGTAGTTTTTTAACGTTTTGCACGGTATCAGCACGTGATTTGCGGTGGCACAGAAAGGGTAAATCGCTGATTAAAAATTGATTGGATAATCCGCGTGCAACAGCGGCAGTATGCAATAGCATCATGTCCATGTTTGCCATGATCGTACTGTCATGACCATGTACCACCATCGCCACCGAATCACCCACCAGCACGCAATCGATGTTAGATTCTGAGATCGTGCGTGCTGAAGGGTAGTCATAGCAGGTCAGCATACTGATTTTTGTATGCTGTTCTTTTTTGTGTTTAAAATCGTGAAGTTTCATAGCAGCCTCCCGATGCGGGTGGCAGTATCAGGTACCTGTCTCATGGATCAAGTCCTCGTAAGTAAAGTTAATGTTGCTAGTCACCGCCAATGCGAATGGTCGATGCAAGGGGGGATCATAGCATTTTCGCTAGACAAAACAAAGATGTCCCCGGACAGCCCTGGGGGATAGCCCAGGCTCTAGTAGAGGTTTTTTTAGTTCACGGGGAATTGCTGTTCGGTTTGACTAGGGGGCATGTCTTGCCTTTTGAGCCATGCCAAGGCTAGCGGGGGGTATGGATTCCTCCGCGGCTCAATCGCCAAAAGGGTGGCGAACCACACCATCTAGATGCTCATGGGCAGCTACTAGGGCGGCAAAGTTGGGTTGGTTAAGAATTCCTGCGAAGGTCAACATCTCAAGGCCGCGATCCACAGCAGGCGCATGCACTCCGGCAACGACATGGTTGGCTTGGTTAAAGAGATTCCTGCGCGCCGAAATGCCATAAGGCAAGTCAGCCGCATGGCTTGCCTGCGCTCCTCCGGCAGCTATTAGAGCACCACGGTTGCGTTGCCTAAAGATTCCTGCGTTGCTCAATGCACTAATGCTGCGAGGCATAGAGTCTCCTTGCCATAACTCCTCAATACTCAGTTCAATAGTGGCTTTAATGTGGTCATTTTTATGCGGTATCTCGGCGGGATGTTCCGCAAAATCGGCGCGAATGCTAGCAAAATAGTCTGGGTTAGCGGCTGCAGCCAGCGTATCCACCATGTCTGCGAAATTTACACAAATAGACCCCTGGTGCGTGACACACGTTGCCATTTCTCCCGTTGCCTCTATATCCAATATCATAAAATCATCCATGTGAGGATTCTCTTTTTTATTTGCCGTGACCGTACAATAGGTTCGCTCAAATTTTTGTTTCACAGCCATTACATCCGCTGCATTTAGAGAACGGGATAATCGGAATTTATCAGCATTGACATTACAAAAAGCACAAAGCGCGCCTTCCACATCATCACCACGACTTAATGCAGTATAAGCCACGCTCACCAATGCATCACTTAAAGGAGGCGATGCATCTAGAATAACCCCGAAATTTTCATGACTTATGCTTTTTGCTTTGCAATACACATTAAGCGTCGCTAGAAAGAATTGAGTCAGTATGGATAGGTGCTCGGTTTGTCCCTCAACAGAGTTTTCCGCAGGAATACTATAAAAAGGTGGGGTTGGGATAGTTCCCCATATATGCGGCGCACAAAAGTATAACAACGCATCCATATACTGTTCTGTGGTTGCGTCATCCTCAAACCTCGAAAGGGCCTGTATATCGTCTTTAGTGATTACTTTAAGACCGCTGCGACGGCTGGAATCGGCGCGTGTGGTAAAATCAATTTTTAATTGATGCACTGCTAAACATTGCTCGCTTAAAACACGTTGGATGTCTGCAAATGTGGACGATGGGGCCAAAGCACTTAATACAGCCGTCGTTAGCTGTGTGCGTGGGTCAAGCACACCCATTACAACACTAGGGAACGTCCTATGCATGGCATTATACAATGGCGATAATGGGACTCCTCCAGCATCATTTCCGCGCTTAATATTAAATGCGGGATTGACCACCGTGGATTGAAAATCCTGTTCTCGGGGTCTTAATTGGATGCCATATAAATTACAGGGTTTTACCAGAAAGGCCGTCATTGCCTCGCGATATCTAGGCCGCATGGCGGCAACTGCCACAATATAAGCATGAATTTGGGTTAGTCGCTCTTCTTTGCATACGCGCTCATGCTTACCTACCAGCAAGGCCAAGATATCGATTTCCAGTGCAGCTTTATACGCGCTTAATGCACCGCGTGCGCCACCCTCAAAGAAATCTCTTAACGCTAGCGTTGATTTGCAGGTATTATCGGTACTAATCTCCTGTCCACCTACCACAGGAATGAGAAGATGGACTTTATTGGTGGCGTGGTTGACGTAAATAAACCGAGGCTTTTTGGGTTCTATGAATGCGTAAATCATGGTGGCCTTCCTGTTTTAATTTGAGCTCGCGGGCATAATAGCACATTTTTAGGGCATGGTCAAAAACCACCTTTTTTCCTATGCGACATGCTTGAAATTTGCGATAATCACAGCATGATCTTCCACCTGAATTTTTAACTAATATGAAATTAAAAAAACATTTCAGCTTGCCTCCATTTAGTAGACGGATTCAAAGATGCCTTCAATGATTACAAGGACACTAGGCGAGAAAATAGCACGCAATATACTGCGTTATATAATGATTCCACATCACCAATTAAAGAACGTCTCATGAACCTAACCGAAAAATTAAACACCCCGGGCGATCACGCTTTTATTTTCCAAGGCCTTGTCGGTCAACTCGAAACCATACTGACGGTTCCCACCCATGCGAATCCACGCTACATTGCAATACTGGGCCATCCGCACTCGCTTCAGGGCGGAACGATGCATAATAAAGTGGTGACAACGCTGGTGCGCGCGTTCAAAGAGATGGGAATTGCCAGTATTCGGTTTAACTTTCGCGGGGTAGGTGAATCTGCCGGTGAATATGATGCAGGCATGGGTGAAAGTGAAGATATGTTGTTGCTTGCTCGCCAGTGCTTGAAGGAGATGCCTGAAATTGGCGTTTTATTCGCCGGATTTTCATTTGGCTCCTATGTGGCTTATCGTGCCGCGGCTCAATGCAAACAGGTTTTGTTGATTACCGTGGCACCTCCTGTACACCATTATGATTACACCGAATTTACACCAGCTCCTGCGCCCTGGATTGTGCTTCAGGGGGAGCAGGATGAAGTGGTGCCTTTGTCTCTCATACAGGATTTTGTAGCGATGTCACCGGCATTGAAGCTGTTGGTTTTTACGGAGACTACGCATTTTTTCCATGGAAAACTTATTCCACTTAAAGACCGTTTAATCGAAGCGATGCGTGCCTATGACATTAATTGAAATCTACAACGCCGCTGTAGAGCGTGGTGAAATCAGTGATGACACATTGCAGCGCGACGTGGTAGCTTACCTACAACGTGTGGCGGATGATTTAGTCACCCCTGTGCGTGTATGGTTTAACTGGGGGCGTAAAAAGTTCGTCACGGGATTGTACTTGCATGGCCCTGTTGGCGTTGGTAAGACCTATTTGATGGATTTGTTTTACGAAAACGTTGAGGAACCGCAGAAGGCGCGGTTTCACTTTCATCATTTCATGCAACAAATTGATGCACAATTGCGCCGTCTTCAAGGGCAAAAAAACCCGGTGAGGCGTATTGCGGCTGATTTGGCCAAATCAACGCGACTGTTATGTCTGGATGAATTTCTGGTGCATGATGTCGCTGATGCAATAATTCTGGCCGCATTATTAAGCGCCTTGTTTGAGCATAATATCGTACTCGTGGCGACTGCTAATGCACAACCTGATGATCTTTATGCCAATGGCGTACACCGCGAACGATTTTTACCCGCTATCGCGTTAATCAAGCAGCATTGTCAGGTCTTATTATTAAATCATGACCGCGATTACCGCTTGGGGCGGGCACCTGTATTACAAGCGTGGCTTTGTCCCTTGGATGATGCCGCACATCGTGCGTTGGTTGCGCAATTTACTGCAATTGCTGTTAATCCAACCGATGGTATCACGTTGACGGTGCAAAATCGCGCGATTACTTGTGTGAAATGCAGTGACCAGGCCGTTTGGTTTGCTTTTAATGTGATTTGCAATGTGCCACGCTGTCAACTGGATTATTTGGAAATTGCTGAGCGTTTTGATACGGTCTTTGTTAGTGAGATTCCAGTATTAACAGCGGATGATACTGTACGCGCCATGATGTTCATTCATTTTATCGATGTGATGTATGACCGGGGCATTCACCTTATTGTGTCAGCGTCAGTGATTGCATCCAAGGTGTATGTGAGAGGTGCGATGCTAAAATCGTTTCAACGTACGTTGAGTCGACTAGAAGAAATGCAGTCGGTTGATTATCTAGAAAGGCATAAGCATCGCAATTTGAGTAATTTTTTACTAAATTGAGAATGATTATCAATAGCATTTGTGTTAGGATGGATTCCTTATTGACTCGTTTGGTGCACGTATATGGTAACCATTGCAGAACTTGTACAGGGTGATCGGGCGCGTTTGGTGAATTTCGGTCAAACCGATGTGGTCTACCGACGCAAACTATTGTCGCTAGGCCTCACCTGTGGTGCTGATATTCGTGTGATACGCGTAGCACCGTTAGGTTGTCCTGTGCAGATTGATGTGCGTGGCACCTCCCTGACCTTGCGTAAGGACGAAGCGTGTCATTTACAATGGGAGCGTGTATGACGCACATCATGTTGGTCGGTAACCCGAATTGTGGGAAAACAACGCTGTTTAATGCATTGACCGGTGATAACCAACGCGTGGGTAATTGGCCAGGCGTTACGATTGAGAAAAAAACGGGCGAATTTACTAACCGTGATCAAATCCTTCACGTCACAGATTTACCGGGTGTTTATTCGCTGGTTACATCAGTTGAAACCTCCAGTCAGGACGCGCAGATTACAGCCGTCGCAGTAGTGCAGGGCAATGCCGATGTCATTGTGAATGTGGTTGACGCCTGCCATCTCGAACGTCATTTATATTTGACCAGCCAGTTACTCGAATTAGGTTGTCCGTTGATTCTGGTTGTTAATATGACGGATATCGCCGCCCAACGCGGTATTTCAATTGATGCCACGGCCCTGTCTGCACAGTTGCATTGCCCGGTGGTGATGTTGCAGGCACATCGCCATGTTGGCGTTGCTGATTTAAAACAAGCGATTTCCATGCTTCCCGCTCCCAGTAAACCCCTCTCGCTGTCACTGCCTCTTTCTGTCCAAAATGCGTTAACCCATCTTGAGCAGGAACTCATATCTCGTGGCGAGAATCCAGTGTTAGTACCCTATATCGCTCGTCGCACCCTCGAAGGAGCGGATGATGGCGCTGATGACTTTGACATTCTCATCGCCAATGCACGTTACGAGGCCATACACAACATCGTTGCTGGTGTACAAAAAAAACTCTCAGATACCAGTGAACACCTTACCGCTAAAATTGATCGAATCGTATTGCACCGTTTCTGGGCGCTACCCATATTTTTCGGCATGATGTACTTGATGTTTTTACTGGCGATTAATCTTGGCGGCGCATTTCAAGACTTCTTTGACATCACTACTGATACTATTTTTATACAGGGGACAGCTTGGTTGTTGCACTTGGTTCACGCGCCGGGTTGGTTGATTGCCTTATGTGCTGATGGGATAGGGACGGGGATTAATACAACCCTGACCTTTATTCCCGTGATGGCCTCCATGTATTTCTTTTTATCATTGCTTGAATCGTCCGGCTACATGGCACGTGCGGCATTTGTGGTGGATCGGGTCATGCGAATGCTAGGCTTGCCTGGCAAATCATTTGTGCCCATGATTGTCGGGTTTGGATGCAATGTGCCCGCGATCATGGCGGCACGCACACTGGATTCTGAACGCGATCGAGTATTAACGGTATTGATGAGCCCATTTATGTCTTGCAGTGCAAGGTTGGCTATTTATGCGGTGTTTGTGGCGGCATTTTTCCCCACCGGCGGTCAAAACGTGGTGTTTTCGTTGTATTTAATGGGTATTTTGATGGCAGTATTAACCGGCTTTCTATTGCGTAAAACGGTATTAAAAGGGCAGACATCACCCTTGATATTGGAGCTCCCTGCCTACCACCGTCCATCCTTGCGCCGATTGATGAAGGAAACGGGCCTGCGCCTACGTTATTTTATTACGCGTGCGGGCAAGTTAATTACCCCGGTGTGTGTTGTTTTAGGCGGCTTAAATGCGTTAACTATTCATGGCGGCTTCAGCGCGGGCGCTAGCAGTGAGTCAGTCTTGTCTTTGTTAGGGCAGTGGTTAACACCGATTTTTGCACCCATGGGTTTGCATCAGGATAATTGGCCTGCCACGGTGGGTTTATTGACGGGTACGCTTGCGAAAGAGGTGGTGGTGGGGTCACTGAATAGTTTGTATGCGCAAATGGGCCATCTGGCGTCTGCAGGACCTATCCCGTTTGAATTTTGGGGATCATTGCAAACAGCACTGCTATCCATTCCAAAAAATCTGGCAAAAATGGGCAATGTGCTGGCCGACGCACCAGGCCTTGATGCTTCGCAATCGGTATACGGCGTCATGTATCAGCATTTTGATGGCAAGGTGGGTGCTTATGCCTATTTGCTGTTTATTCTGCTCTATATCCCTTGCGTTTCAACCATGGCCGCCATTCGCCAGGAGACCAACAGTAAATTAATGTGGTTTTCAATTGCCTGGTCATTGATTGTCGCCTATGGCACTGCCGTCTCATTCTACCAACTGGCCACGTTTGCAGCTCACCCTCAGCAAACAATAGAATACATCATGGCCACAGTTATTTCTATTGTTCTGGTTATTGGTATTATCCGCCTCGCAGCCCGTTCACAAGGAGTTCGCCATGCTGCTGCAAATTCGTGATTACATTCAGCGCGAGCAGGTAGCCAGCACGCAGCAACTGGCTCGCGAGTTTCATATTGATGAGCTTGCCCTACAGCCGATGCTGGACATCTGGTTGAGCAAAGGTGCTATTGAGAAGTGTCAGGAGAAGGCAGGTTGTCAAAGTGCATGCTCTCGATGCAAGACCAATGCGCCGGTATTTTATCAAGCCAGGCAACCTTGATGATAGACATCACCTCACACCTATCAATCAAAGAAAACGAGATTGATTGCTCCTTCATACGTTCATCGGTGCGCATTTTGAATAAGTTCTGGTGAAAATCCTTTTGGTGTTTTACCCGTCACAGCATATTCATAAATCGCCATTTTGAAAATGGTAGTTAAGGTAGATTGAATTAGGGCTGTCAGAATTAAAATACTAATCGTTATGGGTAGGATAATAATCGTTGCTTCGGGTAAAAGAAAAACGCCTACGGATCCTGCGCTAATAACGAGCAAGTAGGGCAGGAGAAAAAATAACCCCGTTCCTACGGTAATCATAGCTGTTTCACCCCACATCTTACGGATGATATGAGCGGATTCCTTAAATGAATTCATGAGGGATTGCTGCCCAATAATTAGCGACGGCAGGCTGAAATAAGTGAGGATGCGCCATGAAGTGCCTAGAGTAAGCGAAATAATAGCCCCAACAGCTTTAAATTTATCTTCGATAGTGCTCAAAATGACACCAATAACTGAATTAATCAGTGACCAGAGAAAAATTTTACCAAGATTTTGTACTGCGGTTTTCATTCCATCCTGGATGGAAATATTTTCCCCATTAAGTTTTCCATGCACAACAACCAAGAGGCCTGTGGCAAAAAAATTGATTGTGAAAAAATAAATCAGGTAATAGAGAAAACAATAGAAAATAAAAAGTCCCTGCGCACTATTGTTTTTTTGCCAATCATTTCCAATATTGAAAAAACTAATATGAAGGACTGTGCTGGCAATGATTTCGGTGGCAATAAAAAAAACAAGTACCGTCACCAGAGAAAAGATTGGAAAGAATAAGAGTTTTTTATCTTCTTTAAGAATATTCCAAGATTCAAATACAATTTTCTTGGCAGTCGCCCATCTGCCTAATTTTTGTGATGGAGGCGTGGTTTCTTGAAATGTATTCATCATGTATCCCTTGAGAAAAAATTAGTTTATGCCTGTTTTCATTCTAGCAGAGATTGTTGGACTGTAAATAGCTTTGTTCACCGATAGTTGCGGTTTTGCATAATGACATGCTTATTGCAGCTCATGCTCTATCCATAAATGCGACACTGGTTACTGCAAACGTCAAAGTGTTTAATCGAGTGAAGCATTTGAAAATCGAAAATTGGTTGGATGTGTGTCCGTAAGCCAATGACTCTGTAGCAAGGGACGCCTTATTTACCAAAAAACTTCAACACCATACTCCGCATGCGCGCCAGTTCCGCCGGATTAAATTCCTTATAAAACTTACTGCCAATATTTAAACTGACAATGACGTGCTCAGCTATCCCTTTCAACAGATCGACTCCGGATAATTTCAATAGGTTGATGTTTTCAGCTATACCGGAAGCCCACTGATCAAAATAATCCTTACTAGTAAAAACAGGCAGGAAGACCTGGTTATTTTCTTCCAGATACAATACGCGTGGATCATCAACGGCTGCGTTCTTTTCAACAGGAATAATAAAATTGGCCTTTATAAATTCAAGATAGGCCTTGTTCGCTTCTTTATTGCTGCCCTTGGTAATCAGAGCTTGCTCGACTGCTTTTTCCAGTTCATTCATGAGCAATCTCCTTTGTGGGAAAAAAATCTGCAAAACGCGGATGTTTATTTGCCGTTAAAATAGCGTCACGGTGTTTGTCTAACTTAAACAGTTTATAGATTGCAATCGGAGCGAGGAAGCTGAGGAGTCCAATTCCGAAAGCGATTTTGTACGTTGGATCATGATGGAGTAACAAAAAAAACATGCAGATGAGCATTAAAATGATAGCAACAATCCCTGTGTACGGTGAGCCCGGGGTTTTGTAGCGCAGATCATGGGTTGTATAACCAGCCTGGTAGAGTCGTTGACGAAAGTTGATTTGAGCCCAGCAAAGCGAAATCCATGCTGTCGCACCGGTAAATCCTGATACAAGCAAGAGTGCTATGTATAACGTGGTTTTGCCCATAAAATAACCGGTTATGAGCAAAATCCAGATTGAAATTAGCGACACAATCCCGGCATTTTGCGGAACGGCTCGGCGGTTAAGTTTAGCCAATTGACGGGGAGCCATGCCATTTCGAGCCAAGGCATTTAATGATCGGACGATGCCATACAAACCGGAATTCGAGCAAGACAGGCTGGCTGTGAGTGTAACAAAACTAGTTATGGCACCCGCCCATTTCAAGCCATAAAAATTAAGCGCATCAGAAAAAACCGAGTTGGCTAAATTGGCTTTTTGCCATGGAAAAATCAACACTAGGCAGAATACAGGAATAATATAAATGAACAGAATTCGGAACGTCACATTGCGAATTACATTGGGTATCATGCGAGCTGGATCAATGGATTCACCTGCAGCAAGGCCAATGATTTCAGACCCTTGATAATTGACCAACAGCAGTACCATTGCCGTGAGCAACACCATCCCGCCATTTGGAAACAGGCCTCCTTGACCAAAAATAAACCTTCCACCAATGATTCCTGATGGTTGTGAACCATGAATCATGCCAAAGAAAATTAACAGGCTCAGTCCAATAAATCCAAATAAAGCAATGATTTTAATTAATGCCAGCCAAAACTCAATTTCACCAAACGTGTTGACTTTAGCCATATTAATATAGGTAATCAGTAAACCAAAACAGATTGCCCAGACATAGCCATCTACGCCAGTAAAATACTCCATAATAATCCCTCCCGCCACACACTCGGCGGGAATATAGGAAACCCAGCTGATCCAATAGGACCAACCGACTCCGCAAGCAAGCGCTGGTGAAATAAACTCAGCTGTATAATTGATAAATGAGCCGGAAGTGGGAATGGCAACTGTTAGCTCGCCCATGCAGAGCATGGTTAAATAGATAATCAGTCCACCTAATATATAAGCTAGAAAAACCGAGGGACCTACCTGATGAATCACAGCCCCCGTGCCTAAAAAATAGCCTGAGCCAATCACGCCGCCCAAAGCAATGAGTTGAACATGTCGATCTTTTAATCCGCGATGTAACTCGCCATAATGGTCATCAGGCACATCGCTATTGTTATTTCCAGTATGCATTAATTATTGCCGGGGTTTGAGAGCGTTTGTTATAGTTTAGTAATTATAGGGTCGTGAGCGTAGAATGCAAGATGTCTGGCGGAGAGAGAGGCCGCTATACCCACGTTCATGTAAGCCCGCAAAAGTTCATAATCCCCAATAACCACAAGGGTTCCGAGTATATTTCATTCACACTCGTTCGTCAAAGTTTGCTATAATCCGCGCTCAAGGGGTAGCCTAAAGGGTAGCCTGGATTTGATTGATGGAGACGGGGTGTGGCAAAGATTAAAATGTTATCAGCACGAGCCGTAGCAAGCTTGCTGGACGGTTTCCATGCTGATGGCGGGAACTTGTTCCTGAGGGTTAGAGATGATGCGAGGGCTTGGGTCCTTCGGTACAAAAAAGCAGGTAAACAAATATCAATTGGTCTAGGCGCAACGCATACACGCTCGTTAGCTGAGGCGCGAGATATAGCGGCTTTGATGAGAAACGCTATTGCTAATGGCAAAGACCCCGCTAATGAGCTGAAAACGCAAGAGGAAGCAAACGCCAAGACATTTAAGGATTACGCATTAGAATTGATTGAAGCAAAGCGGCCTTCATGGCGCAATGTAAAACATGCCCAACAATGGACGAACACACTTATTCAATATGCTTTCCCAAGTATAGGCGATAAATCCCCTGCTGATATTACTCTGGCTGATGTGAAGGCTATTTTACAGCCCTTATGGACGACCATCACGGAAACGGCGAACCGACTAAGAATGCGCATAGAGGCGGTTATTGATTATGCAGCGGTGCATGAAGAAAGTGATCGCCGCAATCCAGCACGGTGGAAAGGCAATCTTGATAAAATATTACCATCTCCCCGCAAGGTTAAGAAAATCACCCATTTTGCGTCAGCACCTTATAGTGATGTTCCACGCATTATGTCTGAGCTTCGGATTAAAGATTGTTTATCCGCGTATTGCCTGAGATTTACTATCTTGACGGCTACCCGATCCGGTGAGTCCAGAGGTGCAAGGTGGAGCGAAATCGGCCTAGACGCGCGGGTCTGGACGATACCAGCGGCACGTATGAAGGCTGGTTGTGAGCACTCGATACCTTTGTGTGATGAGGCCATTGAAATACTCAACATAATGCAGCAATGGCGTTTTAATGGTGCGGATCATGTATTTCAAGGTGCACGATCTGGTTCAATATCAGATGTGGCGATTAATAAAACGCTTCATGCAATCGCCCCTGATGTGACAGTGCATGGGTTTAGGTCATCCTTTCGGGTCTGGGGAGCTGAGACAACATCAACACCCAGTGCGGTTCTTGAGTTAGCACTTGCACACGTAAACCCCAACAAAGTTGAAGCCGCATATCAGCGCAGTGACTTATTTGAACGTCGCCGCGAGTTGATGCTTCTCTGGGGCGATTATTGCAAGAGGATTGGTAATCTCGTGCAGTTGCATAAGGAGATGGCAGCATGAGCGTTTTCGAGGATTATCAAAAATATGGTGGCATTGTTGGCTATACTCAAAAATTAGTTCGTAACGTGATGGATAACCCAGTACATAAATATTACTCCTCAATGAGCCGTCTAGAAAACGGTGCTGATACCGACGTTCAATTGGAAGAGGTCAAAAATGCACTTGATGATAAAAATCATCCCTTCCATATGCTTATGGTTTTATCTTTGAATCAATTATTACTATCAGAAGTAGCGCATGAAGCTGAAACTTTGAGTCGTGATCAACTTATCAATAAATATAAAGATGGCTTTCTTGTGGAACTGGGTATCAGGCTTACTGAGAGTAATCGGAAAAAAGCAATAGACAAAGAAAATGGCAGCCGTGGGGCGGGGAAGCGCGAAACAGAAAAAGTGAGAGCAGAGGCAATTAGACTGTATCAAAATAATAAAAACCTGATGGAATTGCCAGCAACAACAGTGGCAACCAAAATTCATCGAAATCTAATTGAATTCATGAAAAATGAAAAGCTAAATAAACAAGACTATACCTCTCGTGTTATTGCCGGATGGATAAGGGCAGCACGGGAGGCAGAAAATAAATAGTACCGTTTAGGGGGGATGACGGTAAAGCACATACTACTGTTATGGGATTATGTCTTGGTGAACCTTACCGAAGAGAGATGAACCATGACAAATCAATACCAGCAAACAGACGCAACACCAGCTCGATTTATCGAAGTGCCAGAAGTATCCCATTTGACAAGCCTGAAAAAAACCATGGTTTACGAGATAATCAAGAAAGGCGAGTTAATCCCTATCAAGCTTGGACGAAAAACCGTTTTCTTAGAATCAGAGGTTATTGCTTGGGTTAATGACAAAGCAGCATCCCGCACTATTGGTCAATCAGCGAGGGCGGCTTAATGATTACCTACAGCGGTACAGAAAAACCGCCTCGAAGCTTTTCCACAGTCAAAGCCGCAGCAAAAGGAAGGTGGAAAGATGAAATATTACCTCACTTTGGTGTTGATCAATGCTTCCTCTCTGGCAAGCATTGCCCTTGCCCAATATGTGGCGGTAAGGATCGTTTTCGCCTTGATGATAAAGACGGCCATGGTACTTATATTTGTGGTCAGTGCGGGGCTGGTGACGGCTTTACGCTTATTGCCCAGCGGAACCTGATACCACCCGCTGAGGTGCTTAAGCGCGTAGGGGTCTTTCTGACGGGCGATCTTCAACTACCGCTAGCCAAAAGAAGAGCCTTAGAGTCAACTGCAACCCCACCCCAAGACACAGCAGCACAGCACGCCAGAGCGATTATGGCGAAGAGCAGAAAACGAACACACCCCTACCTTGAAGGTAAAATGTTATCGAACTTCGTTGATGTAAATCTAAAAGATTATGTGATATCGAGCAATAAACAGACAATCAAGGCAGGGGCTTTACTGGTTCCCTTTCATGATTTAGTTACAGGCGAGCTTGTGACTTTGCAATACATTAATGCTGACAAGAGTAGGTGGTTTATTGGTGGTTCAAAACTAACAAATGCAGTTCACGCCGTTCGAGGCTCTGGGTCATTGGATTATGTGGGTGTAGTCGAGGGCTACGCTGATGCCCTGACGGTCTCAATGGTGACGGGTGCGGATGTAATCATGGCAGGCAATGCGAGTGCCATAGCAACCAAGGCTATGGGTATACAGGCTCTTTACCCAACTAAACGGCTGGTGATATTCAGTGATAACGATGAAGCGGGGATGAGGGAATCTAAGAAAGCGCGGGAACTTACAGGGGGTTTGATTGTTCCGCCCCCCTGATCCGTTTATCGACTGGTCGGCGTTTTATGTAGAAAACGGACTGATCAAAACACAAGCTGAAATCACCTTTCGATTTTTGATTCAAACTCATGAAGGCAGTATATCAAATGGACGCCAAGAATAAAAATATTGATGATGCAGAAGAGATTGAAACCGCACAAGATGCGTTTTTAGATAATATCAAGGAATCCTCAATAGTAGCGGTTTCTCTCAGTGAATTATTAAAAATGGATCTACCACCACGGGAGAACTTTTTAAATCCATGGTTGCCCAAACAAGGACTGGCAATGGTATACGCAAGTCGCGGAGTCGGAAAGACATTTTTTGCACTCGAGGTTACCATGGCAATTGCATACGGAGGGTCATATTTATCATTCACAGCACCGAAACCAGCAAAAGTTTTATACATCGATGGAGAAATGCCAGCTAATACTATGCAAGCGCGTTTAGCAAAAATTGAAGCAAGATTAGCATCAAACGCAGGTATGATTGAGCCCAAACTTATTACACCAGACCTTCAGGACGGATTCATGCCCGACCTAAGTACAATAACCGGACAGGAATCAATACGGGTACATACCGACCTAGCCGATGTAATAATTGTTGATAATATTTCAACGTTAAATGGATCATCAAAAGAAAACGAAGCAGAGGGCTGGCTATCTATGCAGCAATGGGCTTTAAGTCTAAGAAAACAGGGCAAAAGCGTTTTATTTATTCATCATGCAGGTAAAGGCGGACAACAAAGAGGAACCAGTAAGCGAGAGGATGTTTTAGATACCGTAATATGCTTAAAACATCCTACTGATTACGAACCATCTAGTGGAGCATGTTTTGAGATTCATTATGAGAAAGCACGCGGCATGGTTGGCGAGGATGTTAATCCTATTATGTGCAAACTTACTGATAAAGGGTGGACACATGAATCACTTGAACAAACCAGCTATCAGCGTGTTGTTGATCTTTATAACGATGGATTAGATCAAAAAGATATTGCAGACGAGACAGGGTTATCAAAAGGAAGAGTAAGTAAAATAATCAGTCAAGCAGAGGGACTTGGCGAGGTAACAAAGAGGAAAAAAAGAGGCAAAGAATAGTGGGGAACTTCCAATATTTAGCAGAACAAGTCCTGCACAAAAATAACGCTAATCAGGCTCAAGTTTCCAGTTTCCTACCCTTAGGCGGGGAAACTGGAAACTTGAGGGGTAAAGAAGGAAACCAGCAAGGAAACTTTAACGTAATAAATGACACTGCAACCCATGGTGGGCTTGATATACAGAAAGAAACTTACGAGGAAACCAAAAGGAAACTAAAGGAGAAAAACGAGGAAACTTTACCCCCTAAAAACACCCTACAAAGTTTCCTGTCAGTTTCCATGGTTTCCATTGATATTTTCAATAATGATTCTGATATTTTATGTTTATTTTTTGATAATGCGTGCAGGCTAAATACTGAGTTATTAACTGAAGATAAGCGATGGCTGAAAACCATTTGCTTTGATGTGAGGCCGCCAAGACTCAAAACTATCATTGAAAAATATATTCATGTCTGGACTGAAACCATGGCTCAAGAACCGGTGGAATATAAAAAACAAAATTCTGGCAGGTTTGCAGCGAATACGTTTATACGTGACGAGCTGAGATCACACTGGGCGGTCTAATAATATCAGCATATCCGTACTGTTTAACCTTTTGCCATTACAAGCTACAATCAAACCATTGCAAGGGCTTTAAGGCGATGGAATGTACCAGCTATACCGCAGGATTCAAAGGGCGTTAAAATGGCTCACAAGAGGGTTTAAGCCATGACCAAGAAGAAGAGCGAACCACACCAAAAGACTGGTAGACCAAGTACCTACACTCCGGAGCTTGGCGAACTTATTTGTGAGCGCGTAGCCACTCATGACATTGGATTAAACAGGCTCTGTGAGATGTACGATGACATGCCCGCAAAAATAACAGTAAATCAGTGGCGGTATAAACACCCAGAGTTTGCTACCCGTTACGATACGGCTAAGCGCGTACAAGCTGATTTACTGGCAGAGTCTCTTGATGATATTGCCCATGAGACTCATTACTACACTGACGGAGAGGGGAATAAACGCATGGACAGCGGCTTTATTGCTCATTTACGACTACGTGTGGATACTCGAAAATTCATAGCAGCAAAACTGTTGCCGCGTATCTACGGAGCTGACCCAGAGCAGATGGAACCTCACAAGCAACCAGAAAAATTAGTAATTAACACCACCGACCCCGTAGAAGCCTCAAGAATTTATCAAGAATTCATGCAAAGGAGTAATAGATAATGGCCGATTACGTAACGATTATGTAACGGTACAAATCAATGTAACGCTATATAATTCTTACATTGCAGGCTGATTGTGCATGATGAAGGGCGCGGGGTTGACCTTGGGGTTGTAGTTGACCTTGAGGCTCTTCTCTTGGCTAGCGGGTTTGCAGTTGACCTTGATCAACATCGCTAGGAATCAATGATCAACATCGTCAGGTTGCCCAATATTATAACCCCTAAAAAACATTTATCCGCAATCATTTGCTCAACGCTTTAAAAATAGTCTATAATGATAAGTAAGATTTAAGCTTTTTTTGCGTACAGGGGTGCTATCATGAGAAAAAATATAAGACTGTCTTTAGATGTTTCGTCAGAATTAAACGATGTGCTTGAATCTGCGGCTAACGAAACGCACACAACAAAAAGCGATGTTTTAAGAAAATCCATTGCTTTGCTTGAGATGGCGATAAGAGAAAAAAAACATGGTTATCACCTTGGTATTTTTGATAACAAAAATAAAATCGTTAAAGAAATAGTTGGTTTCTAATGAATAAATCAACGAAAGATAGTAGTAAAAAAAATACCCAGGTATTACCGCAAGCCAGTCTTGAGGATTTTGCCAAAAAAGGCAACTATCGACTTAAATTAGAAACCATTGAGGAAGAAAACCCAAAAGATGCAAATATCAGACGAACAAAAGACCTTGTTCTTTTTTTCGTTGCGTTGTTTATGATTCTTGGTATTTTCGTTTTTTGTGTGCTTGTTGTGTTTAGTCACGAATATGGAGCAGATGAGAAAAAATGGGCTACTACAGCACTTGGTGTAATAATATCATCATTGATTACTCATCTTGTAGATAGATCCAACCGATAACAGTTCAAAAAATAACAACGACAAGTATACTGCACATGAGCAATACAGTGAGATTATTGGGGTCGCAGTAGACCTTGATTACAATCTCAAAATAAAACAATCCCGCTAGGTGTGAGTATGAAAAATACAATTTTAATTTGATCCTCCTCTGAGAAAAAAATCAAAGGAAGAATAGTAGATTAAAAATAGTAAACTTAACGTAAATTTTCTGGTATAAACTTTAAAGCAGTAACGTAGCTCACATCAACTGTGTCAGAAAACTCGCCATCACCAGACACTTTAGCTAATTTAATATAGTTAGGATACAAAGAGTCCACTTTCAATATTCTCATTGTCTTTGTATCAATGGTTACTGAACCATATTGAGCTTGTTGGCTAGATAGCAAATTTATAGAGCATTCTGTTTTTTCACCGCATCCTAGTAGAGCATCACTATGGTCAATACTTATCATATCAAAAGCATCACCATAAAATAATCGACTTATGTATGTATTGCCTATTGATGCGTATAGGCCAGAATTTATATTAATATTGCGTATCCAAATATCAAACCTATTTTTAAATGGGCAACTCTCTGGGCTAATCATACACAACGTCCCACTATTAAACCACTTGGAATCAGATTTACTCGAGTAACTATCCAAATGGTATTCATGATTTATTGATAGTGTTGCAGTGTGATAATCTCCATCTCTACGGTATGTGCAGCTAACTTGAAATCCATGATCAACATTTGCACTGTAAAATGTGAGTGTTGCACCAGGAGTGGTTTTGCTGGCATCAATTTTTCCAAAATACTTAGCGTCTAATGAAGCAAAAGTACAATCATTGGTGAAATTGCATTTTAATACAGGTGGACAATAAATAGCTTTTTTTTCTTTTTTTGCGTCTATTCTATTTATTTCAACAGCATTTAAGCCATCAATTTTGTTTATTTTAATAGTAGGATCTAATGAAGTTACTTGTAATGTTTTCATAGTCTCCATATCAACAAAAATGTTGCCATACATCTCACGATGTGCAGACAGAAAGTCAATGACACAAACCTTCAATCCGCCGCACTGCAACAGGATATCCTCAAAAATAATACGTGAATTTTTTGTGATTAGTTTATTAATGTCCTGTTGTGCAATAGACGCATATATCCCTTCAGGACTGATTGAATTTATGATAACAAATCCCATGTTTTCATGTAATGGGCAATTACCAAGGCATGTTTCTGTTGGACTTTTCCCACTCCAAGACGACCCTTCTATACGATAGGCTTCTAAATTTGACGCCGCTTTTATTTCTAAATTCAAATTTCCATAGTTACAATATGCCTCAGTGTCATGAGAGTGAAAACTAGCCGTTGTAGACTTATATGGGTATGATGTAAAAAGTGGGGTGCCATCATTCTTTAGAATAGACAGCTTACCAAAGTATTTAGCATCAACTGAAATGAAAGTACACTCCTTCGCCGTATTATCGCATGTTATTTTAGTCGGACAGTAAATAACTTTATCTTTAGGTGTTGGCTCCCCGTTAATTTGTGCAAAAGCTAATGAACACCCAAATAGTGCTAATATTAAAATAATTTTTTTCATAAACATATCCATAGTTCTCAAAATTTAGTTAACCCTTGCTATTTAAAGGATTCAGGATTTCAACAAGTCCGTGTTTATTTTTATTATTATTGAATGATAGCGCTAGCGTTCTTGTGGCGCGTATTTTAAAAGCTATCTTTGTATCAAAACGATTAACAACGGATAGTACGTTTATGCTTTACAGTTGAACAGTTGCGCCATATTACACCACAAACAAAATAAATGCTATTTATTTATACATTCAAAGCGATGACACCTACAGCAATAATCAAATAGGTTTTGCGGAGGTTTTTTAATCTAACTTTTGCAGAGGGGTAGCCTAAAGGGTAGCCTGTTAAAAAATTTAATTTGTAAAGCGTTATTTATTCAATGAGTTACAGAAGGCGTTTGGCGGAGAGAGAGGGATTCGAACCCTCGATACGTTACCGTATACACACTTTCCAGGCGTGCGCCTTCAGCCACTCGGCCACCTCTCCAAGAGCGCAAGGATATACTTGAATGATAATAAAATCAATTGATCCACTTAATTAATCATCAAAAATTGGTTATACTTGAGTAAATAGACCCCTCAGGGAAATTTAATAATGAGTAAATTAGTCATGATGCTGGTTGGTGTTTGCGGGTTGGCGCAAGTTCACGCACTTCCATGTTATATAACCATAGCCAAAGATAATTGCTGGACAAACTACAATGTCAACATAGACATTGTGGATACATTAAGTGTGAAAGTGATTGCTAGCATGAGTATGCCTGAAGGGACGCCATGGGTCAGGCAGGAGATTGTATGTCAGCCTGGGCAAACGGTTCAAGTAAAAGCGACATTTTCGCCTGTCTTTTGGGAATCCGACGTGGGCAAGGTATATTTTGGTCGTCGTTATTGGTCTTTTCCTCAACAACTCGATGCAGGTGAATCTGCATTAAGCATGACGATCTGTTATGCGAATGATTTTGCAGCTATACCGCTTCCGCCAGATGCGTCTGGCCAGTGTGCTTGTGATATAAACAGCATTCCGGCTATTAAACTACCTTGATAAGCGAATTTGGCAAATGATAGCTTTGAGAAATAAAATTGCCCAGATGTTAATCATTGGATTTTCAGGTTTTGATATTGATGAACGAAGCCCGGTTGTTATGTGGTTGCAGGCGGATGGGCTTGGAGGCGTGCTCCTGTTTGATTATGATTTGCCGGCAAAATCGTATGGTAAAAACTTGATCGATAAGGCGCAAATCAAGCGTTTGAACCATAAATTGAACCATTATGCTTCTGTGGCTGAAAATGCATTGCCGTTGTTTATTGCCATTGATTATGAAGGGGGTGCAGTTGACAGGCTTACTAAAGTTGATGGCTGTATGACCACAATAAAACCCCTTGAGCAAGCGCAATTGAGTGACGCTGACTTTCGCGACGAGGTTACAAAGATGGCGACGACACTCAACGAATTGGGATTTAACCTGAACTTTGCACCCGTTGTTGATCTCAACTTAAATGATCAACAAGGGATTATCGGTTCGCTGGGACGTTGTTTCTCAACCCATCCCCAATCGGTGAGCCGCGTTGCACAACACTATGTCAAAATTTTTAATGAGCATGGTATTACGTGTGCCTACAAACATTTTCCAGGCCATGGCAGTGCCACGGGCGATACACACGAGGGTTTCGTGGATGTCACGGGTACATGGCAAGACAGTGAACTGCAGCCTTACGTGGCGTTAAAAAGCTCAACACGGCCTGTAATGGTGATGACTGCACACGTGATCAATCGTACACTGGACGAAAGCGGGTTGCCGGCGACGCTCTCATACCCTATTCTGACGGGGTTATTACGTGAAAAATTGGGGTTTGAGGGCGTGATTGTGAGTGATGATTTGCAGATGCAGGCTATTAGTCAGCATTATTCCATTGATGACGCTTTGCGCTTAACCATTAATGCCGGTGCGGATATGTTGATTTATGGTAATCAATTGGGCAACATTGGAGCGACTGAGGTGATTGACAGAATTGAGCAACTGGTGAAATCCGGTGCTATTGCGTTGGCACGCATTGATGAAGCGTATAAGCGGATTTCGGTATTAAAAGGGTTCATGCATTGATAAAAAAGCGGCCGCAATATGACGCGGCAGCAGCAACCAATACCGTCCTTGCCCCTGCATGTGGTTGGCAATAAAAGCGGCATTTTTTCCCGTACCCCAAAAAACATCCCCTCGAACGGTGCCGCGAATGGCCCCACCTGTGTCTTGAGCTACCATTAATCGGTTGAATGGTGTTGAGTTGTTTCCATTCTTCGTCGGCACCGTGGTGCTTAACCAAGTAGGGGTGCCATAGGGGATCCATGTTGGATCAACAGCCAACGTGTAGCCGGGTGTCAGGGCTACGCCTTGGGCACCAATAGCTGCGTGCGTTGGTAGATGGCGGAAAAAAATAAAGGATTTGTTTTGATTCAAGACGCGGTCAATGTCTTCTGGATGGTCGTTCAGATAATGTTTAATGTGTTTAGATGAGGCCATGTCAGGTGTCATGATTCCTTGTAATATCAATATAGTCGCAATAGACGAATAAGCAGCGCCATTCTCACCTGCGTAACCAATATACATTTGCTTTCCATCAGGTAGTTCAATGACACCAGATCCTTCAATCTCAAGAAATGATCTGTCCATGGGGTTATTTATCCAAAATAACACCGGTGCGGTGTTGTGAATGGCGCCTCTGTTAATCTCTTCACGGGTATAAAATGGAACAAGGTTTTTCCCGACAAGGTGGCCGACAATACGTTTGTTTTTCAGTTCGGGTTTAAACAGGCCTAAATTGGCCGTCACGAGATTGGATGGCAGACCGTATAAAGGCACGGTGTATTGTTCAGTTTTATTCAGGCTTCCATGAAGGCGTGGCAGGAAATAGCCGGTAAATAAGCCACGAATGGGTTTTCCTTGATAAAACTCAACTGGTGTAAACCAGGTTTGAAAAAACGCCTTGATTGCAGCATTTGACGCAGGTTCAAGTGACATGGCTTTACTGCAAGCGGGTTGCCAATCCTTAATTTTAAACGCAATGTGTTGACTCCCTGCCCATTTTTCAGGATCTTGTTTTAAAAGCGTTCTACAAGACAGGCGAAATGCGGCCAGTGATGGCTTAAATTGAGCCGTTTCCCAGCCAGGTAATTGTATGAAGCTGGCTTGTTTCACGGTTATTTGCTGGGTTTTATACCACTGAACGGAGAATGCTAGCAGGGTTAGCATAATGAGTGTCAGGATAATGTAAAGATGATTTTTTTTAATTTGCATCGGGTATGTCCTTGCAGGATGTTATGAATAAAAAAACATGACTTATTCGTTAGTGAGTCAGAACCAACCTATTGGCCTTGTTGAGTGAGGCACTCATAAGGAGTGTCTTGGTTGTATGGTTTTTTCAAGGAGCATATGTGCGATCGTGCTCAAAAGTAGAATCGTCGTTAGTGAGATCATCGATGTTATCAGTGTGTTTAATGTTATGAAAACTCTCTTCACTTGGTGCTTTAGCTGACGTAAATATTGCAATAATGAGTCCGAACATTAACAGCGCCATGAGTGCACAAACAACAAATGGCTTAATGGCAAGGCCGAATAGCCCGGCCCCAACTGCTGCGGATCCAACTATAAAAGCCATGTGCAAAATATCCTCGAGTGAATCTGAATATAATTCGTAATGGGTAAGCGTGTCTTTAATCACAAGGAGTGGGACTGTGAGTGCTAGACCACCTACAAACGTAACACCCAACATCGTAAACATGCCGCCCACGGATGCTGCAGCACTCATTCCACAGACGCGTGCACCCAAATAACCGGCTGTTGCAAAAATACCACTACCTAGACTCACGTTTATAGTGTTCCCTAATATGGATCCCAGTGATTCCATGCGTATCTCCAAATTCATATTGATTAATAAATGAGCATTATACCTTGTTAAAAATTAAATGCAATATAATCACCCCATTCATGTTTGCTGATAGCGTGTTGGATCACTGACATTAGCGGCCATAAAACCCATGCGACGTAACACACAACTATCACACCGCCCGCAAGCCTCTCCCTGTTGATTAAATTGATAGCAGGATACTGTCTTTCCATAATCAATCCCGAGTTGTATACCCATTTGAATAATGTCGGCTTTGCTTAAATGCAGCAATGGCGTTTGAATGGTGAATGATTGGCCCTCGACGCCGGCTTTTGTGGCAAGATTGGCGAGCGATTGAAACGCGTTAATAAATTCAGGACGGCAATCAGGGTAGCCTGAATAATCCACAGCATTCACGCCAATGAAGATATCATAAGCCCCCAGCACCTCGGCATAGCCTAATGCAATCGCCAAAAAAACCGTATTGCGTGCGGGCACATACGTGACCGGAATGTGGTTTTTGCCTTGGTAATCGGGCACGGCAATGCTGGCATCCGTTAGTGCTGAACCACCAAATTGACCAATATCTAAATTCACCACGCGATGCTCGACAACCCCCATTTGCGCGGCAATTTGACGAGCCGCTGCGATTTCAAAGGCATGGCGTTGATCGTATGCAAAGCTTAAGGCGAAACATGCAAAGCCCTGTTGTTTGGCCAAACATAAACATGTGGTTGAATCCAGACCGCCGGATAATAAAATCACTGCTTTCTTCATTGAATATAACGCCTTTTAGTGCAGGGTATATGACTATATTGAAATGCGCTTGTGGATGCAACGGATGATTATTAATGTAGAATGGAAATGATATTAGGGTCTGTTGATAGGAGAAAAACACATGTCGCTAACCACGCAAGTTGCTTTCATTGGCTTTGGCACTATGGCATCAGCATTTGCTGATGGCGCGGTGAATGCAGGAACCCTGTTAACGGATAATATCATTGTATCCAGCCCTAGCCTTTGTAATGGCACAAAGGCAACGCGGTTTCGCGCTGCCAAAAACAACCAGGATGCCGCAAAAAATGCGGATATCATCATATTGGCAACTAAACCGGATAAAATTCAAACCGTGTGTAACAACATGGCAGGTATTCTATTGGAAAAAAAGAACAAACCTTTGATCGTATCGATTGCTACCGGTGTGACTACCACGACAATACAAAACTACTTGCGTAGTAACACGTTATCGATAGCCCGCGTCATGCCAAATACGCCTGTTTCGGTAGGGCTGGGTGCTAGCGGGTTTTATGTGAATGCGTTTGTAACAGCAGATCAAATCATGCTAATCAGGGCTATACTCGAATCCACAGGTATCCTGGTCACTGTTGACGATGAAGGATCGCTTGATAAAATTACGGCCATCTCAGGCAGTGGGCCTGCGTATTTTTTGTTGATGCAAGAGATGCTGACCGCGGCTGCTATAAAACTGGGCCTAAGTCATGACGTTGCTACCAAGTTGGTGACACAAACCATGTTGGGAACCAGTGTATTAGCCAATAAAAGTAACCTAAGCTTTGCGGAATTACGAAAGCAGGTGACGTCAAAAGGGGGTACAACCGCCGCCGCTGTTCACTGCTTTATTGCCGGGGGCTTTGAAAAACTCGTGGATGATGCCGTTCATGCGGCATACATACGAGCCATCGAATTAAGTTACACCACTTGAAATATGCATGCCTCATCCTCATATTAGAAAAGTGATGTTTATGTTTAACAGGAGATGAATTAATGGTCAGCAAGCAACAAACGATGGGCTTTCAAACGGAAGTCAAACAAATGCTGCACTTGGTTGTGCATTCGCTTTACAGTAATAAAGAAATATTTTTACGGGAATTAATTTCCAACGCCTCTGACGCACTAGACAAATTACGTTTCTTGGCGCTGGCTAACAGCGCGCTCTATGAAGGTGATCCTGATCTGCGTATTACGGTTGAATTCAATGAAAAATTAAAAACAGTCACCCTTTCTGACAATGGTATTGGAATGAGTTGGGATGAGGCAGTTGAGAACTTAGGCACGATTGCCAAGTCTGGAACCAAAGAGTTCATGAGTCATTTAACAGGCGAAGGCGCTAAAGATTCCCAATTAATAGGTCAATTTGGTGTAGGCTTTTATTCAGCATTTATAGTTGCTGATAAAGTCACAGTTAAAAGTCGGCGTGCCGGATTAAGCCCTGAAGAAGGGATAGTTTGGGAATCAGCCGGGGAAGGCGAGTTTACTATCGGTCAACAAACAAAAGCGGATCGTGGTTCTCACATTACGTTGCATCTCAAAGAGGGTGAAAATGATTTCTTGAATGACTGGCGTTTGCGTAACATCATCAGCAAATATTCTGATCATATTTCATGGCCCATTGTGATGAAAAAAGAAGTTGACGTTGAAGTCGATGACAAAAAGACCAAAGAGATTGCGTTTGAAACAGTAAATAAAGCCACTGCATTGTGGACTATGCAAAAATCAGACATCACCGACGATGAATATAAAGCATTATACAAACATATTTCACATGACTATCAAGATCCCTTGATGTGGACGCATAATCATGTTGAAGGGAAGCATGAATACATTAGCTTGTTGTATATTCCAGGGCATGCCCCGTATGATTTATGGCAACAAGAAGTCAAACACGGTTTAAAACTGTACGTGAAACGTGTTTTCATTATGGATGATGCCTCACAATTTTTACCGCGCTACCTGCGATTTATTAAAGGTGTTGTTGATGCGGGCGATCTACCGTTGAATATTTCGCGTGAACTATTGCAGGATAACAAGCAGATTGAGCGTATTCGTGGTGCTTGTACGAAGCGTGTTCTGTCGATGCTTGAAAAAATGAGTACGCAAGAGATTGAGACTTATCAACGTTTCTGGGATGAATTTGGCCTAGTCTTAAAAGAAGGCACAGTTGAAGATGCTGCAAACCGTGATGTGATTTCAAAATTACTCCGTTTCACGACAACTACGAGCACGTCTGAGAAACAGACCGTTGCATTAAGTGATTATGTTGCTCGCATGAAGGAGTCTCAAGATAAAATTTATTACATCACAGCCTCATCATACAATGCTGCAAAACACAGCCCACACCTTGAAATTTTTAATAAAAAAGGGATTGAAGTGCTGTTGCTCAGTGACCGGATTGATGAGTGGTTGACAAATCATTTGAATGAGTTTGAAGGCAAGAAACTGCAATCAATCAGTAAAGGCAAAGTCGACCTAGGCGACGATGCAGAAGATAATGAAGATATACAGGCACAGGAAAAATCCATGGCACCCATGTTGGAACAGATCAAGGGTGTGTTGAAGGATCGGGTTAAAGCCGTCCATATTACCCATCGCTTAACCAACTCTCCTGCATGCATCGTTGCGGATGAGCAAGACATGGGCTTTGAAATGCAGCGTATTCTATCGTCCGTGGGTCAGTCGATGCCGGCCAGTAAACCAATCTTTGAAATCAATCCGCAACATGCCTTGATTAAACGACTGCATGGGATTGAAGATGATACACGCTTTGCTGAGTGGGTTACTGTATTATTTGAGCAGGCAGTTCTTGCTGAAGGCGGACAATTGGAAAACCCGGCTGATTTTGTGAACCGTGTTAATAAATTGCTTATTACAGCCTAATACGCTTAATATAAATGTATATTGCATGAAGGGCTAAAGATTGTTTAAAAAATTTAACAATTTTACTAGCTTCTCATTTACCCTTCATGTACAATTAATTCTGCTTTCAACTAGACTGTGTGCAGTGCATGGTGAAAGCAGTTGGATCTTTTAATTTAATTAGGATAAGGAAGTTATTATGACTGATGTAGATGTGCAAAAAACGGTAGTGAATGTAATACAAGAGAAAGAGCACGGCCTGCAGGAATTGGTTTATGGATTGGTCACGCGTTTTCTTGCTGAAAACAAGAGTAAATCCATCAATGATTTATATGATATGATTCTTTGCGAAGTAGAACCACCTCTTTTACAAGCGGTTATGGAAAAACGTCGAGGAAATCAACTGCAAGCAGCAAAGATGCTTGGTATTAGCCGTGGTACAATTAGAAAAAAACTTCAACGTTATTTTGGTACAAAATATTTCCGTCTAACAGACGAATAGCTGAAGGTAAACAAGTGGGCTCACTACGGCGGGCCCACTTGTTTTTTTATGTCTTGATAAGGAAATTAAACATGTTTAAAAAAACCGTAGTTTTAGGTGTTGCTTTGCTAACTCTCACCTTTTTCGGTACATCTAGTACAGCCTGCCCACAAGCAGACCCCTTAAATACCGCCGGATTTTGTAGTTCCTTTAAGGTTGCCGCTCAGTGTCATTGCGCCGCGTCCGGCTTGCCTAAAGGCATGTGCATGAACATGAAAACAATTTACGAACGCATGAACAGCATGTTTGGATCGGTACGCCGTGCATGTGAATATCAGCACGATACTAGCGTTCAAAATTGCATCGATGCTTGGGGTTGTTATCGATCAGGCGGAAGCACTAGCCAGCATGAATTATGTAGCGGCACGGGTAGTGCTTGTGAATGAGTCAAGGCATTTTATGCGCATTTTGTTATTTTTTTTCTCAATTATGTCTTGCTTGATTGCTTCAGCGCTTGAAAGTACCCAGCCTAAACAAGCAAATCATTCGCTTTATATTGGCGGCACCGGAGGTTACGGGGCAACCACTTGGAATGGGCTGGTACCATCACCTGCTAACCAAAACATGGCAATGAAAACATCGACACCAGTTATGGTTCGTGAGGGCGGAGCAGTTTGGGGCCTTGTTGGTGGTTATGAATTTAGTCCTTGGTTTGCGCTTGAAGCCAATTACATGCGTTACCCAAATGCTACTATTTCCTTTGATGAAGAGAGTATGTTTGCGTTTGAAAACGACGGTCAGCTTAACTTGCGTACTGATACGGCCACAATTTCTGTTATGGCCAAAGTGATGTTAGCTATACCGAACACGTTATTACGGCTTTATTCCAGCTTTGGAGCCGCCGAAATTCACCGTTGGGATGATATGACTGAAAACCGTCGTTACTCGCCCACGTTTGGTTTGGGCTTTAATTATAATGTCTCCGAGCACATAATGGCTGAATTAGGTTCAAATTATACGGCGGGTTATGGTAAATCGGAATTAAATCCAGCCAAAGATTATGTACCATTTCTTTATTCAGGCTTTTTAAAGCTGGCCTATCGGATTTAACGCTTTCTAAACCCTCGGTAAAATTTTGTCCAGCCACATCGGTATGTACCAATTCCAGCGTTTAACCAGCGCCATGGTTGCCGGTACGAAAATACTTCGAACTATAAAGGCATCTACGAAAATAGCCACCGCGATGCCAAGACCAAATTCTTTTACCATGATGACCTCCGCCGTCATAAATGATCCACAAGTAACAATAACGATGATGGCGGCACTAGTGATAATTCGACTGCTGTGTTCGATACCAAACACGATGCTCTGATCATTGTGTTTGCAATTTATATAAGACTCCTGAATTCTGGTGAGCAGGAATACTTCATAGTCCATGGAAAATCCGAATAGCGTGCAAAAAATAATAACCAAAAGACTAATGTCTAGTATTCCCTGTGGATCAAAATTCAGAAGATGATGTAAATGCCCTTCCTGGAAGACAAATACCAGTACGCCATACGTAGCACAAAGGCTCAATACATTCATTAAAATCGCTTTTAATGGCAAAAATAATGAGCGAAAAAGTAGAAGCAGGATAATATAAGTCAAAACAACAATCCATGTGATTGCAAAGGGAAAAATATGTGAAATGCGATGCAATACATCGGCGTTATTAACGGGCGTTCCTGTCAATTGCAAGGCTAGACTTTTGCCTGGTTCCATGCGATGTAATTGCTTGATTAACGTATTCATTTCTGGGGAATTTGCACCATAATTGCCTACAACACTCATGACCGTCAGCTGCTTGTGTGTCGTTGTTTTTAATAAAACATGAATGGCCGGATCAGTAAATCGTTTGGTTGAATTGTATAGGGCCTGATAGTGAATTTTTTTTAAGGCGGGATCAATGGTAACAATGCTGTTTACCTGTTTTATTAGCGTCTTTTTCTGAAGTTTGCGCGAAAAATCATAGAGTTGTCCTATGTGTTGTGATGATAAAATACTCCCATGATTGGTCGTTACGACCAACTGTATGGGGGTTAACTCATGTTCATTAAATTTGGCTTTATAGGCATCAAAAAATTGTCGGCTTTCTGAGTGTAGGGGAAGAATATGCAGATCAGATACACCGAGACGTGACTTTAAAAATGGGGTTCCAAGCAACAATAATACTATCAGTCCGGTGACGAAAAACAGCAATGGCCGCTTAACCACGTTTGCCGCTAATGAACGCCAAAAGCTTCCACGCCTAAGGTTCGCCGGTGGTAGACTTATTCGTGTATTTAAAATGGCTAGCATCGCAGGCAATACAATAATAGCGACCACAACAGCTGCAAATACAGCCGTTAGCCCACCAACGCCTACAGAAAACAAGAGGTTAACAGGAAATAAAAACAAGGCGGCAAGGCTTATAAATACGGCTAATCCACTAAAAAATATGGCTTTCCCTGCCGTTGCCATGGTGATAGAAACGGCCTCAATAATTGTGTTTTTTTGATTTAATTCCTCTCGAAAACGACTGATAATAAATAACGAATAGTCCAAGCTTAGGCAAACACCCAATAACAAAGCAATATTGATGGTGAAAATTGATAATGAAAAAAGATGACCAAAGGCGTATAGTGCGGACAATATAAGTAGGGCACAGCCACCAGCTAAAATGACAGGTACAATGGCCGCAAGCATCGATCCAAAAACCATGATTAAAATAAGGGTAATTATTGGTGCAACAATGACGTCAGCATGATACAGATCTTTTTGCGTTTGTTTATTTAATTCCTCTATAAAAACAGATTCCCCTCCCAATTTCATTGTCATGTGAGTAGGGGTTTTTAGGGTGTTTTTAAATTTGATGAGCAATTCAGGGCTCATGGTTTTTTTGCTATCAAACAATACCACAACGTAGGCCGTATGTTTGTCTCTTGATATCTGATTTTTGTTCATGTCTGGAAAAATAATTTCATGCTTAATGGGGAAGCCTTTCAAATGACGTAAAGATTTTTTCAGTTTATTAATATACTTAGGATTTGTTGCTTTTAATGCTTTGCTGTTATATATAAGAATAAACCGGTTGTGCTGGTAGCCTAATTTGGTATCTAAATAGTGATCTGTTTTGGCGCTGTCTGAATATTCATCAACAAAGCCTGTGGTTTGAAATGGCGTCATGAGGTTGGGAATAATTGGCACACAACTCATGACCATGACAGCCCATAGTATGACGATGAGTTTGCTATGCGTATAAACAAATAGTCCAAGTCGGTAGAATGGCGTGTGACGCATTAACTACTCCTGTTTATTTATTTGCTCTTGTGATTTAAGTATAGACCATTAAAATGAAAAACCCTGGTCACGCGGCCGTGTTTAAGGTATGATGTGAATTTTTCGAGCGATTCATGAAGATTTGTTTAAAAACTAGCGCGAAACAAGCAGGTTCGCGAACGGTTATAATTCAAGTGGAAGCACGTAGGCCTGCGCGCGTTAGTTCACCTTGTGAATTAACCTGTGTCTATAAGGTTGACGATTGCACAAATTATTACCTAGTGACGCTCGATGTTAGTGCAACACTTGCGATTGTGTGTCAACGTTGTTTGGTTGAGTTTCCACATGAACACACGAATCAAGCGAAGCTTGCTGTTTGTGCGAATGATGAGGTTGCTGAAACATTAATGGCAAGCTTTGAATGCATTGTTGCCAATGATTACCAAATTGATTTGATGGATATAGTATGCGATGAGCTGCACTTGTTTTTACCGGAAAAACACAGCCATGTCTCTGAGTGTGACCTTGAAATGAGAGGTCTGATTGGAGAAATAATCTAAATTTATGTGATATTACTTGGATTGTAGAGAAAAACTAGGTAAAATTCGTCAAATGAAATTTTAATTTAATACAAAAATTTGTTTAGGAGTAAGACAATGGCAGTACAACAGAATAAAAAATCTCGTTCACGACGTGACATGCGTCGTTCACATGATGCATTAGCTATGCCTACACTCTCTGTGAATGCAACCACAGGCGAGCGGCATTTGCGTCATCACATCACACCAGATGGTTATACTATCGGTGGTCGTAAAATTATTCTTTCCGGTACCGTTTACGAAGAACAAGAGTAACGCCCTTGAATATTATTACCGTTGCCATTGATGCAATGGGCGGAGATCATGGTTTAAGTATTGTGATTCCTGCCTGTGTGCGTGCAGTTCAAAATAACCCCCATTTAAAATTACTTTTGGTAGGCTGCCAGAGTGAGGTAAACACGCATTTAAAAAAGCACGGCGCATTTTCAAATAAACAACTAACGGTGGTGCATGCTTCTGAGGTTGTGGGAATGGCTGAGTTGCCATCACACGCGATGCGTAATAAAAAAGATTCTTCGATGCGGGTTGCCATTAATCTGGTAAAAGAGGGTAAAGCGCAAGCGTGTGTCAGTGCTGGCAATACGGGTGCTTTAATGGCAATTGCACGTTATGTTCTGAAAACAATGCCAGGCATTGACCGACCGGCAATTATTGCTGAAGTACCCACCAAGCAAGGTAGAACACGGGTCATTGATTTAGGCGCGAATCTTGATTCCTGTGCTGAACATCTGTTTCAGTTCGCGGTGATGGGGTCCGCATTAATTCAGGCGTTAGATGGCAAGACCGCTCCAAAAATTGGATTACTGAACATTGGTGTTGAAGAAATCAAAGGCAATGATCAGGTAAAGCGTACCGCACATATGCTTGCCGAATGCAAATTGATAAATTATGTCGGTTATGTTGAAGGTGATCACTTCTATTCTGGTGAAGTTGATTTAGTTGTTTGCGATGGGTTTGTTGGTAATGTCGCTCTAAAAGCCAGTGAGGGCTTGGCTAAATTGATGTTTTCCGTCCTTAAAGAATCTTTTTTGCAGAATTGGTGGGCAAAAGTGATTGGGTTGATGGCGCAACCCGCCTTGGCTTACTTTAAAAAACGTATGGATCCTGCCCGTTACAATGGTGCTAGCCTGTTGGGTTTAAACGGGATTGTAGTTAAGAGCCACGGGGGCGCTAGTGAGCTAGCTTTTCAGTTTGCTGTTGAAGAAGCTGTGTTGCAAGTCAAAAATAATGTGGTTGATTTGGTTCGTAATCAAATCAATGATTTTATCAACCAAGGCTTGTTGCTCTAGGAATCCATGATCATGCCAATTACAGCGTATGTTTTTCCGGGTCAGGGATCGCAGTCCGTTGGAATGCTGCATGAACTTAGCTGTCGTTACCCGTTAATTACTGACTTGTTTGCTTCTGTTTCTGAACGCATAGGCTATGATGTATGGCAGTTGGTGCAACATGGCCCTGTGGAACGGCTCAATCAAACAGAACATACTCAAGTCGCGATGCTGACGGCCGATGTGGCCGTTTACCAATTATTACAGCAACAGGGTGCCCCAAACGCTGCCATAATGGCTGGGCATAGTTTGGGCGAATATGCAGCTTTGGTTTGTGCCGGTGCAATCAGTTTACCAGATGCCGCCGTTCTGGTCGCAATGCGCGGACGTCTTATGCAAGAAAATGTACCGTTGGGCCAAGGTGCGATGGCGGCTATTGTGGGTTTGACCGATGAGCAAGTGCTTGACTTGTGCATTAAATCAACCACTGCGACGCATTTGGTTACACCCGCTAATTATAATGCCATAGGCCAGGTTGTTATCGCAGGGCACACGCCAGCTGTTGAAAAAGCCTTAATCCTCGCCGATGAAATGGGCGCACGTATGGCGGTTGCTATACCTGTCAGCGTACCTTGTCATTGTCCGCTGTTACGGCAGGCCGCCGATATGTTTTCTGAAGTATTGCAGAGGGTAGCGTTTAAACTACCTGAAAGGCCGGTGATCAGTAATGTTGATCTGAGTATCTATCAATCTGTAGAACAAATAAGATTGTTATTAACAGCGCAGCTTTATCGTCCCGTTCGCTGGGTTGAAACCATTCAACTAATAAAAAACAAAGGCGTTGAATGGCTGATTGAATGTGGGCCGGGTAAAGTTTTAAGCGGATTAACCAAACGAATTGACAAAACACTGCATGCCATAAGTGTCAATGATAAAGCCAGTCTGGATCTTGCATTGACTCAACGGGGGATATAACGGTGGTAAACCTACAAGGCAAAATTGCACTGATAACGGGTGCAAGTCGCGGTATAGGCAGTGCTATTGCACGGTCGTTAGCAAGAAACGGGGCTTATGTTGTGGGCACCGCTACAACACAAGCGGGTGCTGATCAAATTACAGCCGAACTGCTACAAGAAAATTTGGCTGGCGTTGGGGTTGTTCTTGATGTGACTAGCACTGATAGTGTTGCGACCTTAATGGCTTACCTGTCATCTCAAGAAAAAGTACCTTCAATATTGGTTAACAATGCAGGGATTACCCGTGACAATCTATTGTTGCGCATGGATGATGAAGCATGGTATCAAGTTATTGAAACAAACTTGAATGCTGTGTTTCGCATGACGAATGCCTGCCTCAAGCCCATGTTTCGTGCGCGTTGGGGGCGCATTATTTCCATAGGATCTGTTGTTGGCTCCAGCGGTAATGCGGGACAAGTCAACTATACGGCAGCTAAAGCGGGTGTGATTGGGTTCTCAAAATCCTTGGCTCAGGAAATCGGCAGTCGCGGAATTACCGTGAATGTTGTAGCACCTGGTTTTATCGATACTGATATGATAGCCGCATTGCCCGATCTCGTTAAAGATGAAATATTAAAACGAATTCCAATGAAACGGTTGGGAAAAGTGGATGATATTGCCAATGTTGTTGCTTTTTTAGCATCTGACTGCGCAAATTACATTACAGGTGAAACGATTCATGTCAATGGCGGTATGTACATGGGCTGAAGAGTCCCCCCACGTCGTCCCGAACGCAGTGAGGGGTTACATTATTTTTTAGTAACATTTTTTATTAACCGAAGAGGAAATACTAGTTATGAGCACAATAACAGATCGAGTTCGTAAAATCGTTGTAGAGCAATTAGGCGTTAAAGCAGATGAATTGAAAAATGACGCATCATTTGTTGATGACTTGGGCGCTGATTCGCTTGATACTGTTGAGCTGGTTATGGCGTTGGAAGAAGAATTTGAAACAGAAATTCCTGATGAAAAAGCGGAGAAAATCACAACTATCCAAGAAGCGATTGATTATATTGAATCATGCACAAGCAAAGAATAAGCATTTATTGCGGGGAGTTGTTCATTGAATAAGCGGCGTGTTGTTGTTACCGGCTTGGGCATGATAACCCCTGTTGGTCTTAATGTTGAAGAATCTTGGCGAAATATTCTGGCGGGTGTAAGTGGAGTTGGTCTGATTGAAGACTTTGACACCCGTGAGTATTCGACCAAAATTTGGGCTAAGGTTAAAAACCTGAACATTGAAGATCACATGTCGCTCAAAGAGGCTAGACGAATGGATCCGTTTGCGCAGTATGGCATGATTGCGGCAGATGAAGCCTTGGCGGATTCCAAACTGGTTATTGATGAGCAACTTTCGTTGCGTGCAGGGGTTGCAGTTGGTGCTGGTATTGGTGGTATTCAAACGATCACGAATAACCAAGAGCGATTGATGGAAGGTGGGCCACGCAAGGTGTCACCATTTTTCATTCCCGCCGGTATTATAAATATGGTTGCAGGTCAAATTTCGATCAAACACCATTTGAAAGGCCCTAACATTTCTGTTGTAACAGCGTGTACATCCGGAACGCACAATATTGGCCTTGCAGCCCGAATGATTGTTTATGGTGATGCCGATGTGATGGTTTGCGGTGGAGCTGAAATGACCGATACGCCATTATGCCTTGCTGGCTTTGCGGCGATTCGAGCATTATCCAAACGTAATGATGAACCTGAAAAAGCATCGCGTCCCTGGGACCGCGATCGTGATGGTTTTGTGATGGGTGAGGGTGCGGGTATTTTGGTACTTGAAGAATATGAGCACGCGAAGGCTCGCGGTGCTAAAATTTATGCTGAACTGGTTGGTTTTGGCATGTCAGGTGACGCCTACCACATTACCTCGCCTGATGAAGATGCCGATGGCGCGGCGCGATCGCTGGAAGCCACCCTTAAAGACGCAGGCATTTCACCCGATAAAGTGGATTATATCAATGCGCATGGTACATCAACTTATTTGAATGACAGAAACGAAACCATCGCGATTAAACGTGTTTTCAAGGCGCATGCTTATGCGTTAGCCGTCAGTTCAACCAAATCCATGACGGGACACTTGCTTGGGGCGGCGGGTGCAATTGAAGCGGCCTTCAGTGTGTTGGCCATTCGTGATCAAGTAGCCCCTCCCACCATTAATCTGGACAATCCAGATGAAGGGTGCGATTTAAATTATGTTCCCCATACCCCACAATATAGAAAAATTGATTATGCCTTGAGCAATTCATTGGGATTCGGGGGAACTAATGGCAGTTTGCTGTTCAAGCGAATGAGCTAACTGATGCGACGATGGCACAAATGGGTTGTTGTTTGCGCCTTGTCTTTGTTAATGATTTGGATTTTAACGCTGGGGGTTGAATTAATCCGTTTGTTTTTTCAACCCATGATGCTTGTAACGGATTCAACACGCGTTGCGAAGTTGGATAAAGCCATGTCTGCAACAGCGTTCGCACAGGCGTTAAGGTCACAAGGGTTGATCCAGTCTGAGCGCTCATTCCTGGCACTTGTTCGCACGCAGGGCTTAGCAGAGCGGTTAAAAGCTGGCGTTTATAAGGTAAATGCCGGAGAATCATGCCTGCAATTTTTAAACAGGGTGGCGGCTGGCGATGTGATAGTTGAATCGTTTCAAATTATTGAAGGAACCACGCAATACCAAGTTTCTGAAAATCTTTCGAACGCGCCTTGGTTAACATACCACGATGCGGACTGGTTAGCCGTGTCACCTCAAAGCGAGGGGTTATTGCTCGCAGATACCTATTACTACAACGCGGGCAGTCAGGCATCCGATTTGCTCGCACGCGCACACGTCAATCTACAGCAATACCTTGACGCTAGCTGGCAGCAGCGCACGTCGGGCTTACCTTACACGTCATCTTATGAATTGTTGATTGTGGCATCAATTCTGGAAAAAGAGGCGGCACTTATGCCAGAAAAACGCTTGATTGCCGGTGTTATTATGAATCGCTTGCGTAAACACATGCCCTTACAAATGGATCCAACTGTTATTTATGCGCTAGGTGCTGCATACAATGGAAAGCTGACGCACGCTAATATGCAGGTTGATTCGCCGTATAATTCGTATCGGTATCGCGGTCTGCCGCCAACCCCCATCGCCATGGTTGGTAAAGCTGCCATTGATGCGGCAGCGCATCCACAACCTTCTGATTACCTGTATTTTGTTGCGCGCGGCGATGGTTCTCACCAGTTTTCAGTCACCTATGATCAACAAAAGCAGGCCATTGCCCGCTATCTCAGGAAGTGAACATCATGTCTAATAAAGGGCGCTTTATAGTTATCGAGGGGCTTGAAGGGGCCGGCAAATCAAGCGCACTGGATCTGATTAAACAGATTTTGATCCCACAAGTACCGGACCTGGTCACTACGCGCGAACCGGGTGGCACGCGTGTTGGGGAGGTAGTCCGCCAGTTAATCAAGGAAGTCCTGCCAATAGAGCCGCTTGATCCGCGCGCTGAACTATTGTTATTTTATGCCGCCCGCGTGCAGTTAATCGAGCGTGTTATTCGCCCGGCCTTGCAACGTGGTGCCTGGGTTTTGGCTGATCGATTTGAACTCTCTACGTTGGCGTATCAAGGCGGTGGGCGCAAGCTTTCAACCGATATGATTGGGCATTTATCCGTATTTTGCATTGATGACATGAAGCCTGATTTAATTATTTTTTTGGATGTGTCACCAGAAAAAGGGATCCAGCGTGTTGTTGCGCGCGGAGTAACAGATCGCATCGAGCGGGAGTCACAAGCCTTTTTCAAAGATGTTTATACCAGCTACCATCAGCACATAAAAATCATGGATAACGTTGTTGTTATTGATGCCAGTCAACCATTGATTGTCGTGCAAGCCTCGATCCGGGTAGCACTTGAAAATTATTTGGTAGACGTGGGTGATGAATGATCATGCCAATTGAAGCGCTAGCAATACACGGCTCCGTCTGGACAGCTGTCCTGCAAGTGCTGGATAAGGATCGGCTGCCGCATGCGCTTCTGTTTAAGGGTCCCCGGCATGCAGGTATTTTGCAATTTGCTAATCGTTTGATGGCGATTCTTGTTTGTCTAAAGGCGGATCAAGCACCATGCGGCGTGTGTAAGCCGTGTCATCTACTCTTGCAAGGAACGCATCCAGATATTCAGTATGTGCGCCAGGACACGCCGACATCGCCCATTAAAATCGATCAGGTGCGCGACTTGCAGGAGAATGTTTATCGTACACCGCAATGTGGCGATTCTCGCTTCATTGTGATTGAGCCTGCTGACCGATTAAACCAGGCGGCAGCGAATGCCTTGTTGAAAATCCTTGAGGAACCGCCTTCACACACGACCTTTATTTTGATCGCAGAGCAGGTCAGTAGCCTGCCTGCGACCATCATGAGCCGTTGCCAGCAGTACACATTCCCACCACCTGAATTGTTCGAGTCGGTGAATCAGGTTGATTACTTGACCATTGGGAAATTCTATGAGGAAGCGTCTGCGCGTGCGGAATTAGTTAAGCAAGGCGGGTCGATAATCGATGATTTATGCGCGTTGCTTGATAAAAACGTTTCAGCCTGTAGCATTGCACCAAAATGGTCGCGTTATGCACTGGGCGATTTGTTGTGGTTTTTATACCTTGTCACAGCCCAAGCCATTCGTTATCAATTACTGGATTGCCACACGACACAGCCTAGGCCTGATAAATTACAGTATTTTTCGCAGCTTGTTGAACCTGCGGCTTTATTTCAACAGTTGGACAGGCTCAATTTATTGATGGGCGTCTTGCAACAAAATATAACGCTGAATCAGACATTGGTCATTGAGTCATTATTGATTAATCTGGTTGAATAATAAGGAGACGCGCATGACAGATCAAAAACCATTTCCGCTTGTGGATTCGCATTGCCATATCAACAAGCTGGATCTGACTGAATTCAACCATAGCATGGATAACGTCATCGATCAGGCGCGCGCAAACGGGGTTGAGCATATGCTCTGCGTGTGTTGTGAACTGAGTGACCTGCCAGCCCTGCACCAGTTGGCTGAAACCTATCCCAATATCAGTATTTCAACTGGTATTCATCCCAATACAGAGATGCAGGACGAACTGGATGCGAGCCAGCTAGTCGCTTTGGCGGCTCACCCTGCCTGCATTGCAATCGGTGAAACCGGGCTTGATTATTACCGTACTGAATCAGATGCCGTCCTTAATATACAGCGACAGCGGTTTCGTGAGCATATCCGTGCCGCCATTGCGTCCTCCAAGCCCTTGATTATTCACACGCGCCAGGCTGCAGAAGATACGTTGTTGTTAATGGCTGAAGAAGGTGCCTCTGCAATCGGGGGTGTGATGCATTGTTTCACAGAAAATTGGGACATGGCACGCCATGCCCTAGACATGAATTTTTACATCTCATTTTCAGGAATTGTAACCTTCAAAAATGCAACCCAGTTGCATGAGGTGGCTAAAAAAGTTCCGCTTGATCGCCTGTTAATTGAAACAGATGCACCTTATCTTTCCCCCGCCCCGTTCCGTGGAAAACAGAATCATCCTGCCTTGGTTAAGCATGTGGCCATGGCGTTAAGTGATTTGCGGCAGATGGATTACGATGCAATTGCCGCGGCGACCACCGCGAATTTTTATCGATGTTTCAGAATTCAATGGTAATGGGACAGCCCTAGTCCAAAACCTTTCTGACATTGACTTCCCTATAGATTCATGGCATCATTCCTTGTCTCAGAGGATTAAAGTTCTCTTAAGAAAACGTCTGTTTTGTCCAGTCCAAAGGCCGCAGCACAAAAATCAACATGACCGCTTTTATCACTACGTACACACCACGCATGCCTAGTGATAAAAAATTTTAACACCATACTAACCGTGAGAAAATATTGATGGGTGTCCCAGGAAAGGCTAATTCAAATCTTAAAACAGAGGATATAAATCCAAGAACATACGCTATGTTACAACCATTATTGGCAGGTTTGACTGGTAAAAAAAAACCTGTTGTTTTACTTGTACATGCACTTCATAATGATCTCAATTATGACTTCGGTGTACAACTGCTAAAGGGTATGCATTATAAATGCATTAATCAAGGAGAATTGAATTTTTACCAGAAGAACATAATGTCATTTGTGAAAAACACAGTCGTGCACAAAACAAACCAAGTGGCCGAAAAATTAACACTAACAATATGGTTGGAATCGCACGGTGGCACAGGGTGGTTATTCGGTAACGAGCATAAAGATATAACGGCACGCGAAGAATTCGATGCGACAGCTACCTTTGCTGAATTTGTGAAGAGAGTTGAAACAGATCTTGGCGCTACAGTTGATAAGATAGTATTAAGTGGTTGCTTTACCGCAAATGAAATTGTCTGCCCGAATAACCCGAATAACCCGAAAACAATGACGCACATGATTTCTCCCGCACGAATGCTCAGTCTATTGCTCACCGATAAACAAATTTTTGGTTTTGTAGGTCAGAATGCCAGTGCAAAAGTGACCCATGTTTATCTTAAAACAGATGATAGGACATATGAGATGACTAAAGTCAAATTAGAGGATGCTACAATTTTATTCTTGAATGGGACGGCAATTGAATCATATTTTGATCTGGAAAAGGCAAGGAAAGAAATATACTGCTCCCACGAAAATACACCAGACTTCATCAGGGTGGCGTTAGGAATTAAGGGCGAAGGCTATTATCGATCCTGTCTAATAGAGAAAATAGAGAAAAATTCTTGTGATTTTTATAAAAATTGCTATGCAACAAAACAGCGTATGTGGGCAGATACATGGCTTGCCGCTCAGAAAGGAAAGTCTCCTTCTGTAAATGGGGACAATAACCAGCCAATAAATACAACTAATCCCAGCGAAACCCCTAGGCCCTGATATCACTGGTGTCTAAAACACGGAACAACCCCATGCTAACAGCAGCCCAACGAAAAAATTTTTGCCAAACATTCAAAACATTAACCAGACTAGAACGGCAATTAATCGCATTGAAAATAATTTGTTGGCAATACACCGATGAAAGAAAATTCGTACTGAGAATCAAAGAAACGGGCGTGGGTGATGGTAAAGTTGGTGTGTTTGATGAGACGGCCTATAGATCGTTTGTTGTTATGCTTGGCAAACTGGGTTTTTTGAAAAACAAAGGGACATTTACCATTCTACCAGAGCTGCATCACGATCTTCTGGTATTGATGCCGGATGATGACATGATTTGGGTTCATACCATGGTGGATCTCTTGTATAAGCATGATTGCTATATTAGTAGCAATAATAAAGATCGCGCACACATCCTTAGCTCGATATACGCCAATCAGAATGACTGTTTTTTAGCGCATCATGATAGCGTGAGTTATTGCAACATGCTGGTTGAGTATTTGATTGATACGCTCGGTAAACATCAGATTGACCTAGATTGGTTAGCGTCGCGAAATGAGGTTATTCGCCAGTATATTTGTATTGCGTTATTGAGTCATTATTATTGTAATCATAAACCGGCGGTTGATCATGAGGCTATTTTTGTGGTTTTTTCTAGCCACACAGATCAGGGCATCAAGCAAGATTACCTGCTCTATTACAGCGCAATCATTCAGTTATCAGTAGGGAACAGGGAGGCGGCTCAAGCGTATTTTGCGCGCATTGAGGATGAAAAATCAGGGTTTTCATTGGCGTTGCAGGCGACTTTTTTATTTTTGGATATGGATTTTGATGCGGCCAGTAAAGTGTATCGCAAGGCATTGGCCGCAATACGAAAGCAGAGTGAGATTGGTTGCTATTATTTTGATAATATCTTGGGCATTTTTCATGGATTTTGTCAGGCATATGTTGATAAAAATTACAAGCAACTCACCACCAACGCCATGAACTACACTAAGTTTTTGGATGGATACTGGACTCTGCCAATGGGCAAGAGTTATTGGCTCTTTCCAATTATTGGCTCGGTTGAGGGTGGGGATCAAAAGGAAGCCAAACGTGCCCTGTTGTCGATGTTCGCGAGTGCGGGTGCATTCATACATCCCCTGCTGATAGCACTCTACCAATTGCTGTGCTACATGACCAACAAAGATTATTTGAATCAAGAGCAGGATGCTCTTTATAAACAGCTGGAACATATCGTTCAAACTAAGCAGAGACTTGCGGCTCATCTATTCTATGAACTACTGGCCAAAACGCAACGGTATCAATCAGAAGCCTGTGCATTTCTTGACACCTCTCCAATCAAACTACGCTTGTTAAATTTAATTCACGTCAAAGATAACTGGGAATACAGTTTTCAAGCCCTAGAAGGGTTGCTAATGGACGGTGCTCATGCCCCAACCGGTGCGCCTGTAAAAACCAAACGATTGATGTGGTTGGTTGATCCGGATCGACACACGCTGGATGTTGCCGAGCAAAGTCTGAGTAAATCAGGCCAATGGAGCCGTGGACGCGCGCTCAGTTTGAATAAATTAAAACATTTTCTTGATGAACCCAATTTGGATTATTTAAGCTCACAAGACAAGCTTGTGATTGTGGGTATTATCGAAGTAGACGATGGCTGGCGTGGTTCTCACTATAGGTTTTCAGCTTATCACTGCTTTTTGGCGCTGGTTGGGCATCCGCATATTGCCCATTATCAAAACAGGGATGTATCCATTGAGCTGGTGCTTGGCGAGCCAGAATTGCATATTGAAGAAACTAAACAAGGCTATCATCTCAGCCTCTCACATTTTCTACCAGACGCAGGTCTGATTATCGAGCCGGAAAGCCTGAATAAATATCGGGTGATTGATTTTACCAATGCCTTTGCCAGTATCGGCAAGGTGATTGGTAAAAAAGGACTGACCATTCCCGCGAGCGCCAAAGACAAGGTGTTGAGGGTCATTCAACATGCTAAGCGCGATATTAAAATCCACGTTGGCATTAGCGACATTGATATCCCTGAGATTGCAGGAGATGCAGCACCTTGTATTCAATTATTACCGATGAACGTGGGTGTGCGTGCCACCTTGTGGGCTAAACCACTCGCCAATCACGGGGCTTGTTTTAAAATCGGTCAGGGAAAAGAGTCGTTCATGACGATGGTTACCGAAAATGGTTTAGAGAAAAGGGCGCGTGTTCAGCGTAATTTTCTGGCAGAAAAAAAGAATCTAAAAGAGCTGTTTGCGCAATGCCCGAGTTTATTGCAGCACGAATATGACGATGGCGTTTACGAGATTGAATCACCTGAAGATGTGCTTGAAGTGATGTCTGAACTTCAGCACTATGCAGCTGCCGCACCACTGATGATTGAGTGGCCACAAGGCCAGACATTCAAAATCAAGCAGCGTGTGCATGGCAGTAATTTATCGATTAAAATCTCATCGGCAAACAGTTGGTTCGAATACGATGCAAAAATTACCTTGGATGATGGTGAAGTGCTGGGTATGCAGGAGTTACTTGAATCACTGGATGCTAATGCACACGGGCGTTTTATTCGTTTAGGCAATGGTGAATTTATTGAGCTAACCAGTCAATTAAGAAAACAACTCGCCTTGTTGCACGCGTTATCGGATGGTAACAAAATAAACCCGCTTGGCGCGCAAGCCTTGTCGGATATTGTCGCCCAAGTTGAGAACACGACGTTTGATGCTGGCTGGACTGCGCATTGTAAAAAAATTAAATCCATGCGTAACCACGTGCCGGAAGTACCGTCAACTTTACAAGCCTCATTACGTGATTATCAGACAGAAGGGTTTCAATACCTGTCCCGACTCACGCATTGGGGCATAGGCGCATGCCTTGCCGATGACATGGGGCTGGGAAAAACCGTTCAGACCATTGCGTTGCTGTTGGAACGTGCGAAAAACGGTGCGGCTCTCGTAGTAGCCCCAACGTCCGTTTGTTTTAACTGGATGGAGGAGCTCAACAAATTTGCACCGACGTTAAACGTTTATGATCTGCGCACCGATGGCCGTGCCACGTTAATTGATAATGCCGGCAACTTTGATGTGATCATTTGCAGCTATGGTTTGCTACAACATAACAGCGATTTGCTGGTTCATAAAAAATGGGAAACGATTGTGCTGGATGAAGCGCAAGCGATTAAAAACGCCCAGACGCAGCGCTGGAAAACCGTGATGAAACTCAAAGGCAGGAGCCGTATAGCCTTGTCTGGCACCCCGATTGAAAATCACCTTGGTGAACTATGGAGTATTTTTAGTTTCATTAATCCAGGTTTGTTAGGCTCCATCAAGTCGTTTCAAAATAAATATTCCATTCCCATTGAAACCAAGCAATCGCCTGACAGAATTCACGCCTTACGCGCCTTGGTTGCGCCGTATATTTTACGCCGTATCAAGTCAGAAGTATTGCAAGAGCTGCCACCAAAAACAGAACAAACGATTCATGTTGAACCCTCAGAGCAGGAAGCTATTTTTTATGAGGCACTGCGTCGCACCGCGGAACAACGCATGAAGGATCTTATGTTTGAGGAAAATAGTCGCATCAGCGTGCTGGCTGAAATTACAAAACTCAGGCGCGCCTGTTGTGATAGTTCGCTGGTTGATAGCACGGTTATGATTGAAAATAGCAAGTTAAACGCGTTTATTGAAACGGTTAAAACCATTATTGAAACCGGCCATAAAGCCTTGGTCTTCAGTCAATACGTCACGTTTCTGGATATTGTCAGAAAGCGCATAGAAGCGGAAAAAATTAATTATCAATACCTTGACGGTAGCACGTCAGTGGCTAATCGTAAAAAAGCAGTTGAAGCATTTCAAGGCGGTGAAGGTGATTTGTTTCTTCTCAGCCTGAAAGCCGGCGGCAGTGGGCTGAACCTGACTGCGGCAGATTATGTCATTCACCTTGACCCTTGGTGGAATCCGGCGGTAGAAGATCAAGCCTCCGATCGCGCGCATCGCATCGGCCAGGAGCGGCCGGTCACGATTTATCGCTTTGTGATGCGAAATACCATTGAGGAGAAAATCATTGCCCTCCACGAGCACAAGCGTAATCTAGCCAATGAACTACTGAGTGGTCAGGGTGTGAGTGGTAAATTGTCGAATGATGATTTGATGGATTTGATTAGTAATAGTCATGGGATTAAGTATAGTGGGTCAATAAATTCAGACCACTAAAGGGTCAGCTACTCTCGGTGATATTTCAGTTAACTGATTGATTATATTTAACTTTGTCCAACAAACATTACGAAAGATAAGATGGCGCATGCAATTACGATACAAATCAGTCAGAAAGGAATATTTCATGCCAATTATGGCGAAAACAATACATATGATATGTGTTTTTAGCTAACAACTAGTTCGTCAGTTGAGCTTAATTTTCCTTATCGCACTAATTGTATGATGATACTATTATAAATCAACCGGTTAGCTAAAAACTCACCGAGAATAGCTGCCCAAACTGAATTATTTTAAAAAACCAGCCAGCATTAACGACGCTATCGGTAACACCATTTACATGAATTAACACAGGAAGACACGCGTAGCCCTTGGGGATTGCGAGTCGGGCAATTTTCTCTTTCATGGTTTCAATAATGGATACGTCAACCTGATTTTTTAGGAACTTGATTTCACATACAAACAATGTGTTGTAACGTGTCTGGATCATATAATCAATTTGACAGCCTTGCTGCTTTGTTGTTTTTGTTTGAAAATAAGGATTGTCTGCTAGTATTTCATCGTCTTTTAACCCGAGTAATGCATGAACTTCCCGGCGGTTATTCAATACCATGTTTTCAAACTGTAAGCCCGCAATGCTATCCCAGTTCAATAAAGACGTGAGAGAAAACTGTGAAAATTGATTCTTCCCGATCTTGGTTAAGCGTGGCAAAATATATTTTAAATAAAATCTCACATAGTTATCGCTTAATCGAAATTGACTGAGACGAGAGTCCTTCCCACTTTTTAATGCCCAGGTAAAATCGCGCTGAATGAATCCTGAAATGGATAAATCATCTAAATACTCACTTAAGGAGCCGCTACTATGGTAATCAAGTGCGGCTACAATATCCGCATATTCTGCCGGACCTTTGGCCAGGTATTCCACGATTTTTTTGCAAACCTCCCCACGGCGTCCAAATAAATCATGAAATATAAATTTAAATTCGTCGACTAAAATAGCATCCTTTTCAAAGCAGAGCTGTTTAATATTTTCTTCAGCAGAATATTTTGGATTAATTAGCTCAATATACCAAGGGATCCCACCAGTGATAGACAATAAATGAAATTTTTCAATTAACGATCGATGAAAACCAATTTTTTGAAGGAGCTCATTAGATTCGCTTAATGATAATTCCTCCAAGGTTATTTTGAGCGCTATTCTTCCAAAAAATCCGGTGCTACTGATAATGTTTTTTTCTATCCAGACGGAAACGGATCCACATAAAATCAAAATGAGATGAGGATTTTTCTTGAAATGCAGATCCCAAGCATTTTTAAGTTTTCCTAGAAAAGCAGGATCTTTTGAACCCATCCAAGATATTTCATCAAACAGAATAATCGCGCGACCTGCTTTTATCTTGTCTGCGAACAATAAAAACAACTTACTCCAATCATCTGCCAGAACGTCAGGCAATCCGGTTTGAGTCGACAATTGCCTTGCAAAATCATCGCGTTGTGATTGAGCTGTCGATCGCTCATTCGGCGGCAACCCTGAAAAAACGTAATACGTCTGGTCTTTCCCAAATTCCTCAACCAGGCGGCTTTTTCCAATACGGCGCCGCCCTTTGATCACCACCAGACTGGCGACTTTTTTTTCAAATAAATCCATCAGCAAGCGGAGCTCTCGTTTTCGACCTACAAATAAATTCTTCATCATAAGATGCGCCATATAGTATTTTGTCTGTTTCACGTAAGTTTATGTTATTATTTAAAGTTTCGCAATAGGGAGAAAACGCGATTTGGCGCAAGTTGTTTGGCTGGTGATTTATATATCCTTTCGTGGGCAATCCTAGCCCTTGATATGCGTCTGTTAGACTGGGCAAAACTTAAATTGTTTCCAAGTCTTAGACAAGACACATCTGTCACAGATGTTTGCTTATTTAAATCAGCACTCACACGATTACTTCCAAAACAATTTCGCAGGCAGCCTGATCAACAAAGTAGCAGATATGCAAGGGGGGGTTGCTGGAAAGATCGTAATATTAAACGATTTGTTGATATAATTAATGGTTTCATTGTATTGATATTCCTCTTAATATTATTCTTATGAA
>JBCKWE010000006.1:0-57265 GCA_038923045.1 Legionellaceae bacterium
ACGCCGACAGAACTGCTGCGATTCTTCACATGCACATGGGTTTGCATTTGTACAAATTTGAGGTATAGTCACTGGATATTAAACATGTGTAATTATTGAGTAGAAAACTATGGATGATCAGTGCCTTGGGAGCCTGTTTATTGTTGCAGCCCCTTCCGGTGGCGGAAAAACTAGTTTAGTAAAGAAACTGGTGCGTGAGTTGGTCGATATTGATTTGTCCGTATCGCATACCACGCGCGACATCCGGCCTGGTGAAATAAATGGTGTGGATTATTTTTTTGTTGATGAGCCGGAATTTCAGCGGATGATTGATGCGGGTGCCTTTGTTGAACATGCGCGAGTTTTTAATCATTTGTATGGCACATCAGTTGTGCAAATTCAGGAACGTCTGCGTGCAGGTACAGATGTTGTGCTGGATATTGACTGGCAGGGCGCGCAGCAGATCAAACGCTTATTTGAGGATGCTGTGAGTGTTTTTATCATTCCTCCGTCCTTGGATGTTTTGAAGCAACGCTTGATGGATAGACGGCGGGATGATGCACAGGTTATTCAGGACCGCATGCAGCAGGCGCGTGATGAAATGAGTCATTATATTGAATTTGACTATTTGATAGTCAATGATGATTTTGAAATTGCAGCCTCTGAATTACAGGCGATTGTGGTTGCGCACCGCTTGCGGATGTCGCGTCAAGTGGTGCAACAACGGAAATTGCTTTCATTTTTGTTGTCGTCAACGTAAAATAGAAAAAATAATTGCAGTATTTTTGGAGATCAAAAAGTATGGCACGTGTAACGATTGAAGATTGTCTGGATCATGTAGACAACCGTTTTGAATTGGTCATGTTGGCGTCTGTTCGTGCGCGTGAAATCGCGATTCGTGGTGCTCAACCCATGGTGGAATGGGATAATGACAAGCCTACTGTTGTTGCCTTGCGCGAAATTGCGGCCGGATTAATAAGTCGGGATATTTTGAAAGAAGCCTGAGGGGAATAATGCGTGAGCTACTTTGATGAATTACATGAAGAGCTGAAACGCTACCTTGAGCCACAGCAGGTTGAAACATGTAGTCAGGCCTATCTTTTTGCAGAAAAGGCTCATCAGGGACAGATGCGGCGTTCGGGTGAGGCTTACATCTCTCACCCCGTGGCCGCCGCGCTGATCCTTGCCGAAATGCGCCTTGATTATCAAACCATTATTGCGACGTTGTTGCATGATGTTGTTGAAGATACCTTGATTAGTAAAGACGAATTGCTTTTGCAGTTTGGTGCGGATGTAGCGGCGCTGGTTGATGGCGTAACCAAGCTAACCAACATTAAATTTGAGTCGCGCGCGCAGGCGCAAGCCGAAAATTTTCGTAAAATGGTGCTTGCGATGGTCAAGGACATTCGCGTTATCATTGTTAAACTCGCCGACAGACTCCACAACATGAGAACGCTTGGGGTAATGCCGTCTGCAAAACGAAGACGCATTGCGATTGAGACACTGGAAATATACGCCCCCATTGCCAATCGGCTGGGCATGCATGCCGTCTATACGGGACTGGAAGATCTGGGTTTCAAAGCATTGTATCCCATGCGCTATCGTGCCATTAAATCAGCGGTCGAAAAAACACGTGGTAATCGGCATGAACTAACCCAAAAAATTGAACAGGATTTGCAGGAAGCACTGCAAGCTCTGAATATACCTTATGAACATGTATTTGGTCGGCAAAAACATTTATACAGTATTTATCGTAAAATGCGTCAGAACAAAGCGTCTTTTGCGGAGATAACGGATGTTTTCGCCTTTCGAGTTATAACGGAAGATATTGATTCCTGTTATCGTGTTATGGGCGCATTGCATCAAACTTACAAGCCTGTGCCGCTACGCTTCAAGGATTATATTGCGATTCCAAAAGTAAACGGTTATCAATCATTGCATACGACCCTGTTTGGTCCATTTGGCGTGCCACTGGAAGTACAAATTCGTACGCGCGATATGGATTGTGTTGCTGATAATGGCGTTGCAGCGCATTGGATATACAAATCGAATGGTTCACATGTTAACGAGGCTCAACTGCGGGCTCGTGAGTGGGTGCAACGGTTGCTTGAAATGCAGCACAGCACCGGGACATCGCTGGAGTTTATTGAGAACGTAAAAATTGATCTGTTTCCTGATGAGGTGTATGTTTTTACGCCTAAGGGCGACATCATGGAATTGCCGAGTGGTGCGACGCCAGTTGATTTTGCCTACACAGTGCATTCAGACGTCGGTAACCGTTGCGTGGCCGCCAAGGTTAATCGCCGTCTTGTGCCATTGAGTATTCCGTTAACCAATGGGCAAACCGTAGAAATTATTACAGCGCCTAGCGCTCACCCCAATCCAGCTTGGTTGAATTTTGTAGTAACAGGCAAAGCTCGCAGTAACATCCGTAATTTTTTGAAGAGCCAACATCATGCCGAGTCCATTACACTGGGCCATCGATTTTTAGAGCAAGCCTTTACTGAGCTGGGTAGTGAGTTCGCCAAAGTTCCCCCAGAATCACTTCGTGCCTTGCTGCATGATTTGAGTTATAAAACAGCAGAAGATTTATTCTACGTCATTGGAATTGGCAATGAAATGCCCATGGTGATTGCACGCCGTCTGATCGTTGTCCAAGACAGGGGTGACCTGGAAAAAACAAATAAAATCAGCTCATTGGCTATTAAAGGCACTGAAGGCATGGTGTTGCATTTTGCTGAATGCTGTCAACCTATTCCAGGGGACAGCATTGTGGGGCGCTTTCAACAGGGGCGTGGTATTTTAGTCCATGCCAGTGATTGTTCGATGATAAAAAATGTACGCAGTAATCCTGAGCAGTTTATTTCTCTGTGCTGGGATGACAATGTTCAAGGCGAATTCTGGGTTGATATTACGGTTGATGTGGCGAATCAACGTGGGGTTCTAGCAGCCCTTGCGACAGCGATTTCAGATGCTGAATCCAATATTGGAAATATTAATGTTGATCCGCGTGACGGACGGCATAATGCCGTGACTTTTTCCATCAGTGTGGTCAATCGAACGCATTTGGCCCGGGTTATGCGGCGTTTAAGAGCTAATAAAGTGGTTCTGCGGCTTTATCGTAAAAAACAGGGAGGAGAGTAAATCATGCAATCTATTAATACAGAATTAGCGCCAAGCGCCATTGGTCCCTACAGTCAAGCCATTCGTTGTGGTGATACGGTTTATCTATCCGGTCAAATTCCGCTCGATCCACAAACCATGCAATTGTGCAGTGATGAAATCCGCTTACAAATAACGCAAGTAATAGACAATCTGGCGGCTGTGTGTGAAGCATCAGGTGGAAGTCTTGCAAAAATTGTCAAACTATCGGTTTATCTCACTGATTTAAATCACTTTCCATTAATTAATGAAGCCATGACACATCGTTTTTATGAGCCTTATCCTGCCCGCGTTGCAATTGGAGTTGCAGCGCTACCGCGTGGCGCGCAGGTTGAAATGGACGGCGTCATGGTACTGTAACGAGACCATATGAGTATTTTATCCCTGAGTGGAGTCACCTTAATTCTAGCGGGAAACCGTATTCTTGATAGTGCCGATTGGCAAATTCAGCCGCATGAACGAATTGCATTGGTGGGACGAAACGGTGCTGGCAAATCGACCTTGCTGAAACTATTGCAAGGCGAAATGGTGCCAGACAGCGGCCATATTCATAAGCTATCCGGATTACGTATCGCGGGATTAACGCAAGACGTGCCGATAAATGATGAAGATGAGCAGGTGTATCATTTTCTCGTAAAAAGTTTAGGTGATGCAGGTGAGGTTCTGGCACAATTTTATCGCCTGACTCATGGTGATGATATGGACGAGCTGGCAAGGTGCCAACATCGCATGGATGATTTGCATCTGTGGGATTTATTACCTCGCATTGAAACAATGGCAACACGTCTGGGAATTAACCCGGGCGATTCCATGAATCAATTGTCCGGAGGTATGAAACGGCGGGTATTGTTAGCGGCGGCCTTGATTGCGGAACCCGATTTACTTCTGCTTGATGAACCGACCAACCATTTGGATATTAATGCCATTGAATGGCTGGAATCGTATCTCAGAAGCTACCCTGGCAGCTTATTGCTGGTAACGCATGATCGTGAATTTTTAGCACAGGTCGCCAATCGTATTCTGGAAATTGATCGAGGTAAATTGCACCGTCATGATTGTAATTATGAAACGTATCTAGACAGACGTGAAGCCATGCGCGTGACCGAGAATACACACCATGATTTGTTTGACAAACGCTTGAGTGAAGAAGAAGCTTGGCTGCGCACGGGTGTTAAGGCTAGGCGAACGCGCAATGAGGGTCGCGTTCGTGCATTAAAGGCAATGCGAGACGCGCATCAGCAACGTCGATTACAAATGGGAAAAGTTAAATCACTGACCTTAGACGTGACGCGTTCAGGTAATCTAGTCATTGAAGCGTCGATGCTTAATTATAGTTTGAATGAACAACCTTTAATTCGAGATTTTTCTTTTCTTTTGACGCGTGGCGATAAAGTAGGAATTGTGGGTCCGAATGGTTGCGGCAAAACCACTCTAGTACGCTTGTTATTGGGTGAACTAACACCTGATTCAGGAGAGGTTCGTTTAGGTACGTCATTGTCTGTCGCCTATTTTGATCAATTACGCCGACACCTCGATGAAAATCAAACGGTGATGGCCAATGTCGCCGACGGCGCGGATTATGTCACCATACAAGGTATGCCAAAACATGTGTCATCTTACTTGCGTGATTTTTTGTTTATGCCTGTGCAATTTAACCAGCCAGTATCGTCGCTCTCGGGTGGAGAACGCAATCGTTTGCTGTTAGCTAAATTATTCGCCAATCCTGCCAATTTGTTGGTTCTGGATGAGCCCACGAACGATTTGGATATTGAAACCTTGGAATTATTGGAAGCAATGCTGGTCGACTATCCAGGAACATTGCTACTGATAAGCCACGATCGGGCATTTATCAATCAGGTTGTGACCAGTGTGTTGATTTATGAGGGTGATGGTCTATTCAACGAATATTTAGGCGGTTATGAGGCTTATCGTAATGAAAAAACAAAAAAACAGCAGCAACGAGCCGTTGCTGCACCGGTAGATAATAAAAAAAGTGGGCGACAAACTGGCCATCAAACTGGACGTCAAACAAGTAATGTTAAGCTTACGTTCAATGAACAGCGCGAGCTGTCGAAATTGCCAAAACAGATAGAATCCAGTGAAAAAACCATAGCAGCCTTGCATCTTACAATGACCAGTCATGCGTTTTATCAACAAGGGAGCGAGGACCTTGGTCGCTTTCATCAAAAGCTAGCCGAGCATGAAACAAAGCTTGCTGAATTGTATGCGCGATGGGAAACCTTGGAGGGAAAAAGTGGATAATACAGCCGCCTTATTATCATTTGCCCTAATCATCGTAATATCGGCCGTCTTTCTGGCTTTTTCACAAGAATTTATTCAGATGGTGAGAAAAATAGCCAGCAAGCCGGCTATGATGCTATTGCTTCCATTGGTATTGGCATCCTGGTTGATTGAAATCTATGAGCAGTGGGGGCGCTGGCTATTATTATGGTGCAGAGCACATTTGCATCTGATTATTAATAGGACCGCCCAATTACTGCCTTTTCAAACCGGTTCGTTGCTTTTGATCCGCATCGTCTCCTTATTTTTACTGGCCTGTTTTCCAGCCTGGCTTTTTTGGTTTAAAGCAAAATATAAAGGGGAGATAGAACCTCCCGTGTTTGTATTTTATTTTGGTGTTATGCTGTGGATAGTAGCCGTATTTTTGTTGCTTGTTCAGGACTGAGGACGAACAAGTAGCAGCGTAGCACACCACTAATTGTTTGGTTTATAATAGATAGGGAGAATTACCGCCCACGTCAGAATGTCCATGCAATGCGATTTCCAGCGCATTAATTTCTACAAGCAAAGGGGCAATTTTTTCAACATATCCTGCCGCCTCAATTTGGTGAGACAATTCGTCCTTCTCTCTCATCAAAGGTTCTCTCTCTTCTTCATCTTTAAGCCGTTCAATTCTCAGCTCTATGGCCCAAAGTTGTTGTACCAAGATGTTATTCGCGTCTCTATAGCGACGTGCTTCAGCCCGCAGTTCCTGTACCCGCGCATTTTGGGAGCCTCGCTCGTCTTCGGGATAATTCCTTCGAAGTAAATCAAATTTATCCTGGTCCATTATATTCTCCTCATGTTAAGTTATTTAACGTCCTAGATACACGCGGCTGCCCGGCACGTGGGTGGGATGCGTATCGTCCTGCTCAGGCTGACGTGTTTCCGAGTTACTAACATTATGCCTTCTCCACCTAAGTTTAGGTCGAGCTAACGCCAACTGCACATCATTAGGAACACCTGGATTTGAAATAATAATTGTGCGCTGGTCAACAGGTATTCTATATAAAGCAGATTCAAGATTATTCGCCTCAGCATTTTTTCCAACTGTTAATGATCCAACTGCTTCCACGCGCCATCTTTCTATTGTTTCCTTAACTGATATTACCTCACTCGAACGTACAGATGCGAGTACCCTAGACAGATTGGCTTTTATTGCCTGTAATTTGGCTAAATTATCCCTATTACTGGTAATTTGCTCACCTTTTTCTCTGATGTATTCAGTTAATAAATGATCAGCATCCACGACATGTTGTTTAATTTCCATCAATCGCGTGGTGCATTGAAGAGAGACCTCCTCTATTCTGCGAGACGTTTGAATCGACGCTAATAACATCCCTGCGAGCACAGGGGGCGTTATTAAAAGCTGTGCTCTCGCGTATACATCAGTTATCAAGCCAAGGCGCTCACCAACCGACACGAGTTGAATGCCCCCCGCCTTGAATGATTTCATTTGCTCTAAAATACTTTGCGTATCAATTGCCGCTTGTGCTGAATTCAAATGCCTTTGAAAGGAGGGATTTTGTATGGCGCTGAACCATAACTGTTCTCGACGTGCTTTAATTAAATTAGCAAATCTTGCTCCCCTCGCAGGCATATAGGCATCTACAAATTTGTCAATAAAGCTATCCGGCAACAAACAAATTTTAAGCATCGCCTCATTTACCTCTGATCTAAATTTAGGTGCCTGTGCGAGCGCTGGATTGACAATCGAGCTGGTTGGTTTATCCGCCCCTTCTATCGTCAAATCTAGCCAATTAAATCTATAATAACCGCTTGGATAAGGAAGGCTCAGAATGGCATCTGGGGTTATCAGGTACCTATTCTTACCATGTATACGATATGCAGCAAAACACCAATCTCCATCAATTTTTATCACTCGATCACGATTATCGAGACCTAGATTGCCGTTTTTTAAATCAACCTCTTCCAAAACCATCGATACCAGCATAACTTGCCCTAAACCACGGTATGTTCCATTGGCAAAATTATCCGCTTCACCCTCGGGTAAATTGCGATAGCCTATAACCTCTTCTGAGAGGATATAATGAACACCTGTTACTTGATTATGCGTCAGTCTTGTTTCCGGCTGATGGGAAATCAGTAAGCGAAAAAACTCTTGTGCGAGAACCTCAATTTTAGCACTAGCAGGATTGAGCATTTCTTTTCTGATCCATACTATAGACGGAATGCTCGGCATGGTGCCTCGAGTAATGGCATGAGTATGTAAAGCAGAACTGGTAACCGTAGCAACAGCAGACGGCATAAATTCGCTAATATCTAGAATAGGCATAGCAAGTATCTCCTGATTTGACAAATACTTATGTTATGACCAAAATATTTGAGAGTCCAGCTTCACTTAAAATATAGCATATTTTTTGGAATACACAAGAAGGGGTGGGCCTCTCGGGACGACGTGGGGAGTTACTCCACCGGTTGAATCGTTTTTTTCTGAGCAGATAAATAACGCGCCTGTAATTCCACATCAATATAGCGATCAGTTGTAGCACTCGAACTATGCCCGGCATCATCACGAACGTGTTCACGCGGGCGTGTTTTAACATCTTCTGATATACCGGTATGCCTCAACCAATGAACGGTGGCAGCACCCAAGCTGTCTGCCTCTTCTGCTAGATTCTCCACCCGTAACATGATGGCCGCATTATCAAAGCAAACTTGTACCAGTCGGCGTAGCGGGGCGGTGTCGCTCATTGGGCCTGTGCCGCGAATTTTGGGAATTAAAGGCGTGTTATCCGCCGGCGAGGGTAGGGGCGTCATGCTCAAAAACCTACGCCAGCGTGCGAGGCTCTCCAGCATGGATACACTCACGGCAATCTGACGTTCCTTATTGCCTTTACCTACCGTAGTGAACCACCAATATCCATTGCTGTCTTTGGCAAAATCATTCATGGTTGGGATCCAGCGTTCACTGGCAGCTAATTCGGAAATGCGCAGATACATACCAAACAAAATACTGAGAATAAATCGGGTCCGCTCATGTTTATCGGGATTTGTCTGTGCCAACGCCTCCGCTGCTCGCAATACAGCATCCCATTGAATCAAACTCAGACGTCTTATGGGAGCAGTTAGCTGGCGTTTACGAAGAAATTTACTTTTCTGACGGATCAGTGCGACAGGATTAGAGAACACGTACTCCTCGGCCAGTAAAAAATTGAATAACGTGCTTAAAATAGCAAAAATTTCCTGTACAGCGCCTTGTGAGAGACTAAATTCTGTCAGAGACGGGAGATCACCTTGCCTTCTTGCCGATTTATCTAGGGATACAACAAATGGACGCCAATCAGGATTCGGTATTCGTAATCCCTCTTTTTCAATGAAGCGGTTTTTTTTGTTCAAGCCTATCCATGAGATTGGCGGATTTTGACAAAACCGTACAAATAGTTCGATATCGTCACGTTTAAGTTCTGGCAATGTTTTATTCCGAATCAACCAGCACCATTGCAATAAACGTTCGGCTTCTCGCCGATAACTATTGAATGTGCCCAAGCTGCCGGTGTAACTCCTGATGAAATTAAGCGTATGGTTAAAGTCGTGTTGAAAGCGTGTATCTGGCAGCACGGCGTTTTCGGCATTTTTATTTAGATGGTCTAGGGTGTCAAACATGGGCAATAGTTTTGTTTTCATGATGGGCTTGCATTCGGCGAATATGACCTTATCGTAACGTACTCGGTGCTATCCAACAAATAAATTTTAACTTTATTTCATTTCTGTATTGACCTTGGCATCGCCTCCCGGTATCATTTGCGCTCGGTCCTTAAGGGACGGTAAACGGGGTGTAGCGCAGCCTGGTAGCGCGCCTGCTTTGGGAGCAGGATGTCGGGAGTTCGAATCTCTCCACCCCGACCATAGTCATGCGCCCGTAGCTCATTAGGATAGAGCATCGGCCTTCTAAGCCGAGGGTAGCAGGTTCGAGTCCTGCCGGGCGTACCAGACGCCATGCAGAGCTCTTTATTTATGGTAATAAAAATATGGTGGGCGTAGCTCAGCTGGTAGAGCCCCGGGTTGTGATCCCGGTGGTCGTGGGTTCGAGCCCCATCGTTCACCCCAGATTAGAAAAAATTCACGGTCTTTTTCTTCGATTCATCCTGAGTCTTTACAAGATAGTGATAGTGTTTAATAATTCAACCTTGTTTGCGAAAGTGGCGGAACTGGTAGACGCACTGGATTTAGGTTCCAGCGGGGCAACCCGTGAGAGTTCGACTCTCTCCTTTCGCACCATTTCATATATACAATTAAAACAATTCCAAGAGGTGACTAGATGCAAGTTTCTGTTGAGACCTTGAATGGTTTGGAACGCAAAGTAACGGTTTCGGTTCCATCCGAAAAAATTGAGAAGGAAGTGCAGCTGCGTCTTCGGAATCTTATTCCTAAATTAAAGATACATGGTTTTCGCGCAGGTAAGATCCCATTAAATGTGGTAAAGCAACGTTATTCTGACAGTGTTCGTCAGGACGTTGCACGCGAGATGGTGCAGCCAACCCTGTTTGAGGCGTTGAAGGCTGAAAAATTAACACCAGCCGGCGAACCCATGATTGAACCGTTACAAGTCGAGACAGGTAAAGACTTCAAGTACACAGCATCCTTTGAAATATATCCCGAAGTGCTCGCCAATGAAATTGATCTAGATCAGGAAATAGAAATAGTTCATGCGGCAGTGACTGACGCTGATTTGACTGTAATGCTGGATAACCTGCGTGCACAAAATAAAACTTGGCATGATGTATCACGTCCTGTTGCAGCAGGTGATAAAACGGTCATCGACTTCAAGGGATTCCTTGGTGGGCAAGCGTTTGAAGGCGGAAGTGCTGATGGTTATGAAATGGTCATTGGCGAAGGCTCCATGATTCCAGGCTTTGAAGACGGTCTGATTGGTGCAGTAAAAGACACGCAGACGGAAATTAAAATGAATTTCCCTGACGATTATGGCCATAAAGAATTGGCAGGTAAAGCTGTAATATTTAACGTAACTGTGGTAAAGGTTATGGAAGGGATATTACCTGACTTGGATTTAGCGTTTGCTGAAAAATTCAATATTAAAGAGGGTGGCGTTGACGCCTTCAAGAAAGATATCAAGGAAAACATGGTGCGTGAACTTGAGCGCCGTGTAAGTTCAATGAACCGTGGCGTAATTTTTGAAAAATTATTGGAAAAAAATAAATTTGATTTGCCAACTGTCTTGCTTGATCGTGAGATTGAACATCTGAAACATGAAATGTATCATCAAGTTTTTGGACACAATCATGCTGATGACGAACAAATACCAGATTTCCCCAGAATATTGTTTGAAGAAAAAGCCCGCTATCGCGTGCATCTAGGTTTGCTTTTCTCCGAATATGTTAAAAAGCATGCGATTATTGCTGATGCAGCGCGTGTTGATGCTATGATTGAAAAACTGGCTGGTGCTTATGAAGTTCCTGATGAACTTCGTAATTGGTATCAGGATAGCAGTGAACGCCGTGCCGATATTGAAGCGTTGATTATGGAGGAGATGGTAGCAGATAAAATTATTGAGCGTGCTAAAACCATTGCAAAAAAAATGACGTATGATCAGGTTGTTAATCCTGAAAAGAATAAAAAGGAAAAGGGGGTTTGAGCATGACAGGGTATTCAGATAATTTGATAAGAAGTGCCGGCGGTCTGGTACCAATGGTGATTGAGCAGACCTCCAGAGGCGAACGCTCATATGACATCTACTCACGACTTTTGAAAGAGCGCATTATCTTCTTGATAGGCGAGGTAGAAGATCACATGGCTAACCTTGTCGTAGCACAATTACTGTTTTTGGAATCAGAAAATCCGGAAAAAGAAATTGCAATCTACATTAATTCTCCAGGCGGCGTAGTCACGGCAGGCTTGGCTATTTATGATACGATGCAATTTATTAAACCTGATGTCAGCACGTTGTGTATTGGACAAGCCGCAAGTGCTGCGGCATTGCTGCTCTGCGCGGGGACCGCTGGCAAGCGCTATTCTTTACCTAATGCGCGCGTTATGATTCATCAGCCTTTGGGTGGTTATCGGGGTCAAGCCACGGATATAGAAATTCATGCGCGTGAAACATTGGCCGTGCGTGAGCGTTTAAACTGTATCATGGGTAAACATACCAATAAATCACCTGAGCAAATTATGCGGGATACAGAGCGTGATAATTTCATGAGTGCAGCGCAAGCGCTTGATTATGGTTTGATAGATAAAATATTTTATGGCCGTGATCCTGTGGTTGCTGTGTAAGTATAACAAAGTTCTAAAATGTCATAACAGCACCTCTGTTATCCCGCTCGGCATTCGGGATGAGGAAGAGCGCCGTTATGACAATCACCTTATAGGGGTTAGTAGATGAGTAAAGTTGGTACAAGAAATGGGGAAAAGGCATTGTATTGCTCTTTTTGTGGAAAGAGCCAACATGAAGTGAGGAAGTTGATTGCAGGGCCTTCTGTCTTTGTTTGTGATGAATGTGTCGACTTGTGCAATGATATTATTCGTGAAGAATCACCAGATATTACCCGCGATGTAACCGAAACTCATCTTCCAAAGCCTAAAGAAATTGCAGCATTCCTTGATGAATATGTTATTGGACAACCGCACGCCAAAAAAGTGTTGTCTGTAGCCGTGTATAATCATTACAAACGGATGCACCATAAAACAGAGAGCGGCGTTGAGCTCGGTAAAAGCAATATTCTGCTTATTGGACCCACAGGCAGTGGAAAGACGTTATTAGCGCAGACATTGGCGCGATTATTGAATGTCCCCTTTACCATGGCGGATGCGACAACACTCACCGAAGCAGGTTATGTTGGTGAAGACGTTGAAAATATTATTCAAAAACTATTACAAAAGTGTGATTACGATGTTACCAAAGCGCAACGAGGCATTGTATATATCGATGAAATTGATAAAATTTCACGCAAATCAGACAACCCATCGATAACGCGAGATGTTTCAGGGGAGGGTGTGCAACAGGCCCTGTTGAAATTAATTGAGGGCACGATTGCATCGGTTCCACCTCAAGGCGGACGTAAACATCCTCAACAGGAATACCTGCAGGTTGATACGTCGAATATTCTTTTTATATGTGGTGGTGCGTTTGCAGGACTTGACAAAGTTATTCGTGAGCGGAGTGATAAATCAGGAATCGGGTTTTCAGCGGAGTTAAAAAAGAAAAAAGATAGCAGCAATGCCGATAAAATATTGGATTCACTTGAATCAGATGATTTAGTAAAATACGGCCTTATTCCTGAATTTGTTGGCCGGCTGCCAGTGGTCACGACCTTACATGAACTCGATGAAACTGCATTAATTCAAATTCTTACTCAGCCAAAAAATGCATTAACAAAACAATTTCACGCCTTATTTAAAATGGAAGGGGTTGAGCTGGAATTTCAGGAAACAGCCTTGCACCTGATTGCTAAAAAAGCATTGTCCAGAAAAATTGGAGCGCGTGGATTACGAGCGATCCTTGAAAATACGTTATTGGATACCATGTACGAGTTGCCCTCGCTTGAAGGTGTTAGCAAAGTTATTATTGATGTAAATGCCATTAATGCCACGGGCGCACCTATTATGATTTATGAGGACATGGATACTAAAAAGATCGCCTCTGGCGGTGAGTAAGGATTATTCAATAGAGGCTTATTATGTCGAATAAAAATGAGTTAGCGCCAATTGATGTAGAAATGATATCAAGTTTGCCGGTGTTACCACTGAGGGATGTTGTTGTTTACCCACATATGGTTATTCCTCTGTTTGTTGGACGAGAAAAATCAATCGCCGCGTTAGAAGCGGCGATGCTTGATAATAAACAAATTTTTCTAGTTGCTCAACGCAAGTCGGCTAATGATGACCCATCACCTCAAGATCTATTCAGTGTTGGTACTGTTTCCAGTTTATTACAGTTATTAAGACTACCTGACGGTACAGTTAAGGTGCTTGTGGAAGGCGAACGGCGTGCGAGAGTAATGTCATACTCGATTCAGGGAAATGGTTGTATTACCGCGGAGCTTGCGCCAATCGAGGACATCAGTGACGCCATGCCAAAGCCGGACATTGAAATCCTGATGCGTTCGCTGATGTCCCAGTTTGAACAATACATCAAACTTAATATAAAAATTCCCCCGGAAATTCTGGGTACCCTTGCGGGCATTGATGAGCCAGGACGTCTGGCAGATACTATTGCGGCTCACCTAAGCCTTAAAATTGAAGTTAAGCAAGACCTGCTGGAAACGTTGGACGTAGGTACTCGTCTTGAACATCTAATGGCAGCAATTGAAAATGAGATTGATCTGCTTCAAGTTGAAAAGCGGGTGCGTAGCCGTGTAAAGCGTCAAATGGAAAAAAGCCAGCGAGAATACTACCTTACCGAGCAAGTAAAAGCAATTCAAAAAGAGTTGGGCGAGCTGAGTGAGGAAGGCAATGAGTTTGAACAACTGGAACGCTCAATTAATAAAGCTGGCATGACCAAAGAAGCAAAAACTAAAGCACTGTCTGAATTACACAAGTTAAAATTAATGCCGTCAATGTCTGCTGAGGCCACAGTTGTTCGTAATTACTTGGATTGGATGCTTCGTGTTCCGTGGAAAAAACGCAATAAAATACAATTTGATTTGTCGCTCGCTGAGAAAGTACTTGATAAAGACCATTATGGGCTTGAAAAAGTAAAAGAACGTATTCTTGAGTATCTGGCTGTCCAAAAGCGAGTCAAGCGTTTGAAAGGGCCTATTCTGTGTCTGGTGGGTCCACCAGGCGTAGGTAAGACATCACTGGGGCAATCGATTGCAAATGCCACTGGGAGAACATTTATTCGCATCGCCCTAGGTGGCGTTCGTGATGAAGCTGAAATTCGTGGCCATCGACGTACCTACATCGGTTCAATGCCGGGTAAAATCATTCAGAAATTAAGTAAAGCTGGCGTAAAAAATCCACTGATCATGCTGGATGAGGTGGATAAAATGGCAATGGATTTTCGCGGGGATCCCGCTTCAGCACTGCTTGAAGTACTTGATCCAGAACAAAATCATACCTTCGGTGATCATTATCTGGAAGTGAATTATGATTTGAGTGATGTGATGTTTATTGCTACGGCGAATTCTCTGGAAATTCCAGCCGCCTTGCTGGATCGAATGGAGGTTATACGCCTGCCTGGCTACACTGAAGATGAAAAAGTAAATATTGCTAAAAATTACCTTGTTTCAAAACAAGAAGCAATGAATGGTCTGAAGACAAATGAAATCGAGTTTGGTGAAGATGCACTGCATGAAATTGTTCGTCACTATACTCGTGAGGCTGGCGTTCGAAACCTAGAGCGTGAGATTGCCAGTATATGTCGCAAAGTGGTTAAGGACATACTTACCAGCAAGCGCATAAGGAAAGTTAATGTTACGCGTAAAAACATTGAAAAATACCTTGGCGTTAAAAAATTCCGTTATGGTATGCCTGAGTCTTATGATCAAGTGGGACAGGTAACAGGGCTTGCTTGGACAAGTGTTGGTGGCGAATTATTAACAATTGAAGCCTCCATGATGCCAGGTAAAGGCAAGACATTGCATACAGGTCAGTTGGGTGTAGTGATGCAAGAATCGATCCACGCTGCAATGACTGTGGTCAGAAGTCGTGCCAAAGCACTTCAATTGCCGCTAGACTTTTACGAAAAAAATGATTTTCATATACATATACCAGAAGGTGCTACGCCTAAAGACGGCCCAAGTGCTGGGATAGGCATGTGTACGGCACTGGTTTCAGTTATCACCCAGATTCCTGTGCGTGCAGACATGGCGATGACCGGTGAAATTACGTTACGCGGGCAAGTCTTGCCAATAGGTGGTTTAAAGGAAAAGTTATTGGCGGCTCACCGGGGTGGTGTTAAGCACGTCATTATACCGGAGGACAACAGAAAAGATTTAGCTGAAATCCCGGAAAATGTGCTGAAGCAGATAACGATACACCCGTTAAAAACCATTGAACAGGTTTTGGCATTGGCATTGCAGCGCAGCCCGTTTGCGGTTCAGCCCTTAATAATGCCCGTTTCAGCTCATGAAATTATAAATATAGAAAAAAACAAGAATAATGATTTACATGCTAGTTAATAAGAGGTATATTCTTCCTCGATGTCCGCCGCTGGTGGTAACCAGCGTGATGTAGTAGCTTGACCTGGGTGGTTAAATTTGGTTTAATCCACTTTTAGTAAAGGATGAATAACTCCAAAGGGGATATGATGAATAAAAGTGAATTGATTGAAGCGATCGCTAATGGTTCGGGCCTAACAAAAGTCGCAGCAAGCAAAGTAATTGAAGTTTTTATGGCAACAGTTACAGATGTCCTGAAGAACGGCGATCAACTTGTTCTTCCTGGTTTTGGATCATTTTCAACTGGTCTTCGCGCAGCACGAACGGGTCGAAACCCACAAACAGGTAATGCCATTGAAATTAAGGCGTCACGCGTTGCTAAGTTTAAAGCTGGCAAATCGCTAAAAGAAGCGGTACAAGCAAGTTAGATTTTCGGGTGCTTAGCTCAGCTGGGAGAGCATCGCCCTTACAAGGCGAGGGTCGCAGGTTCGATCCCTGCAGCACCCACCATGAATTGGAGTGGTAGTTCAGTTGGTTAGAATACCGGCCTGTCACGCCGGGGGTCGCGGGTTCGAACCCCGTCCACTCCGCCAGTATAGCGCGCCGAAAGGCGCGTTTTTTTTATTTACGATATACATTTGATCCCGGATCTAATGGAACTTATTAAATGTTGCAGAAGCTAAACGAGCGAATCCAGGGTTTAGTGGCTTGGATAGTCATTTCTCTTGTTGGGGTAACGTTCACGTTATTTGGTGTTGATTACTATATGCAGTCGCATCATGAATCAAGCGCACAAGTAGATGTGAATGGCCAGCCAATTTCAAAACAAGCTTTTGAATTAAGCTATCGACGCATCCGTCAGTCGCGATCACCATCGCAAATGACGGCTACCAGTGACAATCAGCTTAAACAGCAATTGCTGAATGAAATGATCTTGAATAGCGTGACGGTTCAGTCGGCGCGTTCCAACGGTTTTGAGGTAAGTTCATCACAAGCCGATTCGGCCATTATTAATATTGCGCAATTTCAAGAAGAAGGTAGCTTTTCAAACAGCCGTTATACACAGGCTCTCAGTGGCGCATTTTTTACACCTGAATCGTTTCAAAAAGAAGTTCGTCAGGGCATGCTAATGAATCAACAGCGCTTTGCATTTATTGGTACTTCTTTCGCATTACCAGCCGATATTGATAGGTTTGTAAAATTATATATGCAAACCCGTGATTATGATTACTTGCAAATTCCAGCTTTGGCATTTTTAAAACAAGCGAAGGTTTCAGAACACGATATTACTACATATTATCAGCAAAATCGATCTGCATTTCTTGCTCCTGAAGAGATTAGTATTGCCTATATACGGTTATCGATGCAGGACATTAAAAAATCAATTACGTTGTCCGAGTCACAAACAAGGCGCTATTACGATGAAAATAAAACCGCCGGGAATAAGCCCTATGCTGATATTAAAGCAGATATTCAAGATCAATTACGAACGGAACTTGCTCAAACAAAATATGCTGAAATATTGGATAAATTGTCTGATTTGAGTTACCAAACGCCAGATTCCTTGACACCAGTCGCCGGATTATTGAAGTTGAAAGTTGAGGTATCCGGGCTTTTTTCAAGACACGGTGGAAACACGCCATTGCTTAAAAACAAGCAAATTATTCGTGGAGCATTTGCTCATGATGTACTGGAACTAGGAAATAACAGTGATCCTATACAAATCGATAATGATACGGTTGTAGTTCTACGTGTCAATCAGCATATTCCGGCAGCAGAAAAAAGATGGGTTGACGTAAAACAGTTGATCGTTAATAAATTGGCTGCTAAGCAATCTATTGCTGCAGCCATGCAAATTGGAAAAGCGTTGTTGAGCACGGCCTATCCGCTGTCACAACGAGAAGAATTGATTCGCAAAAACAGCTTGAAGTGGCATGCTGTCAAGAAATCCGGCCGAGATACCGATGCTGTCCCCACTGCAATTAATGCATTAGCCTTTAATTTGCCACGTGGTGGTGATAAAGGCGGCGTTGGATTGCTGGATGGTGATTATGTCATTGTTTTCCTAAACGCTATTAATGATGGTGGGCTGGCTTTGATTGACAAAGAACAGCAGCATAGCATTACACAACAAATCGAAGCGAATTATGGTGTCATGGATTATGAGTTGTATATTAATAGCTTGATGAGTAAGGCAGATATTGTTAAACATTAGAGTCTCTTCCAATACAGGGCTGCCGGATGAACCACTAGTGCACGCCCGTAAAATTTAAGTTAAGATTGATCTACCGTCAAATAACTGATAACAGAGAAAATGCAATGGTAGAGCCAATAGACGATCCAAACGCACCCACCATGAATGTCGAAGGCGTAACGGATGAACAGCGTAAGGTGTGGTTTGATGAAGACGACAAGGATCGGATTGCTCAGGTTGAGAAAATATACCAGCTATGGTGGCGCTGGGCTGATTTTCATCTGTTTATTATCACACCAACTGTTGACGCATTTTCCCCTCCTCACATTATACAGCCTGAACGAATACCAGGTACGGACGAATTAGAATTTGTTTATCCTATTCTTGATCTTGGTTATAAATTAAGCGCATCCAAGGGTGAAGATCTTTTCGTAGCGGGCCTCTCAATGTGTAAGTTGTATTATACCATCGAAAAAATGGTTTATATTCTTGTTGAACGCCTAAAATCAAACGGAGTTGGTACAGAAACGGAGGTAGAAGTTGCATTTGATGGCCATGAGCTGGCACAGCGTAAATGTTTTGATTCAATAATCAACCTGCGATACAACGTTGGGGTTAGCAATTTTGAACCTGGTACATGGGGTGAGCATTATCTTACATCGATTGAACGACTTACAGTATTGGGGTATCCTTATCCACCTGAATCGCCTCGTGATAGTTATCGCAAACCACATCGCATAGCCTCAGTCGTTAGACGGTAGCTATACTTCGCGGCGAAGAAACGTTAGTGGTATACTCCCGAATGATTATACCAAATTCAATAAGGATGAGCGTGACAGTGAACCATCAAAGACCCGTTAACCTCGATTTGGGCAGTCTGAAATTTCCACCGATGGCAATAGCATCAATTTTGCATCGAATTTCAGGGCTCGTTCTGTTTTTATTATTGCCTTTCATGCTGTATTTATTAAATACATCGTTAGAATCTCCGTCATCATTTAATCATTTACAAACATTATTAACGACTCCTTATTACAAGCTAATCTTGTGGGCGTTTAGCGCGGCATTTATTTATCACCTTCTCGCGGGTTTTCGACATATGTTGATGGATATAGGTTTTGGTGAACAATTGGCGATTGCTAGACGCAGTGCCATCACGGTTATTATGCTTGCCATTATTTTGACAATTATCTTGGGAATCTGGATATGGTAACGAATATTACAAGCCTGACTGGCAACGGTTTGAAAGATTGGTTGATTCAACGTATTACAGCACTTTATTTTGCGATTTACTCAGTGTTTCTGCTCTGCTTTTTGTTGATTCATCCCCAGTTGCAATACAGTGAATGGAGCGCGTTATTTCATTGTGCCATTTTTCAAGTTGCCACTGTGGTGGCATTGTTGATGCTATCACTGCATGCATGGATCGGCATTTGGACTGTGACAACCGACTATCTGACGTCTACCGCCATCAGATTGTCCGTGCAAACATTGGTTTTTTTATTGCTGCTTTCCCAGTTTATTTGGGGATTAATGATTGTTTGGGGGCGATAATAATGGCTTATGCGCGTAATGAATTTGATGCGATAATCATAGGCGCAGGAGGGGCGGGCATGCGTGCATCGCTACAGTTGGCCAACTCCGGTTTAAAAGTGGCGTTGCTTTCAAAAGTATTTCCTACGCGTTCACACACCGTTTCAGCGCAAGGTGGCATTACGGCCGCCTTGGGTAATGCGGATGCCGATGGAGATGACTGGCGTTGGCATATGTACGATACCGTTAAGGGTGCTGACTTTATCGGTGATCAAGATTGTATCGAATATTTATGTAAAATGGGTCCTGAAGCGGTTTATGAGCTTGAGCACATGGGGTTGCCATTTTCACGTACGGATGATGGTAAAATTTATCAACGCCAGTTTGGTGGCCAATCTAAAAATTTTGGCGGTGAGCAGGCGGCGCGTACCTGTGCGGCAGCAGACCGGACAGGCCATGCTTTGTTACATACCCTTTATCAGCAGAATTTAAAGGCTAAAACGCATATATTCAGTGAATGGCTTGCGCTAGATTTTGTTAAAGAGGCACAAGGCCGTATTACTGGCGTGACGGCAATGTGTATTGAAACAGGCGAGATAATTTTTTTCCAGGCACGCGTGTGTATCTTAGCAACAGGTGGGGCAGGGCGCATTTATCAATCGACTACAAACGCTTACATTAATACAGGGGATGGCTTCGGCATGGCATTGCGTGCCGGTATTCCATTACAAGACATGGAAATGTGGCAATTTCATCCGACCGGTATTGCAGGTGCTGGTACGCTGGTAACCGAGGGTTGTCGTGGTGAAGGCGGCTATCTTATAAATAAAGACGGTGAGCGCTTCATGGAACGTTATGCACCGCACGTCAAAGACCTGGCAAGTCGTGACGTGGTTGCACGAGCCATTTCGCTGGAGTTGCGTGCAGGTAAAGGATTTGATCCTGAAGGTGTTGATTATGTTAAATTAAAGCTCGATCATTTAGGTGCTGATTTAATTAAATCACGCCTGCCTGGTATCCGTGAATTGTCTATGAAGTTCGCAGGGGTTGATCCTATCATTGATGCTATACCTGTCGTGCCAACATGCCATTACACCATGGGCGGTATTCCAACCAATATTAATGGCCAGGTTATAACTAAAATAAATGGCAAGGAGCAGTTCGTTGAGGGTCTGTATGCCGTTGGTGAGTGTGCTTGTGTGTCTGTGCATGGTGCTAATCGTCTTGGCGGTAACTCGCTGCTTGATCTAGTGGTTTTTGGTCGTGCCGCAGGTTTGCATGTTGAGGAATTATGGCAATCGAATCAACTGCCTGATATAGCTTACGTTTCAGATGATGATGTAGCGGCTTCATTGGTGCGTTTCCAACGTTGGCAGAATTCAGGGGATGGCGAAAGTCCTGCTGTGATTCGCGATGAAATGCAGCGCATCATGCAAGCGGATTTTGGCGTGTTTCGTACAGGTGAGTTCATGGAGCAGGGCTTAAAGCGCCTTATCGCATTGCGTGAACGACTTAAAAATGCCAGCTTGGTTGATAAGAGCGACGTTTTCAACACAGAGCGCGTCACAGCCCTTGAGCTGGATAACCTGATGGCAACAGCCTGTGCGACGGCTCAATCGGCAATTGCTCGCACAGAAAGTCGTGGTGCACACAGCCGTGAAGATTACCCTGACCGTGATGATGTTAACTGGATCAAGCACACACTGTATTTTCAACTAGACTATGAGAATGATTCCCGTCCGGCGATTGATTACCGTCCTGTGAATGTACTTCCTAAATATGTTGAGCCATTTGAGCCCATAGCCCGCGTTTATTAAAAAGGAGAGATCATGGCTGATTTCAGAAATGTGAGTCTGTCTATTTATCGCTATAATCCTGGCGTAAATGACACCCCTTTTATGCAGAATTATGAGATAGAAATTCCGGTTAAAAGCGATCCTATGCTGTTGAGTTTGCTTGAGCGTTTGAAGGCCGAACAGGATCCAACCCTTTCTTTCCGTCGCTCTTGTCGTGAGGGTGTATGTGGATCGGATGGGATGAATATAAATGGAAGCAATGGATTGGCATGCATTACCAAAATATCGGAACTAAAAACGGATAAAATCGTGATTCGGCCGTTACCCGGTTTTCCAATTGTGCGTGATCTGGTCGTTGATATGTCGCAGTTTTATCAACAATATGAGCGAATAGAACCCTATTTGCAAAATGACAGCGTCGCACCGGCTCGTGAGCGACTACAATCACCGGCTGATCGTGCGCAACTGGACGGGTTGTATGAATGTATATTGTGCGCATGCTGCACAAGTGCCTGCCCATCATTTTGGTGGAATCCAGAAAAATTTGTAGGCCCCGCCGGATTGCTGCAAGCACGCCGATTTTTGGCTGACACACGGGATACTGCAACGCAACATCGTCTGGAAAAATTACAGGATCCATTCAGCGTGTTTCGGTGCCGCACGATTATGAATTGCGCAACGGTTTGCCCGAAGGGACTCAATCCCGCTAAAGCAATTGGCGAGATACGCATACAAATGTTAAATCTGGAAACGTGATCCCCTTTGGAGAAATAAGTTATGAGCTGCAGTAATCTGCAAAATGAATGGGCTAATTCCTACCTGTCTGGTGGAAGCATGGCTTATGTTGATGGATTGTATGAGGATTATCTAGCCGACCACGCGTCCGTTCCAGATGATTGGAAAGCCGCATTTAACGCGTTGCCGAGTGTTAATGGTGGGATTGCAGAAACACCCCATCGTGATATTGTCAAACATTTTTTGCAAAATGCAGATAAAAAACTAATCCAGTCAGTAAGGGTTGATGATAAACAGGCGCAAGTCGCTGATCTCATTAATGCTTACCGCGCGCATGGGCATCTTGCCGCTAAACTTGATCCACTGGAAATGGTCGAACGGACACCTGTGCAAAGTCTGGACCTTGCCTGGCACCATCTGTCTGATGCTGATTTGAACCATGTGTTTTATGCTGGACACTATTTTTCTCACCTTCAAATGCCTTTGTCAGATATTTACCAGGCTTTGCGTGAAACCTATAGCAGCAGTATTGGCATTGAATACATGCACATTGTAAATGTTGCAGAAACCGACTGGTTGCAGCAAAAGTTGGAGTCTGGACGTGGAAAAGCTGTTTTTAACGATAGTCAAAAACTGCAAATACTGGATGAATTGATTTCAGCAGATGGATTTGAACGCTATCTGGCCACGCGCTACGTTGGCCAAAAGCGCTTCTCGCTTGAAGGCGGGGATGCTTTGGTACCCATGATGAAAGAAATCATCCGGTGTGGCGGTGAATCGGCCGTGAAGGAAATTGTAATCGGCATGGCGCATCGGGGGCGGTTGAACGTTCTGGTTAATGTGCTGGGGAAAGAGGCGGCTGAATTGTTTCAAGAGTTTGAAGGCAAATATACGCTTGAGCGCACAGGTGATGTAAAATACCATCTGGGATTTTCGTCTAATTTGCGGACAGAAACCGGTGCCGTTGTGCACGTGGCGCTGGCATTTAATCCATCACACCTTGAGATTATTGGACCTGTAGTGGAGGGGTCAGTTCGCTCCCGTTTGCGACGACATAATGATCTTGAGCATAAAAATGCAGTGGTTCCTGTTTTGATCCATGGTGATGCCGCCTTTGCAGGTCAAGGGGTGGTCATGGAAACGTTCAATTTTTCACAAGCGCGCGGCTATTGTACCGGTGGTACTGTGCATATTGTGATTAATAATCAAATTGGTTTTACAACCAGCAACCCACTTGATTCACGTTCTACGTTGTATTGCACTGATGTGGCCAAAATGGTGCAAGCTCCCGTCATTCACGTTAATGGTGATGATCCGGAAGCCGTTATATTTGCGACGCAAATTGCATTTGAATTCCGCATGAAGTTTAAACGTGATGTGGTGCTGGATTTGGTCTGCTATCGTCGTCAAGGTCATAATGAAGCGGATGAACCGGCTGTGACGCAGCCACAGATGTATAAAAAAATTAAATCTATGCCTCCGCTGCGTGAAATTTATGCCGCTAAATTAATTAAGGCAGGCATAACCACGCAAGAGCACGTCGATTCATTGATAGAAGCCTATCGGGATAAGCTGGATAGAGACGAGGCAATTATCGTTACAGTACAAGGCGAATACGATGGTAAAATTGCCACCGACTGGGCACCTTATATTGCTGCAAAATGGATGGACAAGGTTGATACAAGTGTTAGTGAAGCCACATTGCAGGCATTATCTGGTCAACTATTAACATTGCCTGAAGGATTTGAATTGCACCCTGTGGTCAGGCGCTTGTTGGCTGAACGTGAAAAAATGACGACTGGTGAAATTGCTATGAACTGGGGTTACGCTGAGACTCTTGCTTATGCTACGTTGCTGCATGAAGGGCATGAAGTGCGCTTGTCAGGTCAGGATTCTGGTCGAGGAACCTTCGCGCATCGTCATGCTGTATTGTATGATCAAAATAGCAACGCTATTTATGTGCCGCTGGAGACTACGGCATCCAACCCCATGAAACCCTTTGCTGTGATTGATTCTGTATTATCTGAAGAAGCTGTATTGGCATTTGAATATGGCTATGCCGCCTCAGAGCCAAATGCATTGGTTTTATGGGAGGCGCAATTCGGCGATTTTGCCAATGGTGCGCAAGTGGTGATTGATCAGTTCATCAGTTCTGGCGAGCAAAAATGGGGACGTTTGTGTGGTCTGGTGATGCTGTTGCCGCATGGTTATGAAGGGCAGGGGCCTGAGCATTCATCAGCACGTCTGGAACGCTATATGCAATTGTGTGCACAGCAAAACATGCAAGTTTGTACGCCGACAACGCCTGCACAAATGTTTCATTTACTGCGTCGTCAGGTTGTTCGTAACTTTCGTAAACCATTGATTGTGATGACACCTAAAAGTCTGCTTCGCCATAAATTGGCTGTATCAACCATGCAAGATTTAACGCAGGGTGGATTTCACACGGTGATCCCCGAAATTGATCCGCATGACGCCTTCCAGGTGACGAGCGTGGTGTTGTGTTGTGGAAAAGTTTATTATGATCTTTTAGAAAAACGTCGTGCTGAGAATTTGCAGGATGTGGCTATTATACGTATTGAACAACTGTACCCATTCCCTAAAAAAGCACTGAAGAGCGTACTCGAACAGTATCCGCAGGCGCACCGGGTAGTTTGGTGTCAGGAAGAGCCACAGAATCAAGGCGTATGGTTCTCCTCCCAGCATAATATGGACGATAGTCTGCGTGAGGATCAAGTGTTGTCTTATGCCGGCCGAGGTTTTGCTGCAGCGCCTGCAGGAGGTAGTTTTTATTTGCATGTAGAGCAACAGGCAGGGTTAGTTAAGCAAGCCTTGGGAATTAAATAAATTATTAAAGAGAAGGTATAATCATGTCAATTGAAGTTAAGGTGCCTAATTTGCCGGAGTCTGTAGCGGATGCCACGATTGCCGCTTGGCATAAAAAAGTCGGGGATAAAGTGACCCGCGATGAGAATATTGTCGATCTGGAAACAGACAAAGTAGTGCTTGAAGTTCCAGCACCTGCTGATGGGATATTGCAAGAAATTTTGTTTCCAGAAGGTGCCACGGTGTTATCAGGGCAGTTATTGGCGCGTATTGGTGCATCAGCCGTTGCATCACGTGTTGAAGAAAGCAAATCTGTTACCGTGGCTTTGGATGATAAATCAACCAGCCCTGTTGTCCGGCGTATGTTGGCAGAACACGATTTACAGCCTAACCAAATCGTAGGATCTGGCAAGGACGCGCGTATAACCAAGGACGATGTTGTGGCCTTTATTGAAACCAATCGCAATAAGGCTCGAAACTTGGCTGTAGCAAAACCTGAACCGGTAGTACAGACACCTGTAGGCGCACGTGAGGAACGTCGTGTACCCATGACAAGGTTGCGAGCCAAGGTTGCTGAGCGCCTGTTGCAAGCCCAGCACAATGCGGCCATGTTAACGACGTTCAACGAAGTTAATATGAAAGCCGTTATGGCCTTGCGCGCACAATACAAAGATAGCTTTGAGAAAAAACATGGTGTGAAATTGGGATTCATGTCATTTTTCACGAAAGCCGTTGTTGAATCACTTAAACGCTTTCCAGCTGTGAATGCGTCCGTAGATGGTCACGATATTATTTATCACGGGTTTTATGATATCGGGATTGCCGTATCCACCGAACGTGGGTTAGTGGTTCCTGTGATCAGAGACGCAGATTTAATGAGCATGGCGACCATTGAACAAACCATCAGTGACGCAGCCCAGCGTGCGCGTCAGGGAAAATTGTCTATGGATGAGATGCAAGGTGGAACCTTTACCATAACCAATGGGGGTGTATTTGGTTCCTTGATGGCAACTCCCATTATCAATCCACCGCAAACTGGTATTTTAGGAATGCACAAAATCCAGGATCGACCTATTGCTGAACATGGTCAAGTCGTGATTCGACCCATGATGTATCTGGCACTGTCCTATGATCATCGTTTGATTGACGGCAAAGATTCAGTGCAATTTTTAGTTAGTATTAAAGAATTGCTGGAAGACCCCACTCGTTTATTACTTAACGTCTAAGCAGGATACGAATAATGAATTTACATGAATACCAAGCCAAACAATTATTTGCCAGTTACGGGTTGCCCGTTCCACGAGGCGAAGTTGCCTATAATGTAGACGATGCACTGCAAGTTGCGGCGCAATTACCCACCTTGCGCTGGGTAGTAAAAGCCCAAGTGCATGCGGGTGGCCGTGGTAAGGCGGGTGGTGTTAAATTGGTTTCGACCAAAGAGGAGCTGGTAAATTTTACCAAGTCTTTATTGGGTACACGCCTTGTAACCTATCAAACCGATGCAAAAGGCCAGCCTGTGAATGCAGTGTTGGTTGAAGAAACCAGTGACATTGCTCGTGAACTATATCTTGGTGCGGTGGTTGATCGTGCCAGCCGTCGCGTGGTATTTATGGCATCGACTGAAGGCGGGGTTAATATTGAGCACGTTGCTGAAAACACCCCTGAAAAAATCTTTACGATTACAGTTGATCCGATGACAGGCGTCATGCCATTTCAGTGCCGTGAAGTAGCCTTTAAATTGGGTCTAGTAGACGATAAAAATAACCACAGTCAAATTAGCCAGTTTACTAATTTAATGACAGGCCTTGGCAAAATGTTTGTTGAGTGTGACCTGAGTCTGCTGGAGATCAACCCATTGGTTGTGACCAAAGCCGGGCAGTTGGTGTGTCTTGATGGCAAAGTGAGCATTGATGACAATGCATTATTCCGGCATCCAAAATTAAAAGCGATGCGGGATGTATCGCAAGAAGATGCACGTGAAAATCGCGCACACGACTGGGAATTGAATTACATTCCGCTTGATGGTGAAATTGGTTGTATGGTTAATGGCGCAGGCTTGGCTATGGCCACAATGGACGTGATCAAGCTCTATGGCGGTGATCCTGCGAATTTTCTTGACGTTGGTGGTGGTGCTACGAAAGAGCGCGTATGTGAGGCTTTCAAAATCATTCTGTCTGATGAAAAGGTAAAGGGGATTCTGGTTAATATATTTGGTGGAATCGTGCGTTGCGACTTGATTGCTGAAGGCATTCTTGCGGCAGTTGAAGAGGTTAAGCTTACTATACCTGTTGTTGTGCGCCTTGAAGGCAATAATGCAGCCCTAGGTGCTGAGATATTAAATAAGAGTGGCTTGAATGTCATTGCTGCTGACAGTTTGACTGACGCGGCTAAAAAAATCGTGGCGGCTATCGCTTAAATTTATTTTCGAGGCTAAGAATGAGTATTTTAATAAACAAACAAACCAAGGTGATTTGCCAAGGTTTTACCGGCAAGCAAGGCACCTTTCATACAGAACAAGCCATTAGCTATGGAACACGCATGGTCGGTGGTGTGACCCCGGGTAAGGGCGGACAAATGCATCTGGATTTGCCGGTATTCAATACGGTTCGTGATGCAGTTGATGCAACTGGTGCCGATGCAACGGTTATTTATGTTCCAGCGCCATTCTGCAAGGACTCCATTATTGAAGCCGCTGAAGCTGGAATCAAATTAATCGTATGCATTACTGAAGGTATTCCTGTTCTTGATATGCTGCAAGTGAAAGTGTACCTAGAAAATAACACCCATAGTCGTCTGATTGGTCCAAACTGCCCAGGGGTTATTACGCCAGGCGAATGTAAAATCGGCATTATGCCGGGCTTCATTCATCTGCCTGGTAAAGTTGGTATCGTTTCCCGATCAGGTACGTTGACGTATGAAGCCGTCAAACAAATGACTGACAAAGGGTTTGGTCAAAGCACGTGCGTTGGTATTGGTGGCGATCCGATACCAGGTACCACGTTTATTGATGTATTGGCTATGTTTGAAAAAGATCCTCAAACAGAAGCGATTATTATGGTTGGTGAAATTGGTGGTTCAGCGGAAGAAGAAGCCGCTGAATTCATTAAATCAAACGTGACCAAGCCTGTCGTATCCTACATCGCCGGTGTTACAGCACCTTCTGGAAAACGCATGGGACACGCGGGAGCGATCATCTCCGGTGGCAAAGGGACGGCCGCAGATAAATTTGCAGCACTTCAAGCCGCAGGCGTTAAAACGGTAAATTCACCTGCAGAACTGGGTGATGCAATAGCTGAAATAACCGGCTGGTAGACGTTATACCTTCTCCCGCGCGCGGGAGAAGGTGCCCGACAGGGCGGATGAGGGTCTAATCAGGTGGCACAAAAACGCTTAAAACTCGGATAATCAATAATGATCAACAACACCCCATTATCAAACATTCGCCGTGAATATGGTGATTTAAGCTTGAGTGATGCGAACGCTATGGCATGCCCAATAGCACAATTTAATCATTGGTTAGATGACGTATTAAAAACGGAAACAAGCGATCCCACAGCAATGCTACTGTCCACTGTTGATGAACAGGGTCATCCTGATTCGCGTGTAGTTTTGTTAAAAAATCTTGAGGCAGGCGGCTTTGTATTTTACACCAACTATCAAAGTTCCAAAGCCACTCAAATGGATAAACACCCTTATGTCGCGCTGAATTTTTATTGGCAGGTCTCGGTGCGTCAGGTTCGGATCCGCGGTCAGGCTCATCAGGTAAGTGAAGTGCAATCCGATGACTATTTCGCGTCCAGACCTAGACTCAGCCAATTCAGCGCCATCATTTCACCACAAAGCCGTGAAATCAGTACTCGTGCCGAACTTGAAGGCGCGTTAAACGAGCTCATTGCAAATCATCAACAAGAACGCGTGATGCGACCCAAACATTGGGGTGGTTATCGGGTTGTACCTGAAGAATTCGAGTTTTGGCAAGGGCGAGATAACCGATTGCATGACCGAATTCAGTATTATCGTGAGCAGGGCGAATGGCGCCATCGGCGACTGGCACCGTAGGTTGGTTTAAATATTCGACTCTTCCTGAATTCCTGATGGAAGTCGTGCAATAAAATATCAATTAATTGATCGAGTAAGCGAACCGCATTGCTGCGGCTAGCTCGTCTAAGAACGGAGCGTGCGACTTTCACCGCACATCGCTCAAGCCTTCTAAATAATTTTTTTACAAATAATTGACTTCCATAAATGTTATTCTATACTTAAAATACACATATAAAAGGAGTTTATCATGAGGAGCAAAGATGAATATCTGCTTCAGAATCTAATACTGAAAGCGTATAAAGATAGCATTGATATAGTGAAAGCACATCGCAAATTGGGAGCAACGACGTTGAGCGCTCTACGGCAAACAGCGTTTCTTGCGACATCAGTTCAGCTATTAAATCCAATTACTAAAAGTTTTGGTGATATACTTGCTAAGATAACCCAGGGTTCAGCGGACGGGACTGCGACTGCAATAAAACTGTTTAACGAAGGATTCGGTAAGGGTACTCGCTTTGATACTTGGTTAGCAGTGCAAGAAGGGCCAGATGCTGCTCTGTTAAAAAGACTACACAAAGAAATTAGTGAGTTAAGGAGTAATCCACAAGACGGTGCAGTTGTTGAGCCTTTTCAGGCGGTGGTTAATGCTGGAACACAACGGGTTCGCGATTTATGTTTTGCCGTGCCTGTTTTACAAAGATTGGCTAAATCGGAAAATTTTACAGCTAAAGAGAGAGCAGTCGCTGATAATTTTCTTGAGAAATTTGTTAGCTTCCGTAATAAATTAATTTCAAAACCAATTGAGACGGTTGACCACTGGTTAGAATTTTGCAAAAAAGATGCATTTTTAGAGTCTGAACGCGGTTTTGCCAATCTTGCCGATGATTATGAGACTAAAATAGGCCCGTTAGTTACACGTGCAAGATCGGATAATAAAAGTATGGGTTGGGGAGTCTTCCATTGGCATCTAAGTGATGAAGGCGTTGAGCTAGGCCTAACCCAGCTTTACGAGCTGCGTGAATGTAAGGCAGAAAATCAATTAATTCATAAACTGCCGGATAGCGATGTGAAAACCAGCCTCTTAGTGAGACGGCAGGAGGTTAAAGATGAGTTGCTTGGAGAGCGTTTAACGCATAAGTTAATTGAAAAAGCTAATCCTATAGGATTAGGAATTATTGATGTAGCGCCAAGCAAGTGTGAAATGTCGCAGGCAATGATTTCATGTTTAGCTTCCCACTGGCTTGGATTGCCTGAGTCCTTGAATGAAAGCTTTATGCGTGGCTGTATGAATGCACTATTAGTTAATGCAAGACCTGAAATTGTTAATTATTCTGCTGATGGAAGTCAGATACTGATGTCTGGTTTACCTCTACCTCTACCTCTACTTCTACCTCCAGTAGGGGCTAGACAATGGATGGCATTATCTTTTGATCGAGACTTTATGCAATTATTAAAGATTATCAACAATGACAGCGATGCGATAGATGTGGTTGTTGCATACTGTCGCGTGATTGAGTCCTTAGCTAGTGGGCAACTTATAATGGATGCATCACCCGAATGGTCGCGGCTTGGTCGATCATATAAAACGCCACTTGAGCAGGTGGAAGCTATGGCGGAACGGCTGATAAAGTATGTTCATGATCATTCATTGCAAGAGGTTAAAGCGGTACAGAATTACATGGATGATGTTACTGGAATATTGATTAGGCTCAACAAAAGGGATAAAGAGCAGGTTGCTGATAATGTCGGGGATATTACTAAATTCCCGATTCTAAGGCTGTATCAGCGTCGACATGAACAAGGGATTTTGGATCGAGGTCAAGATACTTTGATGGAGCTAGAATCTAGGGGTAGACAGGTTGACGCAAAGGTAATCGCGTTGTTTTCAGAATTAGGCGCTGATTTTGAAATGTTGCGCAAACCACCAGTACAGACCAGCATCGTCGTCCACGAAGTAGTGGACGATGCTGTGCCCAAAGGACAATTTAAGGGCAGGCTGCAGAAGCTTACTCCGGGTAGTTTTCTAGAAGAAAATATTTCTCCTGTACAAGAAGGAGAAGGAGAAGGAAAAATCTCCAAAAGGAAATAACTTATAGTATAAATCAAGTAGTATACGGCGTTAATCGGCTCGCATCATTCCTACGAGCCGATTAAGTTTTTTTAATTTCATCAGTACTTAATAAGGCGCGTGTAATGTTATTTGAAAAAAAATTCCTGTTGACGATGATGGGCGCTTTATCTTTGCTTGTCGCGATTAATCTATTGTGTGCATCAACACCTACATCGCAGGCTCACGCTTATACAAGATTGCCGGTTTATATCAATATGGCTAAGGCCTGTCCTGATTTATCTGTGCGTTGCGAGATTGCCTATCTTAAAAAAATAACGAACCATTTATGTGTAAACAACGTTATAACGGTTAATCCAGCCTATTGGAAAAGCCGCAGGAAACAACAGTCAATGCCTGAGTATCTGGCATTAACAAAAAAACCAACTGAACTTCCTGTGAACCAAATATTATTCATGCAGGATACCGCAAGCTTGCCTTTTCTGGACAACAAACATGACATCATTGACGATGCCAATGGAATTAAAACTGGCGCAATTAAACCAAAGGATTTACCTCCAATTTTAGTATGGCTGGATTTGCAGGGTCGTGTATGGGCCATCAATCATCGTCGATTAATTGCAATGATCTTGGCCGGCAGAACACATTTAACGGTCAAATGGGCCGACAAAACCACCGTGCTACACAATAAATTTGAATTTACCTCGACTAGCGGTGGGAAAAAAATCACAGTTTGGATAACCGATAACATTGGTATGATTGTCATTAACGATGGTACATGCAGACTTGACGGTTGGCTACCGCGAACGCGTCGCGGTAGGTAGGGGTTTTCAGTTACCTGGTGAGGCCGTGTGCTGGTGACAGCACTGCGCCGGTAATGATAACAAGTATCTCGTGGAATACGCGATATTCCGCTTGTTAAATAAAGCATCTACCAGTAGTATTGAGACATGAATTTATAAACAGAGGCCAACATGTTTCGAGGGAGTATAGTCGCGCTGGTTACGCCGATGCTTGATGACAAGGTTGATATTACACGCCTGCGTGAGTTGGTTGAATACCATGTTGAAGCGGGCACGCATGCCATAGTTGCTGCTGGCACCACAGGTGAGGCCGGCACGCTTACCCATGAAGAAAAATTGCTGGTCATTAAAACAATCGTCGATCAAGCGCGAGAGCGTGTTCCTGTTATTGCGGGAACTGCGGCAAACGCCACCAAAGCCTGCATTGAATTAACGCTACAAGCCATGGCGTGTGGTGTGCATGCTGTCCTCATCATGACGCCAGCTTATATCAAACCAACGCAGGAAGGTCTTTATCAACATTACAGCCAAATAGCGCATGCAGCCGCTATCCCAATTATTCTTTATAATGTTACCGGCCGCACGGCCTGTGATTTACTGCCAGAAACAGTCGGTCGATTATCCCATATTTCAAACATTATCGGCATTAAAGAAGCCAATGGGCAGATGACACGTTTGCAGCAAATTTTGCGTGCGTGCGATGGGCGTCTGGATGTATACAGTGGCGATGATTTAACGGCCGCCTCGTGGATGATGGCGGGGGCAAAAGGCGTTATTTCCGTAACCGCCAATGTGGCCGCAGCGCCTATGGCAAAAATGTGTGACGCAGCGCGTGATGGTGAACAAGCCGACTGTTTGCGTATGCAAGAGCAGTTAATGCCGCTGCATCATTTAATGTTTGTTGAGTCGAATCCCATTCCAGTTAAGTGGGCGGCTTATAATTTGGGGCTAATAAATGATGAAATTCGTTTGCCTTTGACGCGTCTTTCGCCAGAGCATCGTCCAGCGCTGGAACAGGCGTTACGTACTTTACACATAATTTGAGGTATCGTTGTGAGTGTTGTAAAAAAAACAGGGTTTCTAATTATTTCTTCATTGTTGCTGACGGCTTGTACGTCTTATTATGCCAGCATTGCTGATACAACGTATTTGAAAAGCAGTAATGGTCCTGATTTGGTCGTGCCATCACCAATGACAAAAACCAATTTGGGTTATTTTTATAACCTGCCTTCACAAACTCAGGATCCGAAGGTTAGCATTGAGCCACCTTCTGCGTAAAAGGATGTTGGAATGTCAGTCAGAACAGACGAATTAACTGTTATACAGGATTTATCAAACCGCATTGTGGATACACAACGTCAAATTCGTATTCTGGATCAAATCAAATGGGATGAAACGGTAAAGCAAGATTTTTTCCAGAACAAAGGCCTGCAGCTTCCGCGTGTGGACGCAGCCTACTATAATAACAGGCCATTGCCGTTCGATGCGCTTGAAAAAAAAGAGGAGTTTCGCCTGATTTTGCGAGACACACAAAATCAGTTGGGTCAATACTCACCGGTTACTCGATTAATAAAACGTCAATGTGATGAATACATCCGCGCCATACAGATGTTAACCGCACGTGGCACACCTGAATTTACTGAATTGTCGATGGAGCTATATGGTAGTCCTGACGATGTTTTTTATGCCGGAGGCCCACGTTTATCGCATTTAGGCTCCCTTTTATTTGACGTGTTAACCTCGTTGGATGTGAAATTACAGTCAGCAGCTGATGTGGAACGGTATACGCCAGAGCAGGCGCAAGTGATTTTGCAATCTCGTTTAAACCTGTATTTTGATCAACATCAAGGTAAAGTGAATGTGATGGTGAGTGACGGCATGATCGCCGATGCAGCGGCAGGTGCTGACTCCATCAAGCTCAGTAAAAACGCCATGTTCAGTGACAGGGATCTTAAATATCTGGAAGTGCACGAGGGCTGGGTGCATGTGGGCACTACGATCAATGGATCGATGCAGCCTTATTGTTCATTTCTTTCCAAAGGATCACCTTCCTGTAGTGTTATTCAGGAAGGATTGGCTGTGATCACGGAAGTTGTTAGTTTTACGGCCTATCCTGGGCGCATGCGTAAAATTACGAACCGTGTCATTGCCATTGATAAGGTGAATCAAGGTGCAAATTTTCTTGATATTTACCGTTATTTTATAGAATGCGGTTTGCGTGAAAACGACAGTTACAATCAGTCCGTGCGTGTCTTTCGGGGCAGCACGCCCACAGGCGGGCCGTTTACGAAGGATTTGTCGTATGCGAAAGGGTTTGTATTGATTTACAACTTCATTTGCTTTGCAATTAGTCAGCACCGTATTGATGTGATTCCTTTATTATTCACCGGAAAGCTGACATTGGATGATTTGCCATTGTTGATTGAACTAAAAGAACAGGGCTTGCTCACAGCCCCTGTGTATCTACCTCCACAATTTCGTGATTTGGCAGCGCTCAGTTCCTGGATGAGCTTTTCATTGTTTATGAATAAATTTGATTTAAATGAAATACAAAAGAATTTTCAATTTTTATTGTTGTGATTATAGTGGTTTAATTATAATTGCGTTTCAATACGAAAATTTGAAGGGCAATCAAAAACAACGCTAGCCGCAATCAATACATGATTATTGTCTATCGGGCAATAATCAATTAATTCACCTACCGCCCGATCACCCTCACAGGCCAGCAATCGTTGTCCTGATTGCAGTGGTTCATTTAATTCAATGGTAAAAAGCTTCATTTCATGTTTGAGTTTGGCTCGATAGTGCGTTCGTGCAACGATTTCTTGTCCCTTGTAACACCCTTTGTTAAAACTTAAGTACCCAGATAATTGCAAGCTTAAGCGGTGGGGTAGAAATAGTTCGCGTGATGAGGGGTAAATTTCAAGTCTATTTTGGCGTAGTTGCAATGCATGCCATGTCAGCGAGCCGCGCCATTGGTCTTGATTGATAAATGAGGCGCTCATGGATTGAGCCTTCTCGTTATGAACAAGAAAAATATAATACCCTTCGCCTAAATGATAAGCGCAGAACCCTTCATCATGCACAACACCGAGGCGTTCACTAGGTATCACTGCATCAAAAGGGATTAAATCATCTTTATTTTGCAAATAAAAACCGAATAACTGACACGAAGAAGATGGAATAAGCTTAACTTGTGAAAAGGCGGCTGTTTTGGATAACGACGCTTGTGTTTTAGTAAGCAAATCATGAGGCACGATCAGATGCAATCCATCCCAGTCAACCACGTCCAACAAAGCCAAGATTCGGCCTTTTAGATTGCACATCGCCCCCTGACGCATCTGTTCAGAAGTCACATCACGCAGGTCACAACTTAATTGCCCTTGCAAAAATTCTCGCCTTCGCGCGCCGATTATGTCAAGACAACCCATGTATGATAAATCGAATAAATAGTTTTTTTGTGGATCAAGGATTAATTCATCCTGAATAGGGGCGAAAGTTGAGAGTTCTCTGGAATTAATTGTGTATCGTATCGTTGACATTATAATCACATTTACTTGTTGCTGATAATGTGACTAGTGTAACATCCTTTGCCATAAAGTTATGTCATCAGAAGGTATAAATTAGTATGATCTCCCCACATAAAAAAGCGCGTCTAACCTGGCAGTGCCGCCGAGGGATGCTTGAATTAGATCTGATCCTCCAGCGCTTTTTAGTACAGCAAGTGGATACGTTAACTACTGCGCAAATTGATTCATTTGAGTGTTTATTAACAGCCCAGGATCCTGATCTCTATGCGTGCCTTATGGGGTATGACGTCCCGGTAGACGAGGAGTTACGCGAAATTGTTGCATTTATCCAGCTTCACGATAACGCTCGGTAAATCAAATGATTACCTGCGAGTGGTTTGTTTGATTCATGTGTTCGGCTTGGTTGTTCTGTTCAATTCAGCCCTACCGTGGCCCATCATGATGGGTATGTTACTCGTATTGATTACGTCTGGTGTGCACCAAGTCGTGAGTAAAGTTCCTGTGCCCGCTTTCTCTAAACTGAGTTACCACACCCATTACTGGTTATTGCATCCTCTTCAGGGAGTCGGTGTCCGCTATGAACAGATGCGCATAGCTTTTGATGGCGGATTATTTCTCCTGCTTACACTCACGAATGAAGGTTCACACAAAAAAATCGTCATTTTTAATGACCAGTTAACTGATGATCAACGACGAGCGTTGCATGTTATTGGGAAAATTAAATAGCCTGCCCCATTAGTCCTGTGTTAAAATACCCGTTATTAACACTAACTCATAGTCCTCATGCTGGAAAGTGACCGTTTAATCAGTATGAAAACCGCACCTGCTGAAGCGGCAATCGATCGCGCAATACGACCCTTGAGCCTTGACGAGTATATTGGTCAGGACACTGTGTGTTCGCAAATGCGTATTTTTATTGAAGCCGCGATTAAACGCAAAGAGCCGCTGGATCATGTGCTTGTTTTTGGGCCTCCGGGGTTGGGTAAAACGACACTGGCAAACATCATTGCTCATGAAATGGGTGTTAATTTGCGGCAAACGTCAGGACCTGTGCTTGAGCGGGCAGGTGATATTGCGGCAATTTTGACCAATTTGCAAGAAAATGACGTCTTGTTTATTGATGAAATTCATCGATTAAGCCCTGTGATTGAGGAAATTCTCTATCCGGCAATGGAAGACTATAAGCTGGATATCATGATTGGAGAAGGGCCTGCCGCACGCTCTATCAAACTGGAATTGCCACCGTTTACCTTGATAGGCGCTACAACCCGGGCTGGTTCATTAACATCCCCACTGCGTGATCGTTTTGGTATCGTACAACGGCTGGAGTTTTATTCGGTCGCGGCCTTAACTAAAATTGTGACGCGATCTGGTAAATTACTGAATGTGTCGATTGAGCCGGAAGGTGCTGTTGAAATCGCCATGCGAGCTCGTGGCACACCACGCATTGCCAATCGACTGTTGCGTCGCGTGCGTGATTATGCTGAAGTGCGCGCAAAGGGTGTCATTACGCATAAGATAGCGCAACTTGCTTTAGACATGCTGGATGTCGATCATCACGGATTTGATGTGATGGACAGAAAATTGCTGCTTGCTGTTATTGAGCGCTTTGCTGGTGGGCCTGTTGGTGTTGAGAGCATTGCCGCGGCCATTGGTGAAGAAAAAGGGACGATTGAAGATGTATTGGAGCCTTTTCTGATTCAGCAAGGATTTTTAATGCGCACGTCAAGGGGGCGCACAGCGACCCCATTGGCGTACCAGCATTTTGGTATGAAGATGTTGGAAAACACATAAATTTGTAACAAGAGGAATTAAACATGGGTGCTCATGTCAGTGTACTAGGTTATTTTTTATCTGCCGGTTTAATTGTAAAATTGGTCATGATACTGTTGATTTTCGCGTCGGTTGCATCATGGACCTTGATTATACAACGCGCCTGGTATTTCAAACAAAAAAAACAACAATATGATCTGTTTAGTCGGCGTTTTTGGGGGGCAACGGATCTGAGTAAGCTGTTTGCTGATATTGACAGTAATATTGAAGACAGGCATGGCCTGGCTGCTATTTTTCACGCAGGATTCAAGGAATTTATACGCATTCGTCAGCACGGAAGGATTGTGATTGAGCCTATTCAGCGGGTGATGCAGATCAGTTATACCAAGGAAGCAGAAAAACTGGAAGAACATCTTCCCTTGTTTGCATCCGTTGGATCGCTAGCACCCTATGTTGGATTGTTTGGCACCGTTTGCGGAATCATGACGACGTTTCAGGCATTAGGTCAAGCACAGCAAGCGACCATTGCCATGGTAGCACCCGGTATTTCGGAAGCGCTGGTGGCAACAGCCCTAGGCTTATTTACAGCCATTCCTGCTGTTATTGCCTTTAACCGCTATAGCACGCGCGCCAATACACTTCTTAACCGCTACGACTTGTTTCAAGATGAATTGATTGCGCTCATTGAAGAGCAAACAGCATTGCCTGCAAGGTGAGAACATGATTAGAAAAAAAAGCCCACGCTCAAAACCGATTGCGGATATCAACGTCGTACCTTACATCGATGTGATGCTGGTATTGCTGGTTATTTTTATGATTACAGCACCCATTTTAACACAAGGGGTTACTGTTGATTTGCCAACAGCCGCCAGTTCCTCATTAAAACCGGCGGATCGGGAACCTATTATCGTATCGGTAAACCGTGATGGGGACTACTTTTTAAATATATTCACAGATCCTAGTGCTCCCATTGATCCTCAAACATTGACGGTACGCGTTGCAGCGGAACTGGAATTGGCACGTCTTTCAGGGCAAGCCTTGAATGTCCTTGTAAAAGGTGATAAAGGGGTTGCTTATGGCAAGGTCGTAACGGCAATGAGTTTATTAAAACAAGCGGGAGCGGCTCAAGTCGGCCTCATCACGGATTCACCGGATGATATCGGGGGGAAGCAAGGATGATGATTTCTCGTAGTTATCGAATAGCCCTTGTTAGTGCCATTCTGCTTCATATGTCCATTGTTGTATTCTTGCTGTCAGAAAGCCGCAGTAAACAGCCTGTGTTAACAACGGAGGCTAGAAATGAGGCCGGACAAATGCAGCTTAAGCTCGTGCAAAAACCACAGGATCAACCGATTCAGGCAGTTAGTGTTGATAGTAAAGAGGTGATGAAGACAGTAAATCGCCTGAAAGAGGAGCGGTTGCATCAAAGACAGGCTGAAGATAACCGGCAGCGCGCCTTAAATCAACAAGCTGATTTGGCACGTAAACAACGCATTGACGAGCAGCAACAGTTGCAAAAATTAAAAAATGAAGTGGCAGTATTAGCTGTTGCACGGCAAAAACAAATCACAGAAGAGCAGCAACATTTGAAACAGTTGGCCTTTCAAAAAGTTGCGCAAGAGAAGCACCTTGCTGATATGAAACAGCAGCAAATTAAAATGCAACAACAAATTAAAATGCAACAACAAGCGGATGAAACAAAAAAACTGGCCGAGCTAACCCGTAAAAAAACAGAAGAACTGGCGCAAGCGAATCATGTAAAAGCGTCGATCGCCAAAGAAGTAAATGCCGCGAATCTCGCGCGTGTGGCAGGTGAAGTTGATAAATATAAAGCGTTAATTTTAAATGCGATTAGTCAACAGTGGATTTTGCCGCAAAATGTAGATAGCACCATCTCCAGTCAATTTCGTATACGCTTGGCACCCAATGGGTCTGTTCTTGAGGTGGCATTAATTCGTAGCAGTGGGGATCCTATTCTTGATCGATCAGCGCAGTCAGCTATTTATAAGGCATCGCCACTGCCGGTGCCCCGTGATCCGACAACATTTAATGTGTTTCGGGATATTAGTCTAACCGTGAAACCGGTTAATGCCAGAGGGTAGCACGTGATGAACAGTTTTATTGCAGCATGTATTTTACTATTGTCAGGCAGCGTAAATGCTTTGGATCTTGAGTTGACTCAAGGCGTTAACGCCGCATTACCCATTGGAATCAATTCATTTGGACGTGATTCGACGGCACAACTGGTGATGGATGTTATCAATAATGACCTGCATATCTCAGGTCAATTCCGAGTTATTCTGCCATCACAAGGGGATAGTCAGTCCATTGCTTCATGGCAACATGCTGGTGCTGATAGCATATTATCGGGTCGCATTAACCGACTTGGTGGCAATCGTGCCGAGGTAAGTTTTGATTTAGTGGATTCATCGGCAGGCGGGCGATCACTGCTGTCAAAAAGCTATCAGGTAACAGATAGTCAATTGCGTGCGCTGGCGCATCATATCAGTGATGAGGTGTATCAAAAATTAACGGGCGAACGCGGTATTTTTTCGACGCGAATTGCCTATGTTCTTGTTAAGCGCGGTGTGGGCAAGACACAATATTCTCTAGAAGTGGCTGACGCCGACAGCCATAATCCGCACAGTTTACTCGTGTCTACTGAACCCATCATGTCTCCAGCATGGGCGCCAGATGGTAAAAAAATTGCCTACGTGTCGTTTGAAAAAACACGGGCACAAATTTTTAGTGTGGATGTCGCAACGGGGCAGCGTCGTTTGTTAACGGATTTTACTGGAATCAATGGTGCACCAGCTTGGTCTCCTGATGGTCGTCAACTGGCTGTTGTATTGTCTAAAGGTGGAAGCCCTAAACTGTACTCAGTTGATTTAGGCTCGGGCATGATGAAGCAACTCACGTTTGGAGAGGCCATTGATACGGAGCCACGTTATTCTCCTGATGGACGATCCCTATTATTTACATCAGGTCGTGGCGGAACACCACAAATCTACCGTTTATCCTTAACCGATGGCGGAATCAGCCGCGTAAGCTATGAGGGTAACTACAATGCACGCGCATCTTATTCGCCTAACCAACAAAACATCGTGATGTTACATCGCGAGGACAAGCAATTTAATATAGGCGTTCAAAATGTCGCTACCGGACGCATTACACCGCTGACCAATTCCCAATTGGATGAATCTCCCTCGTTTTCTCCAAATGGGCGGTTAATATTGTATGCCACGCATTATCAGGATAAAGGCGTGTTGGCAATTACCTCGCTAGATGGCAGTATTAAAATGCGTTTGCCGTCTCGTGATGGTGATGTTCAAGAACCAGCTTGGTCACCGTTTTCAGCGTGATTTTTAAGGTTTAAGGGAACTCATGATTAACTATATTATTTTAATGTCTATGCTAATGTGCGCGAACAGTTATGCTGCAACGCATGATGAAACGTTCTATCGCTTACACCCTGGTGAACTGCAAGTAGCCATTGAACTCTGTCCAGCTAAGCACCCGGCAAGCATTAGCTGTGAGCAGCTAAATCGTTGCGCTGCACGCGTAAATGTACTGATGTCTGAATTACATTATGATCGACAGGGTTTTGGTCAGCACATACTGAGATTACAGGAGGATATGGACAAATTAAAGTTGTCATTCAAAACCACGTATGATCAGAATGAAATACAGGCATCCATTGATAAGAATAACATGCAATTGAATGAGCGTTTGGCAATCGTCAAATGGCTGGAATCACCAAGAGGCTAATGATGCGGATACTGGTTAGTAACGACGATGGCGTATTGGCACCTGGCATTCGTGCTCTAGCGGAGGCGTTGGCTTTAATCGCTGAAATTGATGTTATTGCGCCAGATAGGAATCGCAGTGGCGCCAGCAATTCACTGACGTTATCTCGTCCCTTGCGTGTAAGACGGCTAGATAATGGATATCATAGTGTGGAGGGCACGCCCACTGATTGTGTACATCTGGCATTGACAGGTTTCCTTGATACCACTGCCGACCTAGTCGTATCCGGCATTAACGATGGCGCTAATCTGGGCGATGATATTCTTTATTCAGGTACGGTGGCTGCAGCAATGGAAGGACGCTTTCTTGGATTGCCGGCTATTGCCATTTCCATGGTTGGGTGCAATATTAAGCACTATGATACAGGGGCTGAGATTGCGCGGCGATTAGTTCTTAAATTACAAACCCACAGCCTTCCCTCGCAAACCATATTTAATGTCAATGTACCTGATCTACCTCTGCATGAAATAAAAGGGCTTGAAGTAACGCGTTTAGGTACACGCCACCCAGCTGATCCTATAGTGAAAGGCAATGATCCGCGTGGTCGTCCCATGTATTGGATAGGGCCGCCGGGGGCTGAAGCCGATGCGGGGCCAGGAACGGATTTTTATGCCGTTAGTCATGCGCGGGTATCGATTACACCGCTACATCTTGATATGACGAATTATAAAATATTTGACCAGGTAGCAAATTGGATTGATGGTTTGACAATGGATGGGGTTTTATGAAATTATTTTCCTGTCTTTACAACAAAATGATGGGTTGGTCTAGTCATCGGCATGCTCCTTATTATCTTGCAGGGGTGTCGCTTATCGAGTCCTCTATTTTTCCCATACCACCTGATGTGATGTTGATCAGTATGGGATTGGCAACACCACGGCGATCGTGGCACTATGCCTTGATCGCAACAATATTTTCTGTGATTGGCGGCATGCTGGGCTATTTGATCGGCATGTATTTTATTGAATTTCTACGGCCATATATTGTTGCATCCGCCTACGCATCCAGCTACTATCGCGTTCAGGGTTGGTTTGAACAGGGCGGTGTATGGATGGTTATTTTGGCTGGATTTACACCGTTCCCCTATAAAATATTTACCGTTTCAGCGGGTGCCCTGCACATGGCATTCATACCTTTTGTTATTGGCTCCATCATTGGTCGCGGGCTGCGTTTTTTCCTGGTCTGTGGCGTTTTGTATTATGCTGGAGAACGCTTGGAAGCAAAAATACGTCACTATATTGATATGATAGGCTGTGTAATGATAGCTGCCATTGTGGTTATATTTTGTTTGATTAAATGGGCGTTTTGATAAGCATGACGAATTATTCAGGCAAGCGTTTGTCGGTTGGGTTATTACTTCTTGGGCTCGTCGCTTGCGGAGGTCGAGAGGACCTGGCTCCTGTTGTCGAACTGAACTGGCGCGCTGCGAATAACCAATCGTCACACTATGTCGTGCGACGAGGTGATACGCTGTATGCCATTGCGTTTCGCTATGACAGAGATTATAGAGAGCTTGCTGCAGCCAATCATTTGTACAGTCCTTATTCACTGCAGGTTGGGAAAATAATATACCTTCAGCACGGTAATCGCGTGATTTCGGCAACACCCCAGCGGCGGTATGTTCCGCCGCTGGTCGTTCATCAATCATTCTTTGCACGCAAAACAACGACTGGTTCAGGTCATTGGTTGTGGCCCGCGCATGGTCGTGTTGTTGCAAATTTTGTTCCAGAGCAAGGCAAAAAAGGTGTTGATATTGCAGGGAAAAAGGGTGACAAAATTTATGCAGCTGGCAGTGGTTCGGTTGCCTATGCAGGCAGTGGCCTTGCCGGTTATGGTAATTTAATTATCATCAGGCATGACAACCAATATTTGACCGCCTACGGTAACAACGCACGTAATTTGGTTGTTGAGGGGCAGACCATCAAGGCAGGGCAAGTAATCGCAGATATGGGTGTTGTGGATCGACGGTATTGGGGGGTTCATTTTGAAATCAGACAGGCAGGGAAACCGGTTAATCCCTTGAGCTATCTGCATTGACTTTTTTGCCAGAGCTACTATCTTTTTACTGATTAATCGTTTAACGTAAACTATATCTATATATTGGTACAATAGGTAATAGAATGCACCCAAATGATGATCTATTAAACGACACAAAAGGGCTTGAAAATGTGGACGATGTGCTTGTTGATGATGAAATCATCACGGGCATTCGTGAAGATGATGAGAACATCGACGAAGAAGCGGCTGAACTAGTACCTGATTGTACTGATGAGGATGCATTTCCTACCTTTCAGCACGGAAGGCACTTGGTTAAAGCACTGGATGCTACACAGCTTTATATGAACGAAATCGGGTTTTCACCGCTGCTTACCGCAGAAGAAGAGAAACACTATTCCAGACTTTCATTAAAAGGAGATGTAGTTAGTCGTAAAAAAATGATTGAGTCTAATTTGCGTTTAGTGGTTAAAATTGCACGACGTTATCTTAACCGTGGTTTGCCATTGCTTGATTTGATTGATGAGGGCAATATAGGCCTGATGAAGTCGGTTGAAAAATTTGATCCAGAGCGAGGTTTTCGTTTTTCAACTTATGCAACCTGGTGGATTCGACAAACCATTGAACGGGCCGTCATGAACCAAAGCCGTACGATTCGACTGCCTATTCACGTTGTAAAAGAGCTTAATCATTATTTGCGTGCCGCCAGGGAGCTAACTCAAAGGCTTGATCATGAGGCATCCCCAGAAGAAATTGCTGATATGCTGGATGTCCCCCTAGAAGACGTTCAAAAAATATTAGTATTAAATGACAAAATATCCTCAGTTGACACACCCATAGGCTATGATGCAAGCAAGTCGTTACTGGACATGCTGGTCGACCAAAATAGCGTTAATCCGGCTGATTTACTTACCGATGAAAATTTATGCGCGCATATTGAATCATTGCTTGAGCAATTATCTGATAATCAACGTCAAGTGATTGCACGACGGTTTGGCTTGCGTGGCCATGAAAAGGCGACACTCGAAGCAGTAGGAAAAGAAATTCATCTTACACGCGAACGAGTGCGGCAAATACAGGTTGACGCGCTAAGAGCATTACGTAAACTTCTTGAAGGCATTGGATTGACACAGGAAGATTTGCTTTAAGGCCCTACAATCCCAACCAACGAATAAACCGGTCTGTTGATTTTAGACTAATCGATGTTTTTAGATGACTGGACGGGTTTTCTTCTAAATAAACGGTGTAGCCTGATCCACCATTAAGACGAATGTCGTATATTTTCCCCAAATTGATAATGTGCATTTGAGTAACGTAATTACCTCTTATCATCGTGATAACGGGCCTTGCGAAATAAATTTCATTTAATGCGTTTACATTTTGGAGTTCCGTCGTACTTAATGCGATGTATTCCTTAGTATCTATTTGGCGTCGAAGCATACGATCCAGTGGCGCTTTTGTTTGGAATATACGCTTGTAACTATCCGCTGACATCACTACAACGGCCGTATTTTCTTCCTTACTACTATTAGAATGAATAGTCGTTAAAAGCACGTCATCCCGATTTTTACTGTCATCCATAACGGGTTGTATGGCAGCCTCCAAAGAGGTTATATTATGTTGTGGCGCTAATTTACCACACTTTAAAAATTTTGATTTTAAAAACCAGTCATCACTTGGATAATAGACAATAAGTAAGGAATTATTCTTTATTGTATTAATAATCGGTTCAGCGAGATTTAGGGGAAGGGCAGGGCAGCCCCAGCTTCGGCCAGCTCTTCCATATTTTTTTATGAATTTTTCATCAACATACCATCCGCCGTGAATGACAATGGAACGATTCGACGCATTACTATTAAAGCCGCTATCCAGACCATCCAGTCTTAATGATAGTCCATCGCGACCATAATACGTTTTTTGAGTTTTATATAAACCAATGCTGCTGGTCTTGCTGTCGTATTTATTTGAAAACACGGTCGACAGCAAAGCGCCCGATTTAATTCCATGAGAAACGTAGGTATGAAACAGTAATTTCCTTTGTTCCAAATCAAAGATCCACAGCCTTTTTTCATTTGCTGCCAGTGAATAATCAATGACGGTTAAAATGTTATTGTGCTCAACGTTGTATTGATTCACGCAGTTTAAAATTGTCAATACTTTATTGATTACGGCCTTATGAAGTGTTCCTGCTTCTTTATGTAGCAATTCATGTATGTCATGCATTGTTATTGGTTGAGGTTTGGGGCAATAAGGATGCGTAATTACCGTTGCGTGCAGAGAAAAACAAGTTAGCGTGTTAGCCAGAACCAATAACAGTTTATTATTCATTAGAATGGGCATCCTGATTTGAAAAATAGTTATACTTACTATTTATACTTGTCCATTTAATTTGTCAACCCTTTAAATAAATGGGACATACCTCGATTTGTGACTGATGACAGTATAGAATACGACTTCTAACAAGGATAACAAATGAGTTTAGATCTGGGTAGGGCACGGTTTAACTTACATAAAATGTATTCTAGTTTACCTGTTATCGCGGTTGATATGCTGTCAATTCCGATTGCATGGTGTCTTGCATTTTGGTTACGTAACAATATGCAACCGCTATCCAACGGGCCAATAACGTCACATTCTTTGTCTGCCTTATCTATTTTAGCGACCGTACAAATTGCCTGTTATTATTATTTTAAAGTCTACCGTGGACTTTGGCGGTTTACATCGTTAAATGATGTGGCGCGCCTATTGCGCGCTGTAATTTTCGCTACCGTATTGGTTATTCCGCTATTTTATTTTGCGTCTTTGCTACAATATATTCCACGTTCTGTTCTCCCACTCTATTCGATGACGCTAGTAGCCATTCTGTGCGGCGCTCGGTTGCTGTACAGAAATTATTGGGATAAAAACAACGGACAAACGGCAAATACTGAAATTAAACGGGTGTTGATCGTTGGGGCTGGACAAGCAGGTGAAAGTTTAATACGTGATTTAAAACGGAACCAGTCTTATCTACCCATAGGACTGGTGGATGATAGTCAAAGTATGCGTGGGCTTGAAGTTCATGGTGTTCGCGTATTGGGAACCATCTCAAAATTACCGGCGTTAGTGGCTCAACATCAAATTGATTTGATTTTTATTGCTATCCCATCAGCAGGATCTGTGCCAATGCGTAGCATTGTGAACCATTGCGAGGCTTGCAATATTCCTTTTCATACACTGCCCGGTTTGCAGGCACTTGCTTCTGGACAAGTAGAAATTAATGCCTTGCGAAAAGTTAATATTGAAGATTTACTGGGTCGCGATCAGGTTAATCTAAGCTGGGATAAAATCGCCACACAAATCCTGGGCAGGCGCATTCTGGTGACAGGTGGCGGCGGGTCTATTGGTTCTGAATTATGCCGTCAAATTATGGCGCTACAACCTGAGAAATTATTGATTTTAGATAACAATGAATTCAATTTATATAGCATTGATCAAGAGCTTAGCGTTCGATTTCCCCATATGACAACTCAACTCGCATTGGTCAGCGTGACTGATTTGGTTGCTGTGAATGCTATTTTTGGAAAATTCAAACCGGACATTGTGTTCCATGCCGCAGCATTCAAGCATGTACCGCTACTCGAAGATCAAATTCGAGTAGCCGTACAGAATAATGTGCTTGGAACACAAATTATTGCACAGGCCACCGTGGCAGCAGGGGCTGAAAAATTTATTTTGATTTCAACTGATAAAGCAGTCAATCCAACCAACATCATGGGCACTACCAAACGCGTGGCTGAAATTTATTGCCAAAATTTAAATTCCCGTGTTAGCACACAATTTATCACTGTGCGTTTTGGTAATGTGCTCGGATCTATGGGAAGTGTTTTCCCATTGTTTCAAAAACAACTGGCGCATGGCGGTCCGTTAACCGTAACGCATCCTGACATCGAACGCTATTTCATGACGATCCTCGAGGCCTCACAGTTGATTTTGCAATCAATGGTGAATGGCAGTGGGGGTGAAATATTTGTATTGGATATGGGGGAACCCATTAAAATATCTTATTTAGCTGAACAAATGATTCGTCTGGCAGGCAAGAAACCAGGCTTGGACATTCAAATTCAATACACCGGCTTACGCCCTGGTGAAAAGTTGTTTGAAGAGCTGTTTCATGCCGCAGAACAACTGGAAGAGACAGAGCATGAGAAACTGTTCAAATCCTCATTCCGTCAAATAGACTGGGCAGAACTCACACAAACGCTGCGTATGCTCGATGCGGCCTGTACAGAACATCAAAATGACGAATTATTTGTGTTATTAAAAAGTCTGGTACCAGAATTTCGCTCTGACGCGATGCTTGAGGTTTAATACTGAGTAGTCACCCGTAATATTTCCGCCAAAGATGTATCACCCAGTAGCACGCGTTTAAACCCATCTTGGCGAATGCTGGGCGTGGTTTGACGTAAATACGTTTCCATGCTCTGTAAACTGTCATTACGATGGATCATGCTGCGAAGGGTTTCATCGATGGTTAACAATTCGTAAATTCCAGTTCGGCCCCGATAACCCAGTTGGTTGCATTGCTCACAGCCCACAGGTCCATAAACAGATGATAAATCGGTATGGGATTCAATGCCCATCAGTTCGCACTCATCTTGACGTAATATGTGCAGCGTTCTGCAATGCTCGCATAATTTGCGAACCAGACGTTGTGCTATCAAACCGACGATGCTGGTTGACAATAGAAAGGACTCAACCCCCATGTCGTGCAGGCGCGTTAGTGCGCCTAATGCACTGTTGGTATGCAATGTCGATAGCACTAAATGGCCCGTCAAGCTGGCCTGTATTGCAATTTCGGCGGTTTCCAGATCCCGTATTTCCCCAATCATGACCACATCCGGATCCTGACGTAAAATGGCGCGTAATCCTTTGGCAAACGTCATTTGCACTTTGGTATTAACCTGTGTTTGACCCACACCGGGTAAATCGTATTCAATTGGATCTTCAATCGTTAAAATATTTCGGCTGACCTGATTCAGCTCCGTTAACATGGCGTACAACGACGTGGTTTTACCAGAACCCGTGGGACCGGTAACCAACAAAATACCATGCGGTTGCGCTATCATTTTACGGATGATGTGTAATGCATCAGCAGGCATCCCCAACAGGCTTAGATTCAGCTGAGCGGATTGTTGATCCAGAATACGCAATACTATGCGCTCACCATGATTTGATGGCAGGGTGGACACACGCACATCGATGTTATGGCCGCCAATTCGTAGGGCAATCCGCCCATCTTGCGGGATGCGTTTTTCGGCGATATCCAGTTTTGCCATCACTTTCACGCGCGAAATAACCAAGGGGGCAATGCCGCGCTGGATCACAAGTACTTCTTGCAACACCCCGTCTATACGGTTACGCACCAGCACCCGATTTTCATACGTTTCAATGTGAATGTCCGAGGCTTTTTGTTTGATTGCTTGGGTAAACAGGGCATTGAGCAAGCGAATAATGGGTGCATCATCCTGATTATCCAGTAAATCCTCTCCCAGTTGCAGTTGTCCAGCTAGCTGCATGAGGTCCATGTTCGCATCCATGCCTTCGGTTGCATCGAGTATGGAGGATTGAGATTGATAAACCTGGGTTAACTGGTGTTGGAATTCCACGGCATCTACTTCGCGCAATTGAAATTCACATTGCAATATTCGTTTGATTTCAGCAAAAATCTGCAAGGGTGTATTGGCCAGATGGCAAACTAATGCGGTTCCATCCGGCTCAATACCCGCCGTGACCACACCTTGTTTTTTTGAAAAAAGATAAGGTAGTTGTTTGTGCTTATCACGGGCTTCCATGGCTTATTTCGTCGTCATGGGTTTGGCACCGGCCGGATGACAGAATGGCTTGGGTAGGACAGATTGATGCAAGGCTGGTACGATGGTTTTGTTGATATAAGGTGTGTAGGCTTCTTGCGAACGGGCGATGTCAAGCTGGTTTTGCCGCAGGTGATTGTATTTTCCATTCGTAATCTGGACAGCATCCTGTTCAGTTCGTAAAATATGCGGGCGAATAAACACCATCAAGACTTTCTTTTCATGATTCACGCTGTTGCGTTGAAACAGGCGACCTATGCCTGGAATGTTACCTAAAATGGGCACGTTATTGTTGTTGTTGGCGACGCTATCCTGTGCCAGCCCACCGAGTACAATGATATCGCCACTTTCAACGTGTACCGAGGTTACAATGGCACTGATGTTAAAGGTGGGCGTAGTTCCGTTAAGCACGTCAGTCGGTTCAAGGGTGTCATTCCCTTGGTCGATTTGCATTTCAATGCCTTGTCCATACGTTATTTGCGGCCTGACATATAAATGCAAGGCAACATTTACTCGGTCAAACGTGGTAAAGGGGCTGCCGCCTGGTGCGGTGCCGTTTGCATTATTAGGATAAGACGAATTGGCAATGGAAACCTGTTTACCAATTAAAATTTTGGCTTGTCGATTATCCAGCACCACAACAGACGGTGTAGATAGAATGTTGGCCTTATGCTCACGTGCCAAGGCATAAACGCGTGCCTGAAATTGATTGATGCTGGTTTTGGAGCTGATAATGGCAAAGCCTGCGCGGAAGCTATCCTCTTTGGAGGCTGAATCAATACTACCCCATTCAACGCCTAGATTATTAAAATCGCTTTCATTTATTTCGGCAACCAACGCTTCAATCAATAATTGCGCAGGCTTGATATCCAGCTGGCTAATGACCGATTTCAGCGTGCGTATTAACGTTGTGGGTGCATTGATAATGATGGAGTTTGTGTTAGGCTCGGCAATGATTTGCACGGTGGGTTTGGTGCCACCTTCATTTTGTGTGTTGGCACTCGTGGTGTCGGGTGTTGCGGCTGGGATGCTTGCAGGTGTGTTGCTATTTTGTCCGCCACTGGATGAGTCTGCGGTGAGGCTTGCGGCCGGGTTCGTGCTATCCAGGGCAGGGCGCGTGACCGTGCCAATGGTGGTACCAACCGCACCGCTGAAACTGGCTTGTGCAATACCTGCTAGAATAGGAACCAGATCTGCGGCGCGTAAGTAATGTAAATAAATGACTTGTGTGTTGCCATTCGGTGCATTCGGATTGTTTTTATCCAGTTGAGCAATCAATAAACGAAGTCGAATGCGTTCAGTTTTATTGCCACTGAGTAGAATGGAATTACTGCGATCATCTGCTGCCAGCGTGGTTTGATTGGCGCCACCACCAGGTTGTGTTTTTACCAAATCTTTGAGGGTGGCGGCAACATCCATCGCCAGTGCATGCTCAAGTGGCACCATGTCAATGCCAGTGGCCGACGAGCTATCCACCTGGCCTATGATGTCAGCCAGTTGTCTAATGTTATTGGCACGTCCAGACAAAATCAACATGTTGGATGGACCATAAGCTGAGATGCTGCTCCATTGCGGCATTAAGGGCCGTAGAACTGGCACAAGTTGTTCGGCGGGCACGTATTGGATGGGAATCACTTGCACCATCATGTCATCGCCAATGGGCGGGTGTTTTAGTTGACTCAGGCTATCAGGAGACAGTGTGCGGGCATCAATGGTGGGAATGATTTTGATAATGTTGCCATTTGGAATGGCGCTATAGCCTGATACTTGCAACATCGATAAAAAAACCTGGTAAAGTTCTTTATTTGACATCGGTGTGCTCGCAATAATAGAAATTTTACCTTGCACTCTCGGGTCAATCAGAAAGTTTTTACCCGTTACGCGCGACACTTCAGCAATTACGGCACGAATATCGGCATTTCTTAAATTCCATATTTTCTGTGAGGGGAGTGGTTGGCTTTCAGATTGTTCAATCGGCGGGTTTTGCGTAGCGGCAGCCATTTTTTTCTGCAAGTCCCGCATGGCGGCATGTTTGGCATACGTCGTGCCTTCCACCAAGGTTGTCGAATTAAGATTCAATGATGAATTTAAAATGCCATCATCATCGGCATACAGCATCGACGAACATATTAGCATTAAAAGATATAAGACGGTAATTTGCATTAAAAAACCATAAGATTATTTCTTATAACATCATAACCAAATTTGATGAGATGCAATAGCATTTTTGAATGAATCTTGTGGATTCCAAATAATGTGCTACAGTAAAAGGGAGTATGAAATTTTGGATTTTTTATCATAAGTGAAAGTGATAGGGATATTAAAAATTAATGGCAATACCGAACATGCCATCAAATAAGGAAAAAATACAATGAGAATGAAATTAGAATTACGCGAACGGAAAGATCATCCTTATATTTGGGTTAGCCCGGCTACTAACACAGTACATTTAATTATGCCCATCGTTTCTGGGGAAACAATATCAGCAGACAATACATGTCAAACACTAACAGCAATAAACTGTTTTTTTGGATCCCAACCCTTGTCATTAGTACCATCAGCCCTACGCGAGTTAACGGAATATAAAAATGAATTGGAACATGATATAGCGTTAGTTGATGACCTGGCCTTAAAAACACAAAAAAATGAGCGTTTAGCACAAATCAATCTTTATATTGAAATGGTTACATTGGTAACAGATCACCCCCAAACACGTACCATGGCATACTTTGCCGGAGAGTATCCGCCACCCATACAGGCACTCTTACGTCAACCAAACCGTAACCTATTGAGCATGACTTTACGACCGAGCCATGTCGATAGAGTCCGTCGAACAATTGCACCAACCTTCACAGTAACTCTAGATATACAAACAGGATTATTTACCGCATTACAACAGCGATTCAGGAGAATAGATAGGATTCCTAGTATTGCAGCAACAACGCCAACACAACAATTAGTACAAGCAGTAATGGAGAGTGTTCGCGATGCTCGCATAACACAACCATTTACGGATGATAAAATCGCCGCCATAAGCGCAATTATAGAACAAAAGGCTCACATCCAATTTAGTCAACACATTGATTTTAAGCTTGATCGTAATAGAGTTAAAATTGACTTAGCCTATTTCATCAGCCTTGACTATCTAGACAGAGATCCCTCACGGCATAAAGCAAGCGACTTGAAAGATATTATAGATGGTTTTATAAGTGCATCAGGCTATCATCTTGATGAACATTTTCAAATTGCAACCTCTCTATTTCATGTGGCAAATATTGCTACTCCTGAAGGTAAAGAGCGATTGAGCATTATTACCCAGTTCTTCTTAGCACAAGCAAATCTATATTGCGAAGCACAATCATTTTCCGCGAGTGTGGATTTTGGCGCAATACTCGATGCTGATACCGCATTAAGCAGCGAGGTTGCAGACTGTGTAGCGACATCATTAGCGAGAGAGGAGCCAGTAGAAGATGCCTTATTAGATTTTATTGAGAGGCATGCTAAGAATTTTAAAATAACTTCTTGGTATGGGAGAACTCGAAAATTTACAGATGTTGAACGGGATGAGATTAAACAACGATTTAATACCCAATACAACACGATTAAGGACTCTCGGGAACTTGATGAATTTATGGTCTTAGAACAAACAAGAAGGGGTCCCTTTACATCCCATCAAGGGTCTATCGGTATTGATTTTAAAGACTTAATTAATGAAATGGGATTAATACCTAGCGATACCAAAGCGTGGAGGTCAATAACAAGGGATAATATTGGTTTAAATGCAGAAGGACTCTCCGTATTACCTCATCAAAATCCACACGTTGAACGCTGCATGGAGATAACTGCTCGTGAGGTAAAAGCGAAAATACAGGGCTACATCAAAGACACTAGGACACTAAATACTTTAGCAGAATTTTTATTAACCAATGTTGTAACAGAACCTGCAGCCGGACCAGCAGCGGCTGCACTAAGTATGACAACACAAAAATTATTCAATACCCTCGATGAACCCACAATAGCCGGAATAAGAACCTCGCCTCATTGGGGCGCATTAAGAACCTTTATAACTGCCAAAACCACCGAACCATTATGCCTTGATTTTGAGCATAAATTTAGTTCCCAAAACAGAGATATCGTATTAACAGATGAAATGCTACACGCACTTTATATTCACGCTATTAGATCATCGGAACCCACGGAAGCATTATGGAATATAAGACATATAAACCAAGCATTTTTCGAGAATTATATTTTACCCATTTTACAACGAACTAACCCTGTACTAGAGGGGCCAAGCGTAATAAAAACCAGCCCTACTCCACCTTATTCATTAATTTTAGAATGCCCTAACCTTGCCTATGCTGATGCCATTACTGCAATAGCACGAGACAATGCGGGATTTATGTATGTTTCACCAGCAGTATCAAGAGCGGTATACCTTGAGGCAAATGCAGAATTTCGCCAAGGGTGGGATACTGGGCTTAATAATAGGGGTAATTCACCAGAAAAATTAACTCGCGCTTTAAATCTTCTAGCTATTCCATATACAGCTGGTACCGTTACGTTTCCAAACGGTGGTCGCAGCAAGGTGGGATACGTCATGCGCGCCCCTCTTGCCTCGATACAAAGACTACAACAATTATCCTACTCACGCCCTCAATTTATTATCTCCCGTGAACTAGAGGGCGCGCTATGTACTTATGCTGTGAGACGGGCATCTAATCCACATGCACTTGCAGGATTAGATGGAGTACCCAAGTTAACGGAGGCTCTCCGAATTGCTGGTTTTGAATGTTCGGAGATATATCCTCATCTGGATGGAGGTAGCCACTGGGCACAAATACCTGAATATTCGTTGGCGGAAAATGCATATCAACAAGCATTTCATTGCATAGTTAGTACAAATGGGCAAGTACCGCTCAATGAGCTCCCCTTCAGACTTGAACCCCGAGCAAGCGCATGGTTTCTCGCTCAGCCAGTTTATCTAGCATTACCAGCAAGTGATCCTGCACGAACAAGAAGAAGTGCAGCTCCAGAAATGCCTGCGGCAGCCATGCCATTTCCCCCGCAGGCCTCTAGTACACCTCTAGAAACTCTTCGCAATGCTGTTCTTCAAGCGATTAATCAACGAGTTCCAGCTGGTACAGCATGTCCTAAGCCTGGTGATTGGTCCAGATTTGATAGTGGTGTTTGGCAGTATGGTGTACCACTAGATAGCCTGGCTCGTTCTGTTGTAAGTCCATTATATCAAATATCAATCAATCCGGATGAGACTAGCTTAGTGGTACTAAATATAAAAGCAGGAAATGCAGAAATTACCGACACGAGTAAATTACAAAGAATATTTCTCGGTTTTATGCAGATGATAAACAATCAACCAACCGCGGAGGCTAGCTTAGGAGGGGGTGCAGCAGCAGATCCAATTCGCCATGTTGCACCACCCCCTATTGCAGCAGAAGCTCTTGCAGATGTAGTTGCACTGCGAGCAAGATTGCGCACTATAAATGAACATAATAAACTGCTAGATAAATGGCGCTGTTTATGTGAACAGGTCGCTGAACTATCACCAATACAAAAAGCACAATGCTTATTAGAAGATTACCTGCGTGCATCAGATCATCCTGACTATAACAGAGCAATACTGCGCTATATCTCAGATATTGTTGAAAATCAAATTACAAATGTTCCAGAACTTCTCATGTTATTACAAGCGTACAAAGAGGAGCAAATTAGGAATGAGCAATGGAATGAATCTAGTACACTAGCCAGGTTAATACAGTTTATCGAAACCAACCTACAGCCACAGGCAGGAGCTGGAGTTGGTCGATCAGCAGGAGGGGGGTAGAAGCCTATAACGTTTAGTGACAAAGTTGCTTGCCCCTATATACCATTCAGGTGATTTAAAGATTCCATTTTCATCAGCCACAGGCGCAGGATGTTGAGTGCGGTCTGAGCGGCGCGTTCCTTGTTGCGGACACGATCCTGATGGAATTGGAATTGCTCGCATTGAGCGTTTTCCTTGCCGCTCACGGCGATAAAAGTCAGCCCTAGCGGTTTTTGCGCGGAACCACCAGTCGGACCGGCGATGCCTGTCACCGCTAGGCCGATATCGGCTCCGGCTGTTTTGCGGATGCCTTCGGCCATAGCCAGCGCCACTTCACGGCTCACCGCTCCGTATTGCTTGAGTAAATTATCGTCAACGCCCAGTCGGTTTGTTTTGGCGCGATTGCTGTATGTGACGGCGGCTTCCATAAAATATTCCGAGCTTCCTGGCACATTGGTCAAGCGGTGAGCGAGAAGCCCTCCAGTACAGGACTCGGCCAACGCCAAAGTCAGTTTCATTCGACGCAAGAGATCACCCACGATTGTTTCCAGATCTTCATCGTCCCTGCCATAAATATGCTCCGCAGCGAGATGCTTCATCTCGACTTCCTCATGACTCTCTCCCCAAGCTGTTCAAAATGTAGTGCGAGTTGGTATCTAAATGCCCTGCACCCGTTTTTCTACGCCATATCCATTTCTTCAAGAACAGGTGCAAATTCAAGTAACTTATCTGCTATATGATTACTGTTAATTTGATACCTGCCAGTTGATAATTCTTCTTTGATCAATTGAATTTTCATGTGCTCAGCGATTGGTGTATCAAAAATAAGCGATTTCAATTTGTTCAGTTGGTTGTCGGTATCGAAGATTGGTTTCATCATTTTGTTATCCCAAGTTGTGAATACGTTGACTATATCGGCTGTTATAGAAAAAACTTTAGCGATCTGATAAAATTTATTCATCAGTTCATCAGGATGTATCATGCATTATTCTCACGCGTTGTTCGAACAAGCACAGGCCGTTATTCCCGGGGGTGTTAATTCACCTGTACGGGCGTTTAAAGGCGTTGGTGGAGAGCCGCTGTTTTTTAAAAAGGGGAGAGGCGCGCATATTATTGATGTTGATTTACAATCGTATATTGATTATGTGGGATCTTGGGGGCCGTTAATTTTGGGTCATTGCCACGAGGGCGTCATTGCGGCCGTGACTATGGCGCTGCAATCAGGCATGAGTTTTGGTGCGCCTACTGAATTGGAAATCAGGTTGGCGCAAAAAATTATTCAATTAATGCCATCAATAGAAAAAATAAGAATGGTTAACTCCGGCACGGAAGCCACCATGACGGCGATTCGACTGGCACGTGGTTTTACCAATCGATCCAAAATTATCAAGTTTAATGGCTGTTACCATGGTCATAGTGACAGTTTGTTGGTAAAGGCCGGTTCAGGCCTGCTGACATTGGGGATCCCATCATCGGCAGGCATTCCAGCCAGTATCACGGAACATACATTAACAGCCAATTTCAACGATCTGGAACAAACCACGCGTTTATTCGACGCGTTTGGCACTGACATTGCCGGCATAATTGTGGAACCCATTGCGGGTAACATGGGGATGGTTTTACCAGAACCTGGCTTCCTGCAGGGCTTGCGTGCATTATGCGATACCTACAAGTCCGTCTTAATCTTTGACGAAGTGATGACGGGTTTCCGTGTAGCATTAGGGGGTGCCCAAGCCGTTTATCAAGTTAGGCCTGATTTGACGACGCTTGGTAAAGTCATCGGTGGCGGGATGCCGGTAGGCGCATTAGGCGGGAAAGCCGCTATTATGGATTATCTGGCGCCTCTTGGTCCGGTGTATCAGGCGGGTACGTTGTCCGGCAATCCATTGGCGATGGCCGCAGGTTTGGCCACATTGACTGAAATTGAAAAGCCTGGATTTTATCTACACCTCTCAACGATCGCGAACTCACTGATGCAGGCATTAACAGACGTCGCGGATTCAATGAACATTCCATTTCAGGGAACCGCCTGTGGCGGGATGTTTGGTTTTTGTTTCACAGAATTGTCTCACATTGCAAATTTTGATGATATTGCTACGGGTAACGAACCACGTTTTAAACGATTTTTTCATGGCATGCTAAAAAATGGTGTTTATTTTGCGCCATCTATGTTTGAATCAGGCTTTGTATCTGCCGCGCATCAACCGTGTGATATATCATACACGCAACGCGCCGCTGAATTGGTTTTGAAATCGGAATAACCTGTGTAACTGGGTTCGGGTTAGTGGGCTTAAGAAAAACTGGTTATTCCCCGTGATGCCACTCATACCACTGATTCAAAACCCCAATCAGTTCCTCCACACCTTGTTTTTTCAATGATGAAAACGATTGCACGCTCAATAACTCATGCATCAACTCATAATGCTTACGGACCAGCAACACGGTACTTTGCGCACTTCCACGGCTTAACTTATCCGCTTTGGTTAAGAGTATGTGCACGGGCAGCTGCCTGTCGAAAGCCCAGTTGACCATCATTTGATCAAGCTCTTTGAGCGGATGGCGGATGTCCATCAATAATACTAGGCCCTGAAGGCTTTTTCGAACCTCGAGGTAATGCGCGAGGTTTTTTTGCCAATCCAGCTTGACCTGCATAGGAACCTTTGCATAGCCATAACCTGGTAAATCGACCAAGCGACGCGTTTCATCGCCTACGGTGAACAGGTTGATAAGTTGCGTGCGGCCTGGTGTTTTACTGATGCGTGCCAATTGACGAATGCCCGTCAGGCAGTTCAAGGCACTGGATTTTCCAGCGTTTGAACGACCGGCAAACGCCACCTCAAAGCCTGTGTCTGCTGGCAGTTGCGAAACAAGGGCGGCACTTTTCAGAAATATGGCTTGGGAATATGGATTTTTCATTATCTTAGATTTATTTTTGGGAAACGTTACGATGTATTGTATCATACCATCGCATCATCGCATCCTACC
>JBCKWE010000007.1:0-54199 GCA_038923045.1 Legionellaceae bacterium
GTTTCAGTAATATTATAACTGCAATCACGGCAATAAGGAAGTTGTAGTGCCTCGTCTTGCAGGGCTGTCCCATTCTGCAAGCGCCTTCCCAACACCAGGGGGTCAGTTCCCGGGGCAATCTGGGCGAATTTGAATTCATGACCTATACTCAATACATAGGGATCGTCACAAGGCGGGACAGTTTGAATAGTATCATTCACGCAGGCCATAGGCCGTTGTGAACCCACTGTCCCGCCGGATGACGGCACCCATAAAAGACGTCCCTGTGTAAAAAATGTATCATGCGGAATCACCGCGCTGAAGTATTAATGCAGGGTCTAGTGATAAGGATTTTTACCATGACGTATATGCTGAATAATCAATTATTAACCAGCGATAGAATCATTGCTGCTTTTGAAAAAAATTTAGTTGAGAGCGAGGGAGAGAAGGCTAGACGCTGGCTGGGTACTTTTAAGAGAACATTAAAAACGATGTTTTTCGCGGAATTGGATCCAAATGCAACTGACCAACAGGTACTTGATGCATTGGCGACCGACGTGCGTTTCACCACAGGTTATCTAAAACTAAAAGAAGTGCTACGTACGATTTTTTCGTTAAAGAATGACGGGGATAAAGCGAAAGCATTGGTGGAATTAAAAGCCATTGGTGGCGCGGACTGGAATACAGACACCGCGAATGACAAATTCGATGAAATCAACACGAAATACGGTTATTTTGATAACGCCACGGATTCTCTACGCAACCTGTTTGCCGAGCTGGCTGTTACTTGTCGCACGATAATTGTGCTGTTTGAAAAAAACAATACCCCGGCCGACACCATGGCCTACGATTACGCTTACAAGCTCATGGCGCTGTATGTTGATCCAACCCACCCACCTACATTTGATGCCATTTCAAAAGACATAGATAAGCTGGTTAAGAATATCGATAGTGACAAGGGCCATCCTTTTCATGAAGCCCTGCTGGTTAAGCTGGCAGCGCTACCAGATGCCAGCGAGCTAACCGACAAGGTTGGCTGGCGTGAATTTGTTAAAGATAACGGCATCAAAGCATTTTCTTTTCTGACCATGGCAGCAAAAATAGAAGGGAAAATTGCCGAACAACCCGGTGGGCCGCGCCTCTTGCGTGCACCAAATAAATTGGGAGAAGCAAAGGCCATGGCCATGCTCTGCCATTATGATCGCGCTGTGGAAGACTATGCCTTTGCGGAAATCTGCTATGCCTACAACGTAAATGAATGCCGATTCGACCAGTGCCTAGATTATATGAGAACTGGCTGGCCAAAAAAAACAGCAGATTCTATGCCGAATATGGTAACTAGGGGCACGGGTGAGGCGGGGGACTTGTATTGGGTAAAACTACCTGCCGAAGACAAGCGCGCACTCATTTTAGGCGACATCACCGATTGCTGCCAGTCTATTGGAGGGGATGCCGAGCAATGCGTAAAAGACGCGGTTAGTTTGAGTGACAATTGCCTTTATGTCTTGGTGAAACAACGTAAAAAAGGTGATTTTCAATTAATCCTGAATAGCGCTATCAACGGCAAGGCATTCAAAATTATTGGGCAGGCCTATGCTTGGAAAAGCGTCAGCGGGAATGTTTGTTTAGACTCCATTGAATGCTTTACAGGTGAAGTGACGGATGAGGCCATGGGAGACAGTATCACGAAATTTGCAAACGCATTATTAAATACGCATTTGGGCGTTCACTATGTCACGGTGGGGCGGGGTGGCAAAACACCTAAAGGCTTGTTTGAGAAAGCCATCATTCCCGAAAAAATGCGCCAGGGCTACTTCTATGGTGATGCTGAGAAACAATATTGGATTGCAAGGCGCGTACCAGAACTAACGGAGGTAGATGAACAATTGAAAGGCTACGGCGAGCCCTTTCATGCATGCATGATGTACTTGAGTGAACATCTTCCCCCAACGCAGGACATGGCCTTTGAAATAGGCGCGCTGCTGGACAAACATCCGGCATTAATCACGCAACTCACGCCCGAAACCTTGATGAGATTGATGAAATTTAGCCAGCCATTGGCATTGGTTGATTTGGAGCCCGTGGATTTTGGAGCCTTGCAGGCATTAACGCTTGAAGAAGCGGCTGAGTATCCGCCAATCTCACTTGCGCGCCTCATCTGGAAGGGGCAGCCCGTGCCCGCGCTTCCTGGGATTCGATTACAGCTTGACCGCGTCTCGGATATGATTACATCAGTGTTTGATTTTTACGCTGTACTGCAATACCTTACACCTCAGCAATGCACCAGCGTGTATGAGTCCATGATGGCCAAACTGCCCGACATCATTAAATCAGCGGATGATTTTCATGCTCTACTGCTATACTTTACACCTCAGCAGTGCACAGGCGTGTATGAGTCCATGAAGGCCAAACTGCCCGAGATCATTGGAACAGCGGCGAATTTTGGCTCTGTACTGCACTACCTTACACTTGACCAACGCACAAGCGTGTATGATTCCATGAAGGCCAAACTGCCCAAGATCATTAAATCACGGTTTGATTTTCATGCTCTACTGCTATACCTTACACCTCAGCAGTGCACAGGTGTGTTTGAGTCCATGCAGGTCTTACTGCCCGCCATGATCCCTTCATGCACTGAATTAGTCAGTGTACTGTTTCACCTAACACCTCTGAACTTCACTAGCGTGTGTGAGTCCATGAAGGGCTTGCTGCCCGACATCATTAAATCAGCGGATGATTTTTGCTATTTAAGGCGATACCTAGCACCTGCGGAATGCCAAATTTTGCATGATTCCATTGAAACTCACTGGCTCCGTATTCTTAAAAAAACAGATCCTCGTTTTGGTCCTGTAAAGCGATTCGTAGACATTGACACGGCATGCTCAGCTACATTGCTCAAGCTTGCGCATTATAAAGACAATGAATCATTAAGCCCTGAGAATAAAGTCATGACTAACGGTGCCATTCAAGCGTTAACGAAAGCACGAGATAGCCTTCGTAGGAACCATCTTGCATTCATTCAGAATCGAGTGACTAACGACAATATGACGGCAACAGAGGAGACTTGCTGTAACGACATAGCCACGATACTGAAAACGCATATCTTCCCAATAAGACAAGAATCAAATCTAGCGCCGGTACTGCAAGTCATGTTAAGTGAACTCGTTCAGACCATATTACCGCTGGCCGAACTCTCCGCGAGCATTTTTGAGATTATCAAACGATTTTGCACAGTGGATCCTGTTGTGCTTGCAACGACGGCCAAATTTAAAGTCTTGATCGAGAAGATACGGGCGAAGGAGGGTGTCAGGAGCCTAGCAACGATAATCAAACGCCGCTAGGGCCATGAGGGAAAATCAACTATTTAAATGGGACAGCCCTGCATTTGATGTCTCCGTCTTGCCTTATAAAGTAGATCTTGTTGATCTGGCAGTCGCCATAACACAATTGTCTTGTGCCACATAAAACACACACGCCTCAGGCGATATAGTGCAATTATAACCCATATTGCCCTCCAGCCAATTATAATCAACCCGTGCCGGAATTTTGACACCAACAGGCCACCAGATTGAATAATAACCAATTGAATTTTTGTAATTACACACCACGCCGCGGCCAATACCGGCAACGAGGATGTTAGCGCGTACAAAGCGTGCGCCTTTTTCTCCTTGAGGCGCGTGGGCTGAGAATGGATTTTCTTGCCATGGAGGAGGAATTATGCCATATTGAAGCGAGCTGGTTGCAGGATCGGGGCAGGTTTCTGATTGGGCTGTTAAGCTGAAAAGCAAGGTGATGATGATTAGCGTAAGATGTTTCATGATTAACTCCATGCCTAACAAAAAAAATAACTAATCCGGCAACGACATCAAACTGGCATTCCCACCCGCTGCTGTCGTATCCACTGTATACGTTCGCTCATGACACAACCTTTGCAAATACTGATGCCCGCCTGCTTTAGGCCCAGTACCGGAGAGTCCTTCACCACCAAACGGTTGCAAACCTACCACGGCACCGATCATATTGCGGTTTACATAGCAATTACCTACATGCACGCGTTGACGAATATAGTCAACCGTTGCATTGATGCGGCTGTGTATTCCCAATGTCAGGCCGTAACCGGTCTGATTGATTTGAGCAATCACGTCATCCAGCTCATTCTGTTTGAAACTTATCACGTGCAATACGGGGCCGAATACTTCATTTTCAAGTGCTGACATAGCGTCAATTGCAATGGCGGTTGGTGGCATAAAATGACCCGCGCAACCGTCAGAACCCAAGGTGCACTGGTAAATAATCTCATGTTTTTTCTGCATGTTTGTCACATGTGTTTTCAAGAAAGATAACGCCTCGTTGTCAATCACAGGGCCTACATCGGTGGTTAACCAGCGCGGGTCACCAATGTTCAGCTCTGCCATAGCGCCTTTTAGTAATGAAATCATCCGAGGATAAACATCTTTCTGAACAAAGAGAACGCGCAAAGCTGAGCAGCGTTGGCCAGCACTTCCAAAAGCCGATGTCACCACATCCAAGGCAACTTGTTCGAGCAATGCTGAGGAATCAACGATCATAGCATTTTGGCCGCCGGTTTCAGCTATCAATGGAATGATTTCGCCACCGCGTAAGCCCAGGGTTTTATTAATCAGGTTAGCGGTTAGGGTGGAGCCTGTGAAAATTACCGCTTTAATGCGTTTATCTGCAACCAAGGCAGCGCCTACGGTTTCACCGCGACCGGGTAATAATTGAATCACGCCGGCAGGAAGGCCTGCCTTGAGCATTAATTCCACGGCAAAATGTGCGATCAACGGGGTTTGTTCGGCAGGTTTTGCAATAACACAATTACCGGTGACAAGGGCTGCAACGGCTTGGCCTACAAAAATAGCCAGCGGAAAATTCCAAGGGCTGATGCATAATACCACGCCACGCGCATGCAGGGTCATTTCGTTTAGCTCGCCGGTGTATCCATGCAGGCGCACAGGACTTGCCATTAACTTTACGGCCTGAGCGCCGTAATAACGGCAAAAATCAATGGCTTCCCTGACTTCACCAATACCATCACTCCACGTTTTACCTGCTTCAAGACACGTCATCGCGAGCAAGGTCGGCATGTTGTCTTCAAGCAAGCAGGCAAAGCGTTCGAGGATGGCTGCGCGTTCGCTGACAGGTGTTTTGCTCCAGTCGTTGAATGCTTGTCCTGCCTGAGTCAATGACCAATCGATATCATCCGTGCTCGCTGTGGTGACAAAACCTAGGATTTGGTCAGGCTTTTGAGGTGAGGTAACGGTTTCCCGTACCTGATTGGTGGATTTTTTATTTGCCAAAATGGGTGCTGCATGCCATTGAAAGGGTTCCATGCTGACCAGTTTTTGTTGCAATGTGGCCACAACGGCGCGATCACTCAAATCTAGGCTGGGTGAATTTTTACGTTCGGGTAAAAATATAGAGGCGGGGAGAGGGATGTTTTGATTGATCTTTCCCAATAAATGTTTGGCTTTGCTAACGGGATCTTCAACCAGCTCGCTGATCGGCGCTTTGTCGTCCACAATCCGGTTTACAAAAGACGAGTTTGCTCCATTTTCCAGTAATCGGCGCACCAAATAAGGCAGTAAGTCTTCATGACTGCCAACCGGTGCATAAATACGGCAGGGTATACCCATCTGACCGGCTGGCACGATTTGTTCATATAGTTCGTTGCCCATGCCATGCAGGCATTGGAATTCAAAATCGCGATAATCACCGACTAGGCCTAAGATCATGGCAACAGAGTACGCGTTATGGGTTGCGAATTGCGGGTAAATGGCATCGGTCATGGTCAACAGCTTTTTAGCACAGGCTTGAAACGACACATCTGTAAACACTTTACGCGTAAACACGGCATAATCAGCCCATCCTTGCATCTGCGTCTTTTTAATTTCGCTATCCCAATAAGCCCCTTTAATCAAACGCACCATCATGCGACGATTTTTACTACGCGCTAAAGCCGCCAGCCAATCCAGCAAATAAAAGGCACGTTTTTGATAGGCTTGCACAGCTAGGCCAAAGCCATTCCAGTCAGACAAGCTGTCATCGTTAAATACAGCTTCAATCACATCCAATGATAGATCAAGGCGCTCAGACTCTTCAGCATCAATGGTGAGTCCAATATCAAATTGTTTAGCTAATTGCGCCAGAGAGAGCAGTTTCGGGGCTAATTCCGCCAGCACACGTTCGTGTTGGCCTTCATTATAGCGTGGATGCAAGGCTGATAATTTAATCGAAATACCTGGTTTTTGATAAACCGTCGTATCGGGTGCAGCACTTGCCCCAATGGCCTCAATCGCCTGCGTGTAGGCTTTGAAATAACGTTCGGCATCATCTGCCGTAAGCGCGGCTTCACCTAACATATCATATGAATAACGGTAGCCCACGGCCTCTTTTTTTTTCGCAGCTGTTAAGGCTTCCTGTATTGTACGTCCCGTGACGAATTGCTTGCTCATGATCCGCATGGCTTTCTCTACCGATTTACGCACCACGCCTTCCCCGCCGCAGTTAACCATTGTCATTAATGCTTTACTCAAAACGGATTCGGCTTTTTCAGGCGCTAAAACCTTGCCGGTTAACATCAACGCCCATGTGGCTGCATTTACGAAAAAAGAGTCGCTTTGACCGCTGTGAGATGCCCAATCGGCATGAGCAAGTTTGTCTTTAATCAATCCATTAATGGTGGCCTTGTCTGGCACGCGTAACAGCGCTTCAGCCAAACACATCAATGCGATGCCTTCATTGCTGGATAAGGCATACTGTGTTAAAAAAGAATCAATTCCTGTTGATTTTTTGCGCTCGGCACGAACCTGCTCAACCAGGCGCGTTGCCACTGTGCGTATATGTGCTACTAAGGTGTCAGTAAGAGAGGCCTGTTCTATCATGGTTGTAACGCTACGCAACTCGTCCATTCGGTAGGCGTCATTCATTATGGCACGAAGTCCTTGTGGTAATTTTAAGCATGACTTATCAAGCATGTTGACTCCAAGTTTTCGATGTAATATGTGAAGAATAGTCCAATTCGCTTGTAAAATCCACTCACAGATCAACCGAAGTGGAATTAATTTTGACACATATGTGTTTATTTTGAACTAATTTTATGTTACTATTGGCGCTAATCGCGCTATTGTTTTACTTGCGGTAAATTTTGGGCTCAATCAAAAGTCGGCTTTTATTGTTATAACGTCATGAAACAATTGATGTTTTACCTATGCAGGCAGGGGCGAGGTTCTGGGTGTTTTACATGCCCCTCGTTTTTTAATACAATGAGCACGTCTGCACCGATACTCAGTGCAAAAGTAGCGAGAACTGGAGTTTTATGAATATGGTATTTACCTTGATTTCAATGGCCATTTTGGTTAGCAACATAGCATCCAGCTCAACGAGTTTTGCAAACGCCTCATATGATGTTAATTCTGAAGTTAAACACTTGGGACAAAAGGCACCTCATCTTAACAAACGCGTTCTCAAACTGGCCTTGTCTGCCTATCACAAAGCCTTCAGGCGCGGAGCTGTAAAAAAACAAGTCTTAACGGTTATCGATTACTCCATGCCTTCATCCAAACAACGCATGTGGGTTTTTGACGTAAATCATAACAAACTTTTATACAATACTTACGTTGCTCATGGTCTAAATTCAGGCATGAACACGCCCAGTCATTTTTCAAATGCCTCATCAAGCAAACAAACCAGTTTGGGTACATTTGTAACGCGTGATACGTACATGGGCTCAAATGGTTATTCATTGAATTTGCAGGGACTGGAAAAAGGTTTTAATGACAATGCCTATCATCGTCGCGTGGTCATTCACGGTGCGTGGTATGTAGAACCTGATTATATCCGCAAAGCGGGACGCGCTGGTCGTAGCTGGGGTTGCCCTTCCATTGCTAAAACACTGGCAACACCTGTGATCAATGTCATCAAGGGGGGTTCCGTGGTTTTTGCGTATTACCCTGATCGTAACTACTTGTCACATTCAAGTTATTTAGTTTAAAAAAAACCAGGGCATTGCTGCCCTGGCGCACATCCTTGACGATCAGGTCCATCTGATCCTAAATCCCTTTAGTGAGACTTCCAATCCATGGAAGCCATAACTTAAAGTTAGCAGTCATATTGTATATTTGCAAGTCGATTTGAAAAATAAATTTTAATTATTAATCGCCTCTTTTAATTTTGAGCCTGTTTTAAAACTAACAATTTTGCTTGCTGCAATAGTAATGGGTTGTCCTGTGGCAGGGTTGCGACCTGTGCGAGCGGCACGTTCCTTCACTGACAAGCTGGCAAATCCTGGTAATATGATCGCATCACCCTGAGCCAGCAAGTCGCTTATACAACTAATAACCGCATTCAATGCGACTTCCGATTCCTTCTTAGCCATTCCTGATTTCCTGCTAATTGCATCAATCAGCTCCTTCTTTTTCATGTGTATCTCCTTAGTTGTGATTAGTGCTCACATGATAGTGAAAGATTGTTATAGAAAATGCAACCATGCAAAGCGATTTTAATGGTATTCTACGCGCCAAATACAAAACACAAGTGACATACTTCATGAATCAAGCCGAATCAACCCATCCAACACAATCTTTTTCCACATTACCCCTTCGCAAAGAATTGCTCTTGAATCTAGCGTCATTGAAGTATGAGCTTATGACACCCATTCAAATGCAAAGCCTTCCCATTATGCTTGAAAATCATGATGTCATTGCGCAGGCTCGGACGGGCAGTGGCAAGACTGCTGCATTCGGCCTTTCCTTACTGAATAACCTGACGGTTGAGCTGTTTGCCGTGCAAGCCTTGATTCTTTGCCCAACACGCGAATTAGCGGAGCAAGTCAATCAGGCTTTGCGTCAGTTAGCGCGCTTGTTGCCCAATGTTAAAATTCTTAATTTATCCGGTGGCATGCCGATGAAACCGCAATTGGATTCATTAAAATATGGCGTACATATTATTGTGGGAACGCCTGGGCGTGTGCAAAAGCATTTGAGTAAAGAATCATTAAAACTAAATACATTACGCACGCTGGTTTTGGATGAAGCGGATAGAATGTTGGACATGGGTTTTTTTGATGATATTAAAACCATTATCTTCTCCTGCCCAAAACAAAGGCAAACCTTGTTGTTTTCTGCAACTTACTCTGAAGACATCAAACAAATTTCCAAGCAATTCATGCTCAATCCAAACGAAATATGCGTGGAAACGCCACAAGAACACCATGATATTGAACAACGTTTTTATGAAATGCCCAGTCAGTCATCTAAATTTTTGTTACTGAAATCATTACTGCTTCATTACAAACCAAGCTCCGCATTAATTTTTTGCAATACAAAACAACAAACCACGGACCTAGCTGAGATGCTAAAAGCCGCCGGCTTTAGTGCTTCGGCATTAAACGGTGATATGGAACAACCTGAACGAGATCAGGCTTTAGTCCGTTTTGTGAATCAAAGCTGTTGTATTTTGGTGGCTACCGATGTGGCGGCTCGTGGTCTGGATATTAAGGAACTCCCGGTTGTCATAAATTATGAACTGGCCTTTGAGCATGATGTGCATATTCATCGCATTGGCAGAACAGGGCGTGCTGGCAATAAAGGGCTGGCGTTAAACATCACCACAGCAGCAGATGCCCAACGCCTGTGTGTGATCGAGGATCATTTATCTCAACCCATCATCTGGGGGGATGCAAGTGAGTTTAACGAGGCGGATGGAAAAATGGCATTACCGGAGATGGTGACGCTGTGTTTGCTGATGGGTAAAAAAGATAAAATTCGAGCGGGTGATATTATGGGTGCTTTGACAAAAGAGGCAGGATTGCCCGGGGATGCCATTGGCAAAATTGACATTGCGGCAGGTCATGCTTATGTTGCGATTCACCGAAGTCAAGTCGATAAAGCGTTTCGACATTTACAAAATGGCAAGCTGAAAGGGCGCAAGGTTGGTGTGAAAAAAGTTTAACTTGCATACCGTAGCGAATCCCCTGTAATCTTTGTTCCTGAAGTCCAACCTCAGGAACAAAGATGAAACCGCAACAAAATATGAACCCAGCAGATGGTTTTTCATTAACCGAAGTGCTGGTGTCGTTACTTTTGGTAACCACCACATCCCTCGCCTTGTTAACGCAACAGTGGCGTGTCAGCCAGTTATTTAATCAGGCCCATAACCGTATGGGCGCATTATTGCAATCCGACAATGCCGCTGAGCGAGTGATTTCAAATGAATAGCCAGCACGGCATTGGTCTGGCGGAAATCATGGTTAGCTTGCTTTTGTCGAGTCTTACCATGACCGCCTTAATGACCCACTACATCAGTACCAAGCAACACTATTATCATCTTCAAACCAGGCTCGATGAAGCGATGGCGTTGCAGTTGGCGTCCGACCTCATGCGAGACAGCATTCGGCAAGCAGGCTTTACGCCTTGCTTGAGTATCAATCAGCTCATTACCCTGAATCATCTCGATGGTCATGACAACATGAAGGCCATTGACGCATCAATTGGGCTACGCATCAATCGTATGAGCCCTCATTTTAATGTGGTATTAGGCGTATCCAACCCAACTCAACTGCTAACAACACGCGACAGTCCGCTTCACACCACACAGTTAGTTTTAGTTGCCGATTGTTATCATGCCGAAGTGCTGCGTGTCAGGGACGTACATCTAACTTCAAGCGGGCAGGTTGTGACACTCAGTCACCCGTTGGCCTTTACGTATCAATCATCGGTTTATATTGGTGAATGGCTGCAAGAACGGTTTTTTGTACACCCGAAAGGGGGATTGTTTTATCAACGAGACCATACGGATGAATTAACACCCTTCGTGAAAACCATGTCGCATACGTTGCATCACAAGCTGGTGGAGGTTCGCCTTGGTTTAGATGCCGGACGTAGTTTAACGCTGGATACCAAGGTGCGGGCGCAATGAATCGTTATCAAGTCGGGATGGTGTTATTAACCACCATGATGATGATAGGCATACTCACCATGCTGATTTTGACGCTGATGCAGGGGGTATTATTATATATTAAGTCTAACAATCAAATGGTGAGCAACCATCAGTTATTCAATCACATGGAAGCCATGGCGAACAAACTAAACATGCATGACAAGGCCTGTACTGTTCATGATAAAAATCCGAATCAACTGCTAGCCTTGTTGGCCTCTCACCACGGCTGCAACATCACGGATGGTAAACGCCAATATGCATACCTTCTGGGGGATTTGGGATTATTTCCTTGTTTACAGATGGAGGTCGATGAAGCACTACATGGCAGCCGTCATGTGCTTGTTACGATTGCAAGCATGCAGCCACCCAAGTTAACGCTACAGTTACGTTTTGCTTTACCTGCTGAGACCCCCGAATGCGAATCATCTGTATCTCACAGAATTCATCCGGGCGTTGTGAGCTGGCGGTCAACGGTTGTCGCGACAGGGGGTTAGGCATACAAAAAGAGAAGAAGCAATGCCTTGGTGTTCCAATAATTGGACACTATCTATCGATCTAAGGGTTTACTGTCTCACTGATGGGGTTCACTATACTCTGTTTCGGGGGCTTTGTTCAGTCTTTATATTTTGATAATTTGCAAACACGCCTCAACCCACTCATCACGGGCATTCATGCACGGAATAAGTGTCAACACTTCACCACCGGCCTGCCGCCATTGCTCCCGTGCGCGAATGCCGATTTCTTCCAATGTTTCCAGACAATCGGCTACAAATGAGGGGCAGGCGATGGCCAGGCGTTTAACGCCGCGTGCAGCAAGCTCTGTGAGTAGCGCGTCGGTGTAGGGTTTGATCCAAGGCGTGTGGCCTAACCGTGATTGGAATGATGTGCCATAATTTGTTAATTCCAGTACAGCTGCGAGCAATGCCGTGGTTTGCTGGCATTGTGCACGGTAACAGCTTTGATTAACCGATGAGATGGGTGGGCAGGCGTCAACGCAGACGGGTTTGCAGCCGCTTTTTTGCAGGTGATGTTCTGGCAAGCCGTGGTAGCTGAATAATACATAATCGTGATCGGTGATATAGGGTCTTATCTGTACCGCAAGAGCCTGAATAAAGGCTGGATGCTGATAAAAATCACGAATAATGGTTAGGGATGGAAAAATAGCGTTCGGAGCAAGTACTTGCAGAACTTTTTCAATGGCAGAACCCGTTGCGGCGGATGAATATTGAGGATACAGTGGCAACACTGTGATGTGTTCGCAGGATTGCAGTTGCTCACATGCCGTTGAAATACTCGGTTGACCATAACGCATTCCCAGTACGACCTTGCATTGCGCGCCAAGGCGAGCTTGTAATTTTTCACGAAGTGCATTGCTATGACAAATCAATGGCGAACCGTTTTCTGTCCAGATTGCCTGATAAGCATGCGCTGAACGAGCCGGCCTGAAGGGGAGAATAAAGGCGTAGAGTAATAGAAAGCGCAACGGTGCTGGCAGATCAATGACGCGCTTGTCAGACAGAAATTCACGTAGATAGCGACGTACGGCGGGTACGTCAGGCGCTTCGGGAGAACCGATGTTGATGAGCAGCACACCCTGTTTCATATATTATTCTCATGTAACAACAGGTCAATCGCAAAATTCAAATCGCTCTGCACCAGCAGTTTTTTATTAACGTCCTTGATTAAACAACACAATTGAAAATTGAGGGCTTTTTCTCCAAATGAGCGGAATAAAACATAAGGCTTGTTTTGCCCGACTTTGATAACGTCATCATGGTCATTAGCCGCTTGTAACAGCAGGCAGCGCACGCGGTTTGTATCACTGCCCAATGGCACATTGATGTCGCAGGTGATGGATAATTGTTTGTTGCTATAGACGTAATTCGTGACACGCTTGGTAATTAAATCAGAGTTTGGCACAATAACATCTTCAAAGGCCGGCGTAATAATGTGCGTTGAGCGCACACGAATTTTTTTAACAAAGCCATCAATGCCATCAATATTGATGAGATCACCCGGTTTGATGGGTTTTTCAATCAGTAAAATTAATCCAGAAACGAAATTATTGACAATACTTTGTAACCCAAGGCCAATTCCCACTGACAAGGCGCCAGCGACTATGGCCAGCCCTGTAAAATTAAAACCTGCGACTAACAGTGCGCTGATCAAGGCAACAGCGAAGCCAAGATAGGTAAAAATGGATGCAATAGCGACTTGCGTTTCTTCTTCATTTTCAAATTGCTCATGTCGATTGATGGCACTGCATAGGCTGCGAAACAATAAATATAACAAGCAATAAACCACAACTCCCATGACTATTCGGGTTGGATAAATGGTTGTGTTTGCAAAATGAATACCATATAAAAGCTGAGTATAAGCGTTTTCTAGATACCAGGTCGCCAAGCCCCAGCTACGAACGATTAAGAATAGACTGAGTGCGATGACAATAACCTGTAGTGTTGTTTTAAGTATTAGAAATTCCGTAAAAGACTGCTCAGGTTTATACCCAAAACAGGCGATGATTTTAGCTTTTATTTTTTCTTGCTGGCTTAATAGAAAATAGAATTTATTGATGCCATGGATGATCAATGCAGTAAGACAAACAATGACAAACGTGGTTAAAGCAGATGAGGCCAAGTGGGTCGCCAATGTATCATAACCGAGGATGGTAATCACGATACATACCAGTAGCAGCAGAGTACCCAATCGGCGGACAAAATGTTTATGGTGTTTTATAACGAGTATATGCCGGTGTGTACGACAAAAATAGTGGACAAAATAAATCCCGGTTATTAGCATGGCGAGGAGAAATAGTGAATGACCCAATTGCAATAATAAGTCATTGAGATTGAGTGAACTGGCCAGTATGTGTCCAATGGTTGCCATGGTATAAAAGCATAAAGAAAATAACAGGGCCTTCCGGAGGAAATTACAATCAACAGCATGCAACTGGAACAACTTTTCCACGCGCTTTATTTTAAATAAGAATACGATGAACATGGATGCTAAAAAATACAAAAAAAGTTGTTGTGATATATCCAAAAGAAGATTGGGAGTACTGAGATCTTGCAGCTGAATAAATAAATAGACAAATACAGAACCTGCAACCAGGCTGGCTGATAGCAGCAAGACATGGCTGATTGCAGGTTTTTTAAAACGTAGGTAATGACTCGAAAATCGGCTTTTACGCATCTTGAGTATTAGCAGGAATGACATCATCAACGCGATACAACCCAGTGCAATCCACATGCTCGGGGATAGCAGTACATTGGGCAGTTGTATTTCGGATAATGCGCAAAATACATCCTCAGATGGAGAGGCACTTAGGCGTGTGATAATTAACCACAATGGCATGCCGCGCGCGAGCGTTTCCGCTTGTGTCAAGTGCGCGATTGTCGTTCTATAGGCGTCAATGGCTTCATTGGCCCGTATCGAGTAGAGTCGACATTGTGACTGCCGATGAGCCAATTTTTTTTTCTCATTATCTAAATAAATCTGATCAGCACCCGGTGTATTTTTACCATGAGAATTCGCACTTTGCTGTATCAGCGCATCGATGCTACCCAGTCTTTTTTGTGCATCGTTCATGCACAGTTCTGCTTGCGCTGTATGCCCGCCCAGTGTGTTTATAGCGGCATTTAAATCGTGTTGATTTAAATTTTGTGTCGACAATTGCAAGTTGATTCGATCAAATGCCTGGTTTGCCTGCTTGATATTGAAATCTGGCACATTATCGACTAATAAATTCGCCATGGCGGCATTGGAAAACAGAAAGATAGCGTAAAAATAAGCGGCAAATTGCATGGTCATTCCGGTCATTGGAGCACAAAAGAGATTACTGTACTGCTTGCGTGAGATAGAATCAACAAAAGCCACTTGCAACAAGCGTGAAAAAGCGCATAATAACACCAATTTTGATGAACGATATACATTATGAAACGAACAGTTAAGCAGTTAATAGAACAGGCATTACAGGTTTTGGCGCAATCAGGTGGTATTCCACACGATGTTATAGTGGATTTCAAGGTTGAGCGCACACAGGATGCGAACCATGGTGATTTTGCAACCAATGTCGCCTTGGTATTGGCTAAACCTTGCCGAATGCCCCCGCGTAAATTAGCCGAGTTGCTGGTCGCAGCGATTGCAGCACACCCGTTGCTTGACCGTGTTGAGATCGCAGGACCTGGTTTTATCAATTTTTTTATGCGTGCAACTGAGCGTGCGCAAGTCATTGCTACTGCCTTGAAAGAAGGTTCGGAATTTGGTCGTAGTGACTTAGGCCAAGGGAGGCGTGTCTTGGTGGAGTTTGTTTCAGCCAATCCAACGGGCCCCTTGCATGTTGGTCACGGCCGAAGTGCAGCATTTGGTGCGACGCTGGCTAATCTATTGGCCGCTACCGGATTTAATGTTAGTCGCGAATATTATGTGAATGATGCCGGCCGACAAATGAATATTCTGGCCGTCAGTGTGTGGATGCGCTATCTAGCCTTGGCCGGTGAGTCCATCGTGTTTCCTGCGAATGCTTACAAAGGAGATTATGTTCAGACCCTGGCTGAGGCGTTGTATGCTACTTATGACAATGATTTTGCGCATAAATGGTTCGGTATCAGTGAGTTTTTACCTGCAGATGAGCCGCAGGGTGGCGATAAAGAATTGTATATTGATGCGCTGATTGATTGTGCTAAGCGCTTGTTGGGTACGGCAGGTTTTGCATTGTTCCATCAACAGGCTCTGAATTCAGTGTTGGCGGACATTAAAGATGATCTGGCTGAATTTGGTGTTGAGTATGATTGCTGGTTCTCTGAGCAATCGCTGTTTGATGATGGCTCCATCAAAAAAGGGATACAGGCATTGCAGGATGCGGGACACACCTACGAACAAGCGGGTGCTTTATGGTTCCGTGCCACCGATTTTGGTGATGAAAAGGACAGGGTTTTGGTGCGGGCTAATGGGCAAACCACTTATTTTGCATCGGATGTGGCCTATCACTGGAACAAGTACGACCGTGGTTTTGACCGTGTGATTGATATTTTTGGTGCAGATCACCATGGGTACGTCACGCGTATGAAGGCGGCGGTTCATGCACTGGGTCATGATGATAGCGCGCTGGATGTTTTGTTAGTACAATTCGCAACATTGTATCGAAAAGGTACGCGTGTACAAATGTCTACCCGCAGCGGGTCGTTTGTGACGCTGCGTGAATTACGTAAAGAGGTGGGACGTGATGCCGCGCGCTTTTTCTATGTCACACGCAAGCCCGAACAACACATGGAATTTGATCTGGATTTGGCTAAATCAGAATCCAGCGACAACCCGGTTTACTACATTCAATATGCACATGCCCGCATTTGCAGTGTGCTTAGGCAGCTGAATGAACGTGGTTTGAGCTGGAATCAGCAGGTGGGGCTTGACGCCATGTCATTGCTGATTGCGCCGCAGGAATTGGCACTGATCTCGTTGATCGAGCGTTATCCAGATCTGATTACAGCCGCGGCCAGAACATGTGATCCACATCAAATCGCTTATTATTTACGTGAGTTGGCAACGGGTTTGCATAGTTATTACAATGCGGTCCCGCTTCTTTGTGAGCAGGAATCGCTTCGCTGTGCACGCTTGTGTTTATTGAAAGCGGTTCGTCAGGTATTGTGTAATGGCATGCAATTATTGGGTGTATCCGCTCCTGAGAGTATGTAATGGCTGGAAATTATCGAAGAATGAATGTACCGCGTCGAAATAGCAATTGGTTAGGGCAATCGTTGCTGGTGTTCGTGGTGTTTATCGCGGGCTACATGAGCGCCTCACTATATAATCTTGCCAGCCTGAGCGCCTGGGTGGGCACGCATGTGCTTGCCAATAGCAGTCTACAACCCATAATCAAAATTGGCCCACAGCTTGCGGCATTGCCCAAACCTAAATTAGAATTTTATACGCTGCTTGCCAATGAAAAGGTTGCTGGCGCCACACAAGCCGCCACTATTCCTCAAACGCCCGTTACATCGCCAGCAATGGCGTTTGTGTCGGTCAAAGATCTTCCCCTGCACGCACCGCTTGCGCCGGTTGCAGCAGAAAAAATACCGGTACTTGTCTCAAATAGCAAAGATATAAATAGCAAAGACGCTTATCTGGTTCAGGTTGCGTCGTTTAAAAACATGCGCGAAGCCGAACGCATGAAAGTAGGCTTGGTGATGAAAGGCTTTGATGTGAAAATTGTCATGGTTAATCAGCAGAGAATCAACTGGTATCGCGTGAGTATTGGACCTTTTGGTTCAAAAACGCAGGCACAGAAGGCACAGCAGGCCTTTGCTCGTCGTGAGCATATTATGGGTATGATTCGTAAAATGGATGCTTGATAGGTCAACCTTAATCATTTATAAATCTAGAGCGTGTATGTCGACTACGTATTGTTTTGCTATTCCTGATATTTCTTGTCCTATGTGTGTACAGGCTGTAACGAGCACCCTGAAGTCGCGAATCAATAAAACCATTACTATTCTGGATGTGCAGGTAAATCTGTCGTGCAAGCAACTGACGGTTGTCGTCAATGAGGGGGGCCTGCAAGCTGACGATGTGATGACCTTGTTGAATGCCGAACTTAATGCCATTGGGTTTCCATGCCGTAAAATTATATCACACGCCTCTCAGGTATCCTCTAATGCAACGATCAACACGAGCTGGTTATTGGGTTTTGCAGGCGTTGGAACGGGTCTCGTTTTATTAATGTTACCCTTTGTGATGGGGCCCTTATCATCGGTTGCCATGGCGTATATAGGTGCTGCCAGTGTGGCGCTCACGCTGGCATTGGGTGCCAAATCATATAAAAAAGCGGCGGCACTTTTGTTTAACGGTGGGTATCTGCACATGGATACCTTGTTTGCAGTCAGCACACTGACCGCATTAACCGCGTCCGTTGCTGCTTTTTTCATTCCAGGCCTGCCCATGATGTTTGAAGCCGGGTTGTTAATTTTCGGGTTTAGACACATCGGAGAAGCAATTAGAGACTCGCTTGAACGGCGTATGGAATTAAAAGCTTGCTTTCAAGACAGACCACTCAAAATAGTTAAAAAAGTATCTGTTAATGGTGTTGTCGAAGACGTGCCAATAGACGATATAACGATTGGCGATCTTGTTTTGATTGAAGCCGGAACGATGGTGCCGGTTGACGGTGTTTGTGAGACAGGAACAGGCTTAATTTATACGACTATGGATTCTGGAAGCCTCGATCCGGAGTGGCTTAAGCCTACTAACAAGCTTTCTGCAGGCATGATATTGGAAACGGGAGTCATTCATATGCGAGTGAGTGCGCCTGCCAGTCAGTCGTTACTCGCACGAATGGATGCTTCCGTTAACGAATCATTGAAGGCGAAAGAGACGTCATCGTGGGAAACCAATGCCGATAAAATGTTGCATTATTTTATTCCAACGGTATTTGCGCTGGCTATATTATCAGGTGTAATTGCCGGATTTTTTTTCTCAGCCGCCATGGCGATTCAATGTATCGTGGCGGTGCTTGTTTCGGCATGCCCGTGCACCCTGGGGTTGGTTACGGGAGTGGCCGTTCAGGTAGGTATGAAGAAAGCCGCTGATCATGATATGGTATTTAAGAGCACGAAAAAACTCGAGGAAGTCAATGAGATTCAGCATGTGGTGTTTGATTTACACGGCACGCTGACTACATCTACCCCCATTGTAACGTCATTCAAACCCTTAATGTGCACGGAAGAAGCGTTTTTTAAGTACCTTGTGATGATAGAAGAACACTCGAAAAAAGCGATGGGGATGGCGATTTATAAATACGCCCTTAACAAAGCGACCGGCGCTGTCATCAGGCTTACAAAAAATGCCATTGACGATACCAATATTTCTGGTTTAAAGGCAACCATCAACGACGAGAACTATGTGGTGGGTGATGCGCAGATGATGAGAGATAACGAGATTCCTCTTGATGAAACTATACCATTAAGTTTAGATGAAACGATAATCTACTTGGCGTGCGGAAAAGCTGTGTTAGGGCATCTTATCTTGCAAAGACCACTTCGTCGTGAAGCGGGTGCTGTGATCAACGCGTTGATAAAAATGGGTAAACAGGTACATATTTGCACTGGAGCGGAGGAACACTCGGCCATGCGTTATGGCAGGAGGCTTGGAATTCCTGTAGAACATTTGCACTGTAAAATGTCACCTGGTGGGAAAGTGGATTATATTGCCACGCTGCAAAAAAATGGTGCGCGCGTGGCCATGATTGGTGATGAAGAAAATGACTCGCCTGCAATTGCGAAAAGTGATTTTGGTGTAGCGATGCCTACAGATGGTGACGTGAACACGACAGGGCGATTGGCCGATGCCGAGTCAAAAATCAACTCATTGTATTCGATAGTCGCAGCGTTTGAAGTGTCTCAACAAACGGCTACAAACATCCAGCAAAATCTGATGTTTAGCTTGAGTTATAATCTTGCAGCCATGCTGTTACCTGTTAGTTTATTATTCGCCACGGGGATTGCGTTGAGTCCTGGTGTGGGTGTTGTGTTGATGATTTTGCAAACCAGTTTGATTTTGTTGAATACGGAACGGTTTAAACGACAGGATTTGCTCTATTTGAAACAGGCGAGGGAAGAAGGTAGGGCAGTGATTGGGGAAAGCAGTTACAGCCTTATTAATTCCTTGACATCAATCCCAGATTATCAAGCTGCACCGCCTTTGGCACCAACGCCTGCAAGCGGAAGATTAGCGGTTAATCGTGACACAAATATTCCCTGCGTTCTTAACAGCGAAGGCTTTGCAAACAGTCACCTTTAATTGTTCCACCTTGAATGTGTCTTTTATCAAACGCGCCACCTGCTCTGCCACCGTCTCAATCAATGTAAAGGCATTGGATTCGACAAATTCAGTAACGCATTGACACAGGGCGTCATAATCAATGGTGTTCGCCAAGTCGTTATTGCAGGTGCTTAAATCAACTGGAATACTGATATCCAGCAGCAATTTTTGTGAAATACGTTGTTCCCATGCGTGCACGCCTATGCGTGTATTTATCGTGAGTGCAGATATGCGTAATGTGTCTATCATCATTTCTCCGGTTTTCATGTTAGAATTGAGATTTTAAATTATTAAGGTTTGTTATGATCGATGTCACCCAGTCTATATTGATTCGCAGCTTACAACAAAAATCAGTTACACGCACGCCAGTCTGGATTATGCGCCAGGCTGGGCGTTATTTACCGGAATACCGGCAGGTGCGTGAGCAGGCGGGTGATTTTTTGAGTTTATGCAAAAATCCCCAAAGGGCATGCGAAGTTACGCTGCAACCGCTACGCCGGTTTGCATTAGATGCGGCCATTTTGTTTTCGGATATTTTGACCATTCCCGACGCCATGGGACTGGGGTTATCTTTTATTGAAGGCGAGGGTCCCTGTTTTGCTAGGCCATTACGCACTATTGCCGCAATTGACGCACTCCCTGGTGCGTCAGTTGTTGATGAGTTGGCTTATGTGATGGATGCCGTGCGACTGATACGCCAGGAAATGCCGGCTGAATTGCCTTTGATTGGTTTTGCTGGCAGTCCGTGGACACTGGCCTGTTACATGATTGAAGGCAGCAGCAGCAAGGATTTCAAACACGTATTAAAAATGATGTATTGTGAGCCCGCTGCAATGCATCAACTGTTGGCCAAACTGGCAATAGCGGTTGGTGTTTATCTTGAGGAACAAGTGCGTGCTGGTGTGAATGCGTTGATGGTCTTTGATACGTGGGGCGGGATTTTAACCACGCCGAATTACCAAGCGTTTTCATTGCACTATATGGCCGTGATTGTAAAGCAGTTAAAGGCGAAATATCCACACATTCCCATGACGTTATTTACCAAAGGGGGTGGTCAGTGGTTGCCTCAATTGGCTGATACCGGCTGCGATGCCTTGAGTATTGATTGGACTTGTGATTTGCGTGCAGCCCGTGCGCAGGTTGGCGCCTGCGTGGCCTTACAAGGTAATCTTGATCCAGCCGTATTGCTGACATCGCCTGCGTGCATTCGCCAGCAAGTTAAGCGCGTGCTGGACGCATACGGTCATGGCATCGGACATGTGTTTAATTTAGGACACGGGATTACCCCGGATGTGCCGCCGGAGCATGTGAGCGTACTGGTGGACGCCGTGCATGAATTCAGTCCTCAATACCACACGGGTGATTTGTGATTATAAATAGTTCGTTCAAGCCTTATCTGAATTTGACCTTATTTAGGACATGAAGCTTGGTTAATTCATATAGACAAGCGGGTATTTTTCATGATTATTGAGCGCATCAATATCCAGATCAATGTCCAATGTTGGCCAATAAAGATGGGTTGTATGGAGTAATTCTACTTGATAGAGGTCTGAAATTTTTGCATTTGAAAACCACGGGTAATCCGCATACGATAAAAAGTATTCTATATCATACACTAATAACCAGACTCCAAATGGCGATGTATGTATATCAACTGTGGAAGTGGGTTTTCCATGCTTCTGTGATGTCATTTGAATGTTCCTCAACGATTCGTTGTAATTCATTTAACTGTTTTGCAGTGAGGTTGTAATAGTTGGCCAGTGCAATAATGGGCTCCAACCAAAATTTCGCTTCACCATCATGACTTGTAACATGTACATGCATCCTAGATTCCTCCCGTGAAAAAAAGAAAAATCGATAATTTTTATATTTGAAAATAGTTGGGCTCATGTAAACGCTCAGTAATAATTAAGTATTTTTCAATCCATCATCCTTTAGTATAGCATAATTTTTATTTGCATCATGTATTGCTGTGATTTAACGGTAGAATCACGCTAAATTGAGCTGCATGTTGCACATCAGACGTAGGTCGCGCAATGGAGCGGTAGCGACGTGCCCGACAAAATCCAACCACATGGAAAATGATGAATCATGAGCAATTACCAACGATTATTGGTTGCGGATCCAGAAAAATATATTACCGGCGAATTACCTGCGCCATCTTAATGGGGAGTTACGAAAATTGTTAATATGGGGGATGTGATTTCATCGTCGTGAGGCGATTACGGTATGAGTTGCTGCTTCCATAATCGTTCAAAGCGCACCAAATCAAGAAAACCTATTTTTGTGCGCCAGAATCACAGTCGACTCAACTGAATCGCCATCTCCAGAGACTGTTCATAATTCAAACGAGGATCCACCAGACTGTGATAAGCCTGCTTTAAATCACTCGCAGTCAAACCACGCGGTCCACCAAGGCATTCAGTCACGTTTTCACCGGTTAGTTCAAAGTGCACGCCGCCTAGATGGTTGTCCATTTCACGATGAATGGTAACTGCTCGTTGGAGTTCCAGTAAAATGGTGTCGAAATGGCGTGTTTTAATGCCGTCAACCGTGGATTCCGTATTGCCGTGCATTGGATCGCACGACCAGGTTACTGGAATACCCAATGTTTTTACGGCATCAATTAAAGGTGGCAAGCGGGTTTCAATATGTCCGGCTCCCATGCGACTAATCAATAGAATTCGGCCTTCTTCTTGCTGTGGATTTAATACCTTTAGCATTTCCTTAAGCCAATCCGCTGTTACATCCGGCCCTATTTTGATGCCAACTGGATTTTGCACCCCGCGCAAAAACTCAAGGTGCGCGCTGTCCAACATGGCTGTGCGCATGCCTATCCAAGGCAGGTGGGTGGATGAGTTGTACCATTTCCCATCTGGACTTTGTCGCGTGAGGGCTTGTTCGTAATGCAGATGCAAGGCTTCGTGCGATGTAAAAAAATCCGCCTTATCCAGATCTGCGAACCTGCCTTCCAGTAACGTGCGGATATGATACAATGTCATTGCAGCGCAACGATAACCCTTCAACAGTAATTTGGGATTAGCCGTGCGGGCAAGGGCTGTGAATTCAGGTGAATTGACCAAGTCACCTCGGTAACTGGGTAGTGTGATGCCATCAATGGTTTCATAATCGGATGAACGCGGTTTGGTGTATTGGCCAGCGATGCGTCCGATACGACTAATCGGTTTATGCATGCCATGTGATATTACCAGGCTCATTTGTAGCAGTATTTTAAGCTTAGTCGTGATGACGTCAGAACGGCAATCCGCAAACGATTCAGCACAATCCCCCCCCTGCAAAATAAACGTTTCTCCACGCCCGGCGCGTGCAATGGCGAGCTTTAGATGCTTAATTTCACCATGGGTGACTAACGGGGGCAGGCGGTTTAATTGTGCAAGCACACGGTTTAATTGCGCGTTATCCGGGTAGGTGGCGGCTTGATGGTATGCATAACGATTCCAAGATGTTGGCGACCAAGCCTGCATGGGACAACCTTGCTTCTGCACAAAAAACCAAGTATGCAATAAATGAGCATGCGCTGCAACTGGATTTTTAGTATCAGCCCTGACTTGTAGTGTAAAAAAAAAGAATGTAGGTTGGGCCAAGGCCCAACCTACTACAAACCCCTTAACTTAGTGCCACTAGGTCAGAGCCGTATTAATTTGCTTCCTGATAGCGCGCTATACTCGCCATAATTTCATGACGGGCAGCATCGGGACCTTCCCATCCGTCTACTTTCACCCATTTGCCTTCTTCCAAATCTTTATAATGTTTGAAAAAATGCTCAAGAGACAGCAGCAATGATTCTGGCAAGTCCTTATGCGTTTGGACATGATCATACATTTTACTCAATTTGCTGATGGGAACGGCAAGCAACTTGGCATCCACACCTGCATCGTCGGTCATTTTCAGCATGCCCACAACCCGGCAGCGTACAACTGCACCACTAATCAGTGGAATAGGTGTCACGACCAGCACATCAACGGGATCCCCATCTTCTGACAAGGTTTGTGGAACATAGCCGTAGTTCGTCGGGTAAAACATCGCTGTTGTTAAGAATCGGTCAACAAACAAAGCACCTGATTCCTTATCAACTTCATATTTAACAGGATCACCGCGCATGGGGATTTCAATGATGACATTAATTTCATTCGGTACGTCTCGACCACTCTTGATCTGCAAAAAACTCATGTATTTACACCTTGTACGATTCCTCTAATTTGATATTATGCGTAATATACGCCTAAAAGGCAAAATTTGCGTATAATAAAGTTTTGGTTTTCAAGGATCTTGATGACGTGTCCATTTTGTAAAATTGCCAAGGGCGAAATGTCCGCCACCAAGGTGTTCGAAGATACCGACATCATGGCGTTTCTTGATATCAATCCACAAGCACCCACGCACATGCTGGTCATCCCCAAGGAGCACATCGGAACGCTCACTGAGACGGATACGCAGCACGAGCAATTGCTGGGTCGAATGGTATTGACGGCTACAAAATTAGCCGCGTCGGCAGGATTTAGTGACGCAGGTTATAGACTGATTTTTAATGTTAATGCAGATGGCGGACAAACGGTTCACCACATTCACTTACATATTCTGGCAGGCCGAAAAATGACATGGCCCCCAGGTTGAGGTTTATTCAAATGAAAGAGTCGTTTAAAAACATATTACAAGGCATTGGCGAAGACGTTAATCGTGAAGGCTTGCGTGACACCCCAGCGCGTGCGGCCAACGCATTTGCCTACTTGACCAAGGGCTATCACGAAAGCATTGATGACATCATTAATGGCGCGCTGTTTGAATCCGACATGTGTGAGATGGTCATTGTAAAAGACATTGAAATGTATTCGATGTGCGAACACCATTTGCTCCCATTTTTGGGAAAATGCCATATCGGCTACCTGCCCAACGGCCGCGTACTGGGTTTATCCAAAATTGCGCGCATTCTTGATTATTTTGCCCGGCGTTTGCAAATTCAGGAGCGCCTGACCGGTGAAGTGGCCAATTGCATTGCCAGCATTACTGGCGCGCACGGGGTTGCGGTAGTGATAGAAGCGCAGCATCTGTGCATGATGATGCGTGGTGTTCAGAAGCAAAATTCGGTCATGACAACGTCGGTCATGCTCGGTGGAATGCGCGATAATCCGAGTAGTCGGATGGAGTTTTTGAATTTGATTCGATGAAGTAATGCCTCCCTAGCCCCGGCAATTGGTTTCTGCAAAATTAAACTAGTGCGCCGTCAACAGTAGGGAGTAAGGGGAAAGGGAAAATCAACTGATTTAATGTGGAACAATAAACCATCCCGCATCTATATTTAACCAGCAATCATCATAAAAGACAGAAAATATCTTTTAAAGTCATATTAATTGTGATATAAAGTCACCTTTGTTTTTATGATATTTATGGAGAGGGTGTTTTTATGGTACAATTTTTTAGCGTGATAGATTCAAGCTGCCAGGATTTTGAGTTAATTCAACAAGCATTTGAAACGTTGATTAAACCCGTTTATGGTGCTCAAACAGCTGCTCTGAATAAAATCGGTGCCGGCCATGATAGGCTATGCGAAGGCCTTTATGTGGATGGTAGGTTGACAGGCATGCTGGTTTACAAAAAACAGATCACAGCGCGTGGGCAGGGTCTCGAAATCAAAACACTTGCTTTAATTAATCCAAGGCATGAAAGTGGAAAAGGCCTTGGTTCCGTGCTTTTTGATCGTGCAGTGACTGTTGCAAGGCAGCGCAAGGCAACCAATCTTTGTCTTACGGTCTCATCCATAAAGCCAGAGGCACTGAGCTTTTTTCAGAAGAAAGGATTCATTATTACGGGCGCAGTACAAGATCGCTATTCGGCTGGTGCTGTTGAGCATGAGTTAACCTATCAAATTCCAGCGCTTCAACTTACGGCACAACCCGTTCGTGATACGGTTCATCATACAGCTTCAAGTTCCAAGGCAATGGGAACGTCAATAGCAACCCCCCCAGCAAACGTGAATCCCTTCAGGCAAGAACATTCGACGCACGCTGTAGTTTCCACAGGATCTATACAGAAACGTAGTCGGGATGAAGATGAAGAAGAGCAGAGAGGGAGGAATAGTTTTGTAAGACGAGACACGCCTCCTAGCAATACCCATCGTCCTATGGAGCATAGTGGTCGATTTTTTGGAAGCAGCAATTTCACTGAATCACGCGACAGGCCAGCGCCAAGACAGCATCAATGCACTTTAAGAGATCAATATATTCAAAGTATTGCGCGCGGGCAAAAAACATATGAAGGACGCGTCAATACACAGATGTTTAGAGATTATAAAACCGGTGATACCGCTACATGGTCTTCGGGTCGTGGACAACAAGTCATTACGAACATTACTGACCGTCGAGAATATGGCACGTTTGAGGCGATGCTCCGCGATGTTGGTTACAAAAATATGGTTCCAGACGCTACTTCATTCGAACACGCCGTCTCTATATATAAAAATATTCCAGGCTATCAGGAAAAAGCCACGCGCTTTGGTGTGGTTGCTTTGGGGCTGGAGGTCCGTGGATTACAACAAACCCACTCAATTGCTCAATCATCTGCTGCTGCAACAGGCCGATGAATAAACCAGGTCATGGCGCTATGAATGTAGCGCCAAAATACTTTCAGCAGATCCGCTCTGGCGAGAAAACCGTTGAGGGGCGAGTTGCAAAAGAAAAATTTTGCGCCTTTCGGGTGGGACAAAATATAGAGTTCGTCTCTGAAAATAATCGTATGAGTGCGAGAATTATTGAACTTAAACGGTTTGCGGCGTTTAGGGATATGTTGGCGTATTACGGCGTAAAAAGCTGCCTGCCAGATCTAGATTGCATCGACCAAGGCATAGCCGTTTATCATTCATTTCCAGGGTATGAAGCGGACGCACTTAAGCTGGGTGTGATAGGCATTAAAATTGAAGTATTTGAACCTGTAGATACGGCGTTAGATGTGAGGCATGATGGATAAAGAAAAGCAAGCTGCGTTTTTATCTGAAGCATTTTCCAGATTAAACCTTAAGATAGCAGAAAAGAGAGCCGAAGTCGCGCCGTCTTCACCTTTACGGGTCGATAACAGTGCGGGTAGCAGCGTAAGTGCTGCTAGTAGCTCAGGCCTGCCTGGTCTTGTGAGGCGTGTCACAAATGCTCATCGGGACGACATCCATGGTATGGTGAGTGTTAGTGACCATATTGTGACCGGCTCGAAGGATACATCCGTGCGGATGTGGACTGAAACGGGTGATTTGCAGGACGTTGTGCTTCAACATCCTGCAACCACCGCCACTCAATATTCATACAGCAATTGGATCACGGCACTGCATGCATTCCCGGATGGATCGGTTATGGTTGGCTCCAGGAATGGTTATGTGGTGTGCAAGAATATCCATGATAAAAAAATCTATTATCGAGGTATTCTGGCGGATCAGCTTGTTGAGGCAATGTCGGAAGGTGGTACACCTTCGTCTAAGATGGCGGCTCAACGCGGCAAGGCGCCGGGTCGTGGAAATTACTATCGGGGCGCTGCGGTGTACAAAGAACGAAATGAGCCGAGAATTACCAGCATCACCTGCGAGAACCGTGATGGGTATTTGGCGTTGATTGGGATGCCTGAAAAATTTGTGCAACTTGATCTTGAGACACAAACAATCCGTCGCGTGTTTAATTTTACCTCACCTGAATGGGTGTATGGTTTCACGCAGTTAAATCAGCAAACAATTGCCGTCATTCATGCTTGCACATTGTCTGCCTTTCGCGAAGTTGATGTTGAGCTGCCTCATAATGGTTGGGAAAAAGTGGATACGTTTGTTCGGGAAGGGACGCGATTGGACGGTCAACGTGCGTTTATCTCTGATGTGAATCAATTTCAAGAAGATCCTGCACGATTAGCGCTCGCTTTTTTTGGCGGGATGACGCGCGTGATTGATACAGAAAATAGTGGACGCGTGATTCATGAAGGCCATGAACATCGAGGGCGTGTATGGAAGACCGTGCCTGTTGATGCGACATCATATATCAGCTGTGCGGATGATGCGTTGATAAAAGTCTGGGATGTGAGGCAGAGCGCCAGTGTGCGTACGTATTCAGGGCATCCGGATCGTGTTTCGGCCCTAGCACTTTTACGCAACAATATGTTTGTAGCCGCCAGCTGTCCCTCAAATCCTCATGATGATCCTGATAAAGGACAGTTGTTTTTTTATGACAGACGCTGCTAATTCATGATGCTTTTATAGTACTGCTTGGCGATGTAAAAACACGCCGGGCATCTTTTCCATACAACAAACATCCTCAACCTCCCTTGATTTTCAACCGTTCATCCCCATCTACCATTCAACTAATTCTGGAGCTGTAGACATGAGCGACAAGCCACAAAAAGATTGGAAAAAATTTAAGGAAGAAAGCGTTATTCAAGATGAAGCGGCGTTGAATGAAGGCATGGATGAGATCGTTGAACTTGTTGAAACGAGTCATGCCGCGCTGGATCATCCTTCCTATCTAGCGTTGGAAGAAAAACTGACGATAGCTGAACAGCAATCGCATGAAAACTGGGAAAAATCAGTGCGTGCGCTGGCTGAACTGGATAATATTCGTCGACGTGCTGAACGTGATGTGGCCAATGCACACCGTTATAGCTTGGAAAAATTTGGCACGGCCCTTCTGCCGGTAGTTGATAGCTTGGAACAGGCGTTGCAGCTTGCCGATAAAGAGTCTGATGCCAGCCTGCGTGAAGGGCTTGAGTTGACATACAAGTTGTTTGTCGATGTGCTGGATAAATTTGAGATGAAACAACTGGATCCGCTTGGTGATGTTTTTGATCCGCATCAACACGAAGCCATGGCCATGCAAGCATCGGAAGGTGCGATACCGAATACGGTTTTAATGGTCTTCCAGAAAGGCTATAAACTGAATGATCGCGTGATTCGTCCGGCGCGAGTGATTGTTGCAAAGTAAATAAAATTAACGTGACTTGAAATTAATGGTTGCATCCCCATATTAGTCTTCAAGTATTATTACCGAATAACCAAAACGTGGAGTATAAAAAATGACGATTATTGGAATTGACTTGGGCACAACAAACTCGTGTGTTGCCGTGATGGAAGCTGGAAAACCGCGTGTAATTGAAAACAGCGAAGGGCATAGAACCACGCCATCTATTGTCGCATACACCAATGATAACGAAATTCTGGTTGGACACGCAGCCAAGCGGCAAGCTGTAACCAATCCACATGACACGGTGTTTGCTATTAAACGATTGATAGGCCGTCGTTTTGATGACGCTGTGGTTCAAAAAGACATTAAAATGGTGCCTTACAAGATTGTTAAAGCTGACAATGGCGATGCTTGGGTTTGTGTTAAAAATGATAACAAAGCGCCACCTCAAATTTCAGCTGAAGTGTTGCGTAAAATGAAAAAAACAGCTGAAGATTATTTAGGCAAAGAAGTCACCGAAGCGGTGATTACGGTTCCTGCCTATTTCAATGATTCACAACGGCAAGCCACAAAAGATGCTGGCCGTATTGCAGGGCTTGACGTTAAACGTATTATCAATGAACCCACCGCCGCAGCCCTTGCCTATGGGATGGATAAAAAACGCGGTGATTCAGTCATTGCTGTATACGATTTAGGTGGTGGTACGTTCGATATTTCCATCATTGAAATTGCTGAAGTTGATGGCGAGCACCAGTTTGAAGTATTGGCAACCAATGGCGATACGTTCCTCGGTGGTGAAGATTTTGACATGGCACTGATCGAGTACCTCGTGGCTGAATTCAAAAAAGACACGGGCATTGATTTACACAATGATCCATTGGCGTTGCAACGTCTAAAAGAGGCGTCTGAAAAAGCTAAAATCGAGCTCTCTTCGGCTCAACAAACAGACGTTAACTTGCCTTATATTACGGCTGATGCGTCTGGTCCTAAACATTTAAATATCAAGTTAACCCGTGCGAAACTGGAATCATTGGTTGAAAAATTGGTTGAACGTACGGTAGCACCGTTGAAGATGGCGCTGAAAGATGCCGGTTTAACCGTTGCGCAAATCAATGAAGTTATCTTGGTTGGCGGTCAAACGCGTATGCCGATGGTTCAAAAAGTAGTGGAAGATTTTTTTGGAAAAGAACCACGTAAAGACGTTAACCCGGATGAAGCAGTTGCTGTGGGTGCTGCAATTCAGGCCGCTGTATTGTCAGGCGAGGTGAAAGATATTCTCCTGCTGGACGTAACACCCTTGTCGCTTGGTATTGAAACAATGGGTGGCGTGATGACTAAACTGATTGAGAAAAATACCACAATTCCTACCAAAGCGAATCAAGTTTTCTCAACGGCTGATAATAATCAAACAGCCGTAACCGTACATGTGTTACAAGGCGAGCGTGAACAGGCTTCAGCCAATAAATCACTGGGCCGTTTCGATTTGAGAGACATTCCACCTGCACCACGTGGTGTGCCACAGGTTGAAGTGACGTTTGACATCGATGCTAACGGTATTTTGAACGTGTCTGCCAAAGACAAGGCAACAGGCAAGGCACAATCAATTGTTATTAAAGCATCCAGCGGTTTGAGTGATGCAGAAGTGCAAGCAATGGTTAAAGATGCCGAAGCGCATGTTGAAGATGATAAGGTATTCAGAGAACTCGTTGATTTGCGCAATCAGGCTGATAGCATGATTCATAGCTGTGAAAAATCAGTCAAGGATCTGGCTGATGAAATGTCTGAAGATGAGAAAAAAGGCATTGAAACCGCTATTTCTGAATTGAAAGATGCCGTGAAAGCCAATGAAAAAGCACAAATTGAAGCAAAATTAACGGTGTTAACCGATGCGTCTTCAAAAATGGCTGAACGTGTATATGCGAAAAAAGCGGCCGAGGGTCAACCACAGGACGCTGAGGCTCATCAAGAGCATGCGACTGAAAAAGCAGATGAAGCGGTGGTTGATGCGGAGTTTGAAGAAGTGAAAGACGATAAAAAATAAGTAATAGACGTAGTGCCCAACTTCATTGGTGGGCACGTCGCTGGCGCTCCTTTGCCCACCCTACGATTAAATATACGATGTAGGGTGGGCAAAGCGCAGCGTGCCCACCATTAAGGTTGGGCAGCACGTTAATTATTGTTCGCGTGAAGGGAGTAAATACCTTTACTTTTTTTTTTAAATATTATTTGCAGTGTGGGTATTCAATGCAGCAGCGGGATTATTATGAACTTCTTGGCGTACCGCGTACTGCCGAAGAGGCAGACATTAAAAAAGCCTATCGCAAGTTAGCCATGAAGCATCATCCGGATCGTAATCCTGATGATAAGGCGTCTGAAGAAAAATTCAAGGAAGTACAAAAAGCGTATGCCGTGTTGTCAGATAAGCAAAAACGTGCGGTGTATAATCAATATGGTCATGCTGGCGTTGATGCCCAAATGGGTGGCGGTAGGGGACATGCTGGCTTTACCGATGTGTTTGAAGATATCTTTGAAAATATTTTTTCCGGCGGGCGTGGGCAACAACGCCAATCACGTGGCCAACATGGGGCTGATTTGCAATACAATCTGCAGTTGACATTGGAAGAAGCCGCACACGGCAAACAAATTGAAATCACCGTGCCTCGGCATACAGGGTGCAATACCTGCGATGGAACTGGCGCCCAAAAAGGGACCACCCCTAAAAGATGCGAAACATGCAATGGCGTTGGTCAGGTTCGTATTCAGCAAGGATTTTTTTCCATTCAACAAACCTGCCCATCATGTCACGGCGAGGGTCATGTTATTTCTGATCCATGCAATGCCTGTTATGGTCAGGGACGCGTGCGCGAAAGTAAAAAATTAACCGTTAAAATCCCTGCAGGCGTTGATAATGACGATCGCGTACGTCTGAGCGGCGAGGGGGAAGCTGGTACACATGGTGGACCTGCCGGTGACTTATATGTACAGGTCAGTGTCAAACAGCATGCCATTTTCATGCGTCAGGACGGTGATTTGCATTGTGAGGTTCCGATTGGTTTTGTCACGGCAGCCCTGGGTGGTACGATTGAAGTGCCAACGCTTGAAGGGCGTGTGAGCCTGAAAATCCCTCATGAAACACAAACAGGCAAAACATTTCGGCTGCGCGGCAAGGGCATGAAGTCCGTACGTGGTTACGCTACGGGTGATTTGTTGTGTAAGGTTGCGATCGAGACACCCGTGAGTTTGTCTGACAAGCAAAAAGAGGTGTTAACGCAATTTCAAGTGTCATTGGATAACAGCAATGCGACCCACTCGCCGAAATCTAGCTCGTGGTTTGACGGGGTAAAAAAGTTTTTTGAGGATATGTAGCTTATCGAGTTAATACAGGAGTGTAATGGTTGTGAAAAAAACGCATGTTTTTACTTCAGAGTCTGTAGCTGAAGGGCACCCGGATAAAATAGCCGATCAAATTTCTGACGCCATTTTGGATGCGATTCTGGATCAAGATCCAAGAGCGCGTGTGGCGTGTGAAACATTTGTCAAAACAGGCATGGTCTTGGTTGGCGGTGAAATTACCACCAATGCCTGGGTTGATGTTGAAGGCATTACCCGTGGTGTGATTAAAGATATCGGTTATAATAGCTCGGAAATGGGCTTTGACTGGGAATCATGCGCTGTTTTGTCGGCCATTGGAAAGCAATCAGCTGATATTGCCCAAGGTGTTGATAATCAGCAAACCAAAGTACTGGGCGCGGGAGACCAGGGGATGATGTTTGGCTACGCAAGCCGTGAAACAGACGTATTCATGCCAGCTCCTATTGCCTATGCACATCGTCTGATGGAACGCCAAGCGCGGCTGCGTAAAGAAGGGGTGTTGCCATGGTTGCGTCCAGATGGAAAATGCCAGATAACCATGAATTATGTTGATGGCGTACCGGTATCGGTTGATACCATTGTGTTTTCAACTCAACATGCACCCACGATTAGCCAACAGGATTTGATTGAAGCTGTGCGTGAAGAAATAATAAAGCCTGTTATCCCTGCCGCATGGTTATTGCCCCAAACGCGCTATTTTATTAACCCCACTGGTCGATTTGTAATTGGCGGCCCACTGGGTGATTGCGGCTTAACTGGTCGTAAGATTATCGTTGATACGTACGGTGGAATGGCGAGACATGGGGGTGGATGTTTTTCAGGTAAAGATCCTTCAAAAGTTGACCGATCGGCCGCCTATGCTGCAAGACATGTTGCCAAAAACTTGGTTGCCGCAGGCATTGCAGATAAATGTGAACTTCAAATTTCCTATGCTATTGGTATAGCAGAACCTACCTCTATTTCAGTGGAAACGTTTGGCACAGGGCATTTGGACGACATGGCGATTATTGAATTGATCAAAACGAATTTTGATTTGACTCCACAAGGGATCATCAATCACCATGATTTATTACGTCCAATCTACCGGCAAACAGCAAGTTATGGTCATTTTGGCCGTGACAACCTGCCATGGGAACGTTTGGATAAAGTGGCTGAATTACGTAAAGCGCTGTAAATCAATGAAGAGAGGAAGCACATGTTAGTACAAAACGAAATAGCTACAAAAACAGATTATAAAGTCGCCGATATTTCTCTCGCAGCCTGGGGGCGTAAAGAAATCGCAATCGCTGAAACTGAAATGCCCGGCTTAATGGCATTACGAACAGAGTTTGGTGCCAGCAAACCACTGAAAGGCGCGCACATTGCAGGCTGCCTGCACATGACCATTCAAACAGCTGTGTTGATTGAAACGCTGATTGCCCTCGGTGCGGATGTTAGATGGTCTTCCTGTAATATTTTTTCAACGCAAGATCATGCCGCCGCTGCAATGGCTGCAGCGGGTATTCCTGTGTTTGCGTGGAAAGGTGAATCAGAAGATGACTATTGGTGGTGTGTTAAACAAACGTTAAGCGGGCCAGCGGGTTGGAAGCCCAATTTGTTGCTTGATGATGGCGGTGATCTTACGCAAATTATTCATCAGGACTACCCTGAAATGCTGGATGCCATCAAGGGTGTGTCTGAAGAAACCACCACAGGCGTAGCCAGATTATATGACATGGCCAAACGTGGCGATTTGAAAATACCCGCCATTAATGTTAATGATGCCGTGACAAAATCAAAATTTGATAACCTTTATGGTTGCCGCGAATCCTTACTGGATGGTCTGAAACGTGCAACGGACGTGATGATAGCCGGTAAAGTAGCACTCATTCTCGGTTATGGTGACGTGGGTAAAGGGTGTGCGCAAGCCCTGCGTGGACAAGGTGCGACAGTATATATTGCCGAGATTGACCCGATTTGCGCGCTGCAAGCCGCAATGGAGGGGTACCGTGTTGTAACGTTGGATGATGTTGCAGAACAGGTGGATATCGTCGTGACGGCAACCGGGAATTCACATGTTGTGACATGTGAACACGTTGCCCGCATGCGAAATCAGGCTATTTTATGCAATATCGGTCATTTTGATTCTGAGATTGATATTTTAGGTCTGCGTCAATATGAATGGGAAAACATCAAACCACAAGTTGATCATGTGATTTTTCCAGACGGGAAACGCGTTATCCTACTGGCTGAGGGTCGCCTTGTAAATTTAGGTTGTGCTACTGGCCATCCAAGCTTTGTGATGTCCGCGTCGTTCACAAATCAGGTTTTGGCGCAAATCGAATTGTTCCAGCGTGCAGAAAATTACGCGAATCAAGTGTACGTATTGCCAAAACTCCTGGATGAAAAAGTTGCTCGATTGCATTTGGGCCGAATTGGCGCAAAGCTGACGCAACTGACGGCAGAGCAAGCTGAGTATATTCGTGTTCCTGTGAACGGACCTTATAAGCCAGAACATTATCGGTATTAATATACAGTTGTCCCTTCTTCCGCCTCGCGGGAGAAGGGACAACTGTGTTCCCTCACCCGCGAAAAACAGCCAGCAATTCTCTCACAGGTACCCGATTACTCCCACTACAACTGATTAACCGCCTCACCGGAAACGATTTCACATCGGCACCTAAATACAGTTCTCGGGTAAACGCCGTGTCATGGTTGGAAATAAGAACCGTGATTCCTCGCGCGGCGTTGGTCTTCGCTAAATCAGCCAATATAATCTGCTCTTGCTCGCCAAATTTATTAGCGGTGTACCCTGAAAAATTTGAGCTTTGCACCAAAGGGGCGTATGGCGGATCGCAGTAAATTAAATCGTGAGCCTGTGCATGCGTGAACGTTTGACGAAAGTCACCCTGGATAAAGGTAGCGGCTTGGCTTTTTTCACAAAAATGAAGGATCTCTTTTTCAGGAAAATAAGGTTTGATGAAGGAGCCAAATGGAACATTATAAATGCCTTGCTTGTTATAACGGCATAGACCGTTATAACCGTGTCGGTTTAAATATAAAAACAGTGCGGCTCGCTCGCGAGGTTCGGTGCATTGGTTAAAGATCTTACGCAGCTCATAATAACGTATAGCGCTGTTATTTTGCGGGTTAAATAATTGTTGACAGTAGGCAATAAAGGCCTCTTTTTCTGTTTTCAAATAATTAAATAACGCGACCAAATCATGATTGGCTTCAGCCAGTAAATAGGTCGGGTATGTGGTATTGTTAAACACAGAGCCTGAACCGGTAAAGGGCTCAATCAGACGGTTTGCTGTGGGAAAATGACACAGGATGTGGTTCAGGCAGTTGTATTTGTTTCCTGCCCATTTTAAAAAAGGTCTGATGTTGAAACTCCGAGTTGATGGATGAGGTGAATTATCGATCAGACAGCAAGGTAAAGCAAGATGAGCGCAATAATCCCAACCAAAGTCAGGACTAAATTTCCACCTGGAATAAGCATTACACCGCGTCCATCATCGGCTAGTCGCCCACGCCATGCCATAATCGTCGGTAATAATAGCAATAAAATAATGCAACAAATGCCCGCATAGCGCATGGCATGCAAATAAATGCCTGGGTTGATTAAAACGACGGCGAGAGGGGGCAAAAAGGTGAGCGCCAATGTGCACTTGCCCTGTGTGCCATTTTTTCTCAAGTTTAATCCATCTGCCAGAAAATCAAACAAGCCCATGGATACCCCAAGAAATGCCGTGAGCATGCAAATGGACGTGAAAAAACCAAAAAATCCAGTGATCCACGGGCTATGTACAGCAAGGCTGATGGCCGCGGTCAAGCCACTGGTTGCATGCTCACTGTTAATCAGTGCAAGTAACCCATGGGGGCCATTACGCTCGACAACGCCCATGATGACGGCATTCCAGAGAATATAACAGATGAGGGGTATGAATGAACCGTACATGATTGCGCGACGTAATGATGGGATATCGTCTTTAAAATACTCGCGTAAACTGGGTACTATGGTTGCAAACCCAAACGAGGCAATCAAAATCATCAGGCTGCCTGTGATGGCCATCGCCGACCCACCACTTAATTTATGCTTGTCGATGTAGGGAATAATAATAGAAACCAACAGCAGATAAATCCCGAGTTTTCCAAACATCAGACCACGATTAACATAATCAACCGCGCGTATGCCACCATAGATGATGAAGCTGAATAAGAGGGTAAACAAGCATGATGTTAACTCGTATGGTAAGTCGATATGCGCTGAATGCAGCAAGCTGTTGAACACATCAGTTCCACCTGAAATATATGCTGCGAGCAGTGTGTAAAGTAGGAAAAGGTAACTTACCCAAGCCACGATTTGGCCAGGTAGCCCTAGGGTTGATTTTGCCATGGAGACCATGTTGCTGCCGGCCGGCAAGCGCAGATTAACTTCAAGAACTAGGAATGCACCCACGGTCATGATGAGCCAGCAGGCGCTTAGAAAAAAAATAGAATTGGTCATGCCCATGGCGGCAGTTGATACGGGCAGTGCTAGCATTCCACCACCAATGGATGTGCCCACAATTAATAATACACCGCCGATGAGTTTTGAATTAGACACGTGAACACCCGTTGCTTTTTGTAGGCTAAATTAATTGCAAGATGTTATTTTAAATTCCAGCACGTGTCAATGTTTCGGGCTCGGTAGTTTTTATTTCATCCCCGTACTAACCGCATCCATTAGTGGTGGCTTCGTTTTATTTTCCCATTGAATTTCGATACGACGATTGTATGCACTGCCATGAATCAGGTGATTGTCGCCAATGTCAAATTTGTCGCCATAACCTTCTGCCTTAAGTCGAATGCCGTTGATGTTATTGGCCCAAAGGAAGGTTAACATGGTTTCAGCTTGGGCTTGTGACAAGCGTGTCTTATGGGCTCTTGTCCCTACATTGTCTGTAAATCCGGCTACATAAATGGTGCTGTAATGATATAGTTTAAGCAGTTTAATGATGTTACTGAGCCCTTCAAAGCAAAGTTCATTTAATTTTGGGCTATCAAATTCGAAATAATGGTCGGTTGGAACGATGAGAGTCATGGTGTCGCCGTATTGAACAAATTGGATGTCGTTCTTTTGTAAGTCGCTGATAACAGCCGGTTTACCCGCGTGGTGGATTTCGGAAAATGTTCCTACCGTCCCGCCAATTGCGCCACCCATGAGACCACCAACTGCCGTGCCACCGAGGAGTGAGCCGGTCACAATACCAACCCCAATGCCAGCTATGGCACGATTAGTTGGCGGAGGCGGTTTCTGGAAATTATTGTAGGGTGGATGAAAACAGCCGATTAACGCCAAGGAAAGCAGGCTAGCGCAAGTAGCGCGGTAGACTAGGGTTAAGGCTGACATGTTCACTCCGAAATTAATACTGTTTCCCATTATTATGCATCTGTATTGATTTCGCAATCCTATGCTAGATATCTACTAGGGCTGTCCCATTTAAATTGCTTTGTACAGGCAGTTAGTGCTATGATTTTTTAGCTATGATGTTCCTAACTTCTTATTTTATGCAGCTCAGGATGACACCGCTTTGAGTACAACCGAAAAATCACCCTCGCAATCACTTCCATCACTTTCGTTGGCAGCCCTTGGTATTGTTTATGGAGACATTGGGACTAGCCCCTTGTACGCGCTGCGTGAATCGTTGCGTGGGTTGGAGGTTAATCTAATTGATGTGCTAGGTGTTTTGTCATTAATTTTCTGGTCATTGGCTTTATTTGTTTCCATTAAGTATTTGGTTGTTTTGTTGCGAGCAGACAATGATGGCGAAGGCGGCATATTGGCTTTATCGGCATTGATTAAACGCAAGAACCCGAATCGGCCAAAAATTTTCTTTATTATCGGTATATTGGGTGCAGGCTTGATGCTTGCAGATGGCATGTTAACGCCGGCGATTTCCGTGGTCAGTGCGTTTGAGGGGTTTAATGTATTTATTCCAGCGCTTTCAACCTATATCGTACCGCTGACCTGTATTGTGTTGCTTGTTTTATTTTCTGTTCAATCATTTGGTACAGCAAAAATCGGTGTTGTTTTTGGTCCGATTATTTTAGTATGGTTCTTTATAATCGCCGTATTAGGTGCGGTGCAGATCGTGCATAATCCGGTTGTACTGCTTGCGGTTAACCCCTATTACGCCATTCAATTTTTTTATCAGACCGGTTGGCATGGCTATGCGCTTCTAGGGGGGGTATTTCTGGTCTTGACAGGAGGCGAGGCGCTTTACGCTGATTTGGGTCACTTTGGTAAAAAACCGATACGGCTCACCTGGTTTTTACTGGTTTTACCCTGTCTGCTGTTGAGTTACTTTGGTCAGGGGGCTTATTTATTGGATCACCCAGAAGGTATTATCAATCCATTTTACATGCTCGCACCATCCGGTTTGGCTATTCCGCTCATTATCCTTGCCGCACTGGCAACCATTATTGCCTCACAAGCGGTTATTTCAGCGACATTTTCGCTCACGAAACAAGCCGTGTTATTAGGGTTGTTCCCCCATTTACCGATCGTTCAAACCTCTGGATTTCAACGCGGTCAGATTTACATTCCTCAAATGAATTTAATCTTTGCGGCCGGTACATTTCTATTGGTTCTGACGTTCAAAAATGCAGATGCATTGACCCATGTGTATGGCATCGCCGTGAATTTGGTTATGGTGTTGACGAGTACGCTCCTGATCTCCCTAGCGTTGAATCGTATCCGCTGGAGGACTCTGCCGCTGTTGGGGTTATGTCTCCTATTTTTAATCATCGACATGGCATTTTTAGGGGCAAATGTTCAGAAAATATTGACCGGGGGGTGGGTTTCTGTTCTGTTTGCAGGCATGAGTGGCTTTGTTATGTATACATGGAATGTAGGCCGGCAGTACCTGCAAAAAACATATTCCATGCAAAAAGACGCTTACATAGACCTATTAAACCATTTAGACGTTGAAGGCATGAACCATTTGCCCAATGTTACGGCTATATTTATTACGGATATTTATGATAAGAGTGGCAGTAGTTTTCTGAATTTTCTGAAATTAAATAGGACGTTACCAGAACATATATTAATTGTGAGTTATATGGTTGAAAATATTCCCTATGTTGCATCTACCAATAGGTGTGAATTGGTATTATTGAAAGAAAATGTATGTGAGGTAACGCTCCATTATGGATTCATGGATACAGTATCCATCCCACAAGCACTCTACGTTGCCAATGATCGTGGATCCTTGCCATTTCCGGTGAATATTGAAGATGTCACCTACTTTATTGAAAATTCATATGTGGTGGCGTCCCCCAAAGAGCACACCATGTCGTTTTTCTGGCAGGAAAAATTATTTGCGTTTTTAGTCAGGAATTACTCCGCTAATTTAAATATTGATTTTTATCAATTGCCCTACAATAGAACGATTTCTATTGGGACGTATTATCCGATTTAGTCAAATAGTTCATCAACAATAACGTCGCCAGTTTTGCCGTTATATTATTAATGTCATACGCCGGAGCCAGCTCAACGATTTCAAGACTGATAACCTTCCCACTGTTTTTCAATAATTTTAAGGCGTCAATCACCCAATGAGCTGCAATACCCAGCGCTTGAGGCGCACTGACACCAGGGGCTAGAGCTGCGCTAAACACATCCAGACAGATGGATACATAAATATGCTGATGCGACTGGATGATCGTTTCAATAAAACTCAAATCGTGCGGATTGGCATGAATACGTTCTGCCAAGAGATACTTGACGTGATTTGCGTGCGCATAATTAAACAAACTGGCCGTATTTGAAAGGGGCTGAATGCCCGCGCAATAATAATTAAATGGCCGGTCGTTTGCGGTTAATAGGTCATGTATTTGCCGAAAGGGCGTGCCTGAGCTGCCAAATTTACCCTCAATCAGGGGTCGCAAGTCAAAATGTGCGTCAAAATTGAGAATGGCAATGTCCGTATCAGGATAATGAAGTGCTACGCCTTGAAAATGCCCCCAAGCGGTTTCATGCCCACCGCCGATTACAATAGGCGTTAAATTACGGGATAAAATCTGGCTAATCTGAATACTTAGTTCCGTTTGTGCCGTTTCCAATTTGTTGGCCAAGCATTTAACATTGCCCGCGTCATAGAGGTTTAACGCAGAATGCACGGGCAATTTGGCCAGTGCTCGTCTAAAAGCCATGGGGCCCTCGTGTGCGCCTGGATTACCCTTATTTCGTGTCACGCCTGCATCTGATTCAAAGCCTAGTAATGCATAGCCTGCAAGTGTTTCTGTTGAGGCGGGAGGGTTATTCAAGTCTAAAAAACGCATGATTTGATGGACATATTCGGCATCCAGGGCATCCGCTCTGCCGGACCATAGGTTGTGATCGGTAGTGGGTGAATATAAGGCGGTCATTTTTTGAATCCATGTCAGTTTGAGCGTATTGACATTTCAACGCTCATCATATCAAATGTCAACTGTTTCATGCCGTTGATCAGGAGCTACGCCCATGCATAAAAATATCACAGCCCCCCGAGGCTCCCAACTTCAGGCCAAATCCTGGCTAACCGAAGCCCCACTCAGGATGTTGATGAATAACCTAGATCCTGCCGTAGCAGAGCACCCGGATGAACTGGTTGTTTATGGTGGCATAGGCAAGGCCGCGCGTAATTGGGCTTGTTATGATCAGATCATTGCCTCCTTAAAATCATTGGAAGATGACGAAACTTTATTGATTCAGTCTGGTAAACCCGTCGGTATTTTCAAAACCCACAAGGATGCACCCCGCGTGTTGCTTGCCAATTCCAATCTCGTGCCGCACTGGGCAACTTGGGAGCATTTTCATGCGCTGGATAAAGCCGGTCTCATGATGTATGGGCAGATGACGGCAGGTTCTTGGATTTACATTGGTACGCAAGGGATAGTCCAAGGGACCTATGAAACGTTTATGGAAATGGGGCGCCAACACTATCAAGGTGATTTGTGTGGTAAATGGATATTAACCGCAGGATTAGGCGGCATGGGTGGAGCACAGCCCTTAGCGGCCGTCATGGCGGGTGCCTGCATGCTGGCCATAGAATGCGATGAAAGCCGGATTGATTTGCGTTTGAAAACGAAGTATCTGGATTACAAGGCAACCAGCATTGATGAGGCACTGAACCTGATTAAACAAGCTTGTGATGAAAAAAGGGCGATATCCGTCGGGCTGTTGGGTAATGCGGCGGAACTGCTACCTGAATTCATAACGCGTGGAATAAAACCGGATGCGGTCACCGATCAAACCAGTGCACATGATCCATTAAATGGTTATTTACCGATAGCTTGGTCACTGGAGGACGTAGGCAGGCTGCGTCTTGAGGATCCAGCGCGGGTGATGAAACTCGCCAAGCAGTCGATGGCGGTTCATGTTAAAGCCATGTTAAATTTCCATCAACAGGGGATCCCTGTGTTTGATTACGGTAATAATATTCGACAAATGGCGTTGGAGGAAGGGGTGTTGAATGCCTTTGATTTTCCAGGCTTTGTGCCGGCCTATATCAGACCTTTATTTTGCAAAGGCATTGGACCGTTCCGATGGGTGGCCTTATCAGGTGATCCTGAAGATATTTATAAAACCGATCAAAAAGTCAAGGAATTATTACCAGATAATGTAGCGGTACACCGTTGGTTGGATGCAGCGCGTGCGCGGATTAAATTTCAGGGTTTACCGGCTAGAATTTGCTGGCTTGGGTTAGGTGATCGCGCCAAACTGGGAGTAGCGTTTAATGAGATGGTTAAAAGCGGCGAGCTGAAAGCACCGATTGTGATTGGGCGTGACCATTTGGATTCTGGTTCTGTTGCCAGTCCAAACAGAGAAACCGAGGCCATGCAAGATGGTTCGGATGCTGTATCTGATTGGCCACTGCTTAACGCGCTTTTAAATACGGCCAGTGGTGCCACATGGGTAAGTTTTCATCATGGGGGTGGTGTTGGGATGGGGTTCTCCCAGCATGCTGGCATGGTCATTGTGGCCGATGGCACGGATGAGGCGGCGGTGAGATTACAACGTGTGTTAACCAATGATCCAGCAACCGGCGTTATGCGCCATGCCGATGCGGGCTATCAACTGGCCATTGATTGTGCGAGGGATCAGCATGTGAATCTACCCATGATAGGAGAAAATGGATGTTCGAATTAAGCCCCGGTGAGTTGTCAATCAGCGATATTAGCATGCTGTTGCATTCAAAAACACAAATTAAACTGAAAGCCTGTGCTTATGAACAGATTGAGAAATCATATCAGGTGGTTCAACACGTTGTGACTCAAGAGCGGTCTGTTTATGGAATTAACACGGGCTTTGGCCTGTTGGCACATAAAAAAATAGCTCGGACAGAGCTGTGTGATTTGCAACGACGAATCGTCTTGTCTCATGCCGCAGGCGTTGGCGTGCCTCTGGATGATGAAACCGTCAAGCTGATTTTGTTATTTAAAATCAATAGTCTGGCAAGAGGCTTTTCCGGTGTTTCGCGCTCGTTAATTGATCACCTGATTGCGCTGTATAATGCTGAAATTTACCCTGTCATTCCCGAGCAAGGCTCAGTTGGCGCATCTGGCGATTTAGCGCCTTTGGCCCACATGGCCATGACGTTAATTGGCGAGGGGGATGCGCGGTTTCAGGGGAGGCTAACCAGTGCCTTGAAGGCCCTGCGCTTGGCAAAACTCAGTCCAATTACGCTGGTTGAAAAAGAAGGCCTAGCATTATTAAATGGAACCCAGGTTTCAACGGCCATTGCCGTGATTGGGTTACTGAAAACCCAGCGTAACTTTGCCATCGCCAGTATTGCCGGCGCCCTCAGCATAGATGCGGCTGCCGCCAGCTTAAAACCCTTTAGTGCCCTTATTGCACAAGTAAAAAATAACCGTGGTCAGATTATATTTTCAGCCATGATCCGAAACTTATTGAACGATAGTGAGATTCAGCGCGGTCATGAACACTGTGATCGTGTACAAGATCCGTATTCGATTCGCTGCCAACCGCAAGTGATGGGCGCTATCTGGACGTATCTTTATGATAGTCAAACACACCTAATCAATGAAGCCAATGCAGTGTCTGATAACCCGCTGATTTGTCCTGAGACGGGTGAAATTATTTCTGGCGGTAATTTTCATGCCGAGATAACAGCCTTCAGTGCGGATCTGTTGGCGATCATTGGTTCGGAAATAGGGGCTATATCGGAACGCAGAATTTCATTGTTGGTTGATAAAAATCTCAGTGGCTTACCGCCTTTTCTAGTGGAAAATTCAGGATTAAACTCAGGCTTTATGGTGGCGCATGTGACAGCATCAGCCTTGGCGAGTGAAAACAAAACCTATGCACATCCTGCCTCTGTTGATAGTTTGCCTACCTCAGCCAATCAGGAAGATCATGTCAGCATGGCAACGTTTGCGGCTGTGAAATTAAACAAGGTTGCTGACAATGTATTGTATATTTTAGCCATTGAAACGCTGGCTGCCTGTCAAGGAGTTGATTTCAGAGCACCGCGCAAGACCTCAAAATCCTTGCAACATTACGTTGATCTAATACGTGCAAATATACCTTTTTATGACGAAGATCGCTATTTTGGGCATGATATCAGTGAGGCGCATAACGTAATCAGCCAGCCCAGTTATTATGAAACCTTGTGTGAGAAGCTTTTTCATGAATTATGAACAATTGCTTTCAATGCTGAAAAAGTCACCCCTTCCTGACGCGGAACCAGCCGAAGGTGCCAGTGATGCCGTTGATACACTGGAGCCCTCAACCCGGGCGTGGGAAGATGAAATGGATTTGCCGCTATCTAGAGTAGAGGCTACCTATGATTTGCTGATAAAAAATGCTCGCCTTGTCACGATGGATCCGAATAACCGTATTCTAGAGCGAGCGAGTGTGGCGATTAAAAACGGCATCATCATGCATATTACTACTGATTCAGCGCGCATTTCAGCCGAGCACGTCATGGATGCCGATGAAAACATCGTGACGCCAGGATTAATTGATTGCCACACGCACCTCGTGTATGCCGGCAATCGAACGGCTGAGTTTTCCCAGCGGCTCAAGGGCGCATCCTATGCCGATATTGCAGGTCTTGGTGGTGGGATTCTCGCAACGGTGAAGGCAACTCGACATGCCAGTCTTGAAGAGCTGCTGCATTTGGCAAAGCAGCGCGCTATGGTGATGTTAACGCATGGCACAACCACTGTGGAAATAAAGTCAGGTTATGGTTTAGATTTGAATACCGAGATAAAGATATTAACGGTCGTGCGAATGCTTGATAAAAATTCACCTATTACAGTTGTTCCTACTTTTTTAGGTGCACACGCGGTTCCACCGGAATACAAACAGGATACCGACAGCTATCTGGATTATGTGATTTCAACGGTGTTGCCGGTGATAGCAAAGAAAAAGCTCGCTGTTTTTGTTGACGCATTTTGTGAATCAATCGCATTTAGTACGGTACAGGTCGAACGATTATTTCATGCGGCACTACGGCTTGGTTTCAAATTAAAACTGCACGCAGAGCAATTAACGGATCAAAAGGGTGCTGTGATGGCCGCACATTACAAGGCCTGTTCGGTTGATCATCTGGAGTTTTTGGAGCCAGACGATTGCAAGAGACTGGCCAATGATAAAACCGTCGCAGTACTCTTGCCGGGCGCTTATTATTTTTTGAAAGAAAGTATGTGTCCGCCTATTGCGGCTTTGCGCTGTAATCAGATCCCTATCGCAATTGCAACTGACGCAAATCCCGGCACCTCGCCTTTTTTGACACTGCCTTTGATGATGAACATGGCTTGTATATTATTTGGACTAAGCATTGAAGAAGCTTGGCTTGGGGTGACGATTAATGCCGCGAGAGCGCTAGACCTGGGCGATGAAATTGGCAGCATTGAGATTGGGAAAAAAGCTGATCTGATTATTTGGTCTACCGATAATAGGGATGACGTGGTTTATAACCCATCTGTTAATTATTGTAAAACGATTATTAAAGCGGGGAAGGTGGTTGTGGGCTCGAAATAGGGCTGTCTCATTGCACAGCTTTCCACTCATTAATATCAGTCCCTCAAGATCGATCTGCTTTCTTGAAACCATCTATTCACCGAGTATTGTGACACATTATGTCACAATACTCGGTTTATGACTATTTTTCAAGATTTTTTGTCACAATACTGGGGTATTGCGACAAAATGTTGTCGCATCAGGGGGTATTTGTCGCAGGCTTTTCGGGCATTTGAATATTAATCCCCCCAATTGGAGGACTTTTTTGTGCTGCAAACAGGTAATCAATTAAAGGCACATCCATGACGCAGTGATCTACTGATGAGGCTGCGCGAAACATCAATACATTATTTTTCCAAATCGCAAAGCCTAGGTGAGATACATTAAGGTGCGTGCCGATTTGCTGCGTCAGATCCCAGTTGGGGCGAATTATTTCAATGATGGCGCCATTGGGTATTTGCTTGAATAAGGACTGGTTTGCCTGACCTGACTTGTTAAATAATGCTGTTAATGGGATGTATGGGATTGTAGAAAGGGTTAGTGGTAATTGAGCGCCTTTTCGTTTTAACGAGGCAAGGCGCGTAACTTGTTCTGTTGAGGAGGCATGATTGATGCGGATGATTGTTGTCGAAAAATGCTGGTACCAACCTGGTTTATCAATCAGCGCGGGGGCTATTTTTGCAATGGAATGCCCGTCTTTGTCATGCAGTGTGGTGGTGATATCGTTGAGAAAACCTTGCTTCTGATTGTTCTGGTTCCAGTCAAGGCAGGTAAAATGGTTGCGACGAATGAATGAAACATGCCCGTCTTTATAGCGAATCTGACGAATGCGTTGCTTAAACGAGGTGGTATCATGAGCAAATGCCAGCGCCAATACGGTATCGACATAGGTTTCGCAATCAAAAGCATCCGTGCGATAGAGCGGGGTGTTGTCATAATATCCCTGTGGTCCTTCGCCCAACGCGCCTAACAGGTAAGGTTTTCCTAAAAACTGTGCGCTGAATGCCTCAATTCGGGATGGCAAATCTGCGTTCGGTTTGATGGTATGGGTGTGATATAGTTGATCGATTGTTTTATCCGCCATGGCTTGTAGCGATAGAATCATCAAGCCGCCGGTTATAATTCGTTTGAACATGAGTAAGGTTTCCTAGTTTTTCTTTCGATAATTTTACGCGCGTTTTGTTTAAGGAACAAGAATGTTAAATGTAATCTGGTTATCCATGATGTTTATCGCTGTCATCGTGGGGGTTATCGAGGGCCGAATCGATAATGTAGTGCATGCCGTGACAGAATCGGCCAAGTTTGGTTTTGAAGTAGCGTTAGGCTTAACGGCCATCATGTCATTATGGCTCGGGATCATGGGGATCGCTTCGGAATCAGGTCTAGTTAGGCACCTGTCGCGATTATTGCGCCCCATCATGCGCCGCTTGTTCCCGGATGTGCCTGCAAATGATCCAGCGATGGGTGCGATGGTGCTGAATATCGCAGCCAATATGTTGGGTTTGGCGAATGCCGCCACGCCGTTTGGATTGCAAGCCATGAAGGAATTGCAGCGGTTAAATACGCACATGCATACAGCCAGTAATTCCATGTGTACGTTTTTGGCGATCAATACCTCCAGCGTGCAAATCATCCCGGCCACGGCCATTGCCTACCTTGCTGCCAATGGGAGCTTGCATCCCAGTAGCGTGATTTTTAGCACGCTACTGGCGACCATAGTATCAACAACCGTGGGGATTATTGCTGTGACGCAACTGGCTAAACTGCCTATGTATCAAATCAAAGACACGGATAATTTATGAGTGATCTTGCCAATCAATTCTCAAACTGGATGTTTCTGGGGTTTGTTGTGGGTATTCCGTTGATAGGTGCAATTAAAAAAATCAATGTATTTGATGCGTTTATTAATGGCGCGAAGCAAGGGTTTGAAACCAGTATTAGCCTGATACCTTATCTGATAGCCATCATGGTCGCAGTGGGGATGTTGCGCGCATCCGGTTTTTTCGACCTGCTACAGACCTTGTTAGCGCCCATGTTACGTGCTATCGGCATGCCGTCTGAATTACTGCCACTGGCTTTAATTCGTCCTTTTTCGGGCAGTGCAGCAACGGGGCTGATGGCCGAGTTAATTCATCAAAATGGCGGGGACTCGCTCATTTCCAAAACGGCAGCGACCATGATGGGCAGTACTGAAACCACGTTTTATGTGATTGCCGTGTATTTTGGTGCGGTAAACATACGCCGTACGCGTCACGCTATCCCGGCAGGCCTGTTGGCAGATTTGGCGGGCGTGATTGCGGCGGTTTGTATTTGTCGGTATTTGTTTGTTTAAGCCATCGTAGGGCGGTGATCGCCCTAGACAAACGCACCACAGTGTTATACATTGGGGGTTTTGACTTGGAATGGCGTATGCGTGTTGCCTTGATGGTTGAATACGATGGTAGCCTGTACCATGGCTGGCAGGCGCAGCCGGGCCTGCGTACCGTCCAGCAGGTGTTGGAAGAAGCGTTGGCGGGAGTGGCATCTCATGAGGTCAGTGTTGTTTGTGCGGGTAGAACCGATACCGGAGTGCATGCCACCAGCCAGATTGTTCATTTTGATGCTGACTACGCGCGTGCTACGCGGGCGTGGATTCATGGCGCCAATTCGTTTTTGCCGAAGGATGTGTGTGTTCAATGGGCGGCGGTCATGCCGGATGATTTTCATGCGCGCTATTCAGCTACCGCCAGAGGCTATCGTTATGTGATATACAATACCCCAATCAGACCTGCCTTACTGCGCGGCAACGTCACTTGGCAGCACCGTCAACTGGATCAGCGTGTGATGCAGCAGGCGAGTCAGTTTTTAATTGGCGAGCAGGATTTTACCTCGTTTCGCTCCGTTGAATGTCAGTCCAAAACACCGATGCGAAATATACATCATCTTCAGGTCACACGCCGTGGTGATATGGTGATCATTGATATTACGGCGAATGCGTTTCTACATCACATGGTGAGAAACATTGCCGGCGTTCTCATGGCTGTGGGTTCAGGGCGTAAACCGCTGGCCTGGGTGCAAGACGTGTTATTGGCAAAAGACCGAAAACTGGGCGCTGAAACAGCACCACCGTACGGTTTGTATTTGGTGGCAGTAACTTATCCTGACGTGTTCGGTGTGACGCACAGCGCCAATGGTTTGCCCTTCCTTTTAGATTAGATGGCTTGGAAATTATTTATGAATAAAATCAGTGAAAAACGCACACATTTTATCAGGCAATTGATTACCGATGATTTGGCAAGTAGTAAACATCAAGGGGTGGTAACACGCTTCCCACCTGAGCCCAATGGTTATTTGCATATCGGACACGCCAAATCCATTTGCCTGAATTTTGGGTTGGCTGAGGAATTTGCAGGGCGGTGTTATTTACGTTTTGATGATACCAATCCCATCAAGGAAGAAGACGAATACGTACAGGCTATTATTGAGGATTTACGCTGGCTCGGCTTTACTTGGTGTGAGATGACCCATTCATCTGATTATTATCAAGCGCTGTATGATTTTGCGCTGATTTTGATTGAGAAAAACCTAGCCTATGTTGACAGCCTGAGCATGGATGAAATCCGCGCTTATCGAGGCACGTTGCAAGCGCCTGGCCGTGACAGTCCGTATCGAAATCGCACAGCCAATGAAAATCTGGATTTATTTTCACGCATGAAAGCCGGTGAGTTTCCTGATGGCACGCATGTGTTGCGCGCACGCATTGATATGCAATCAGGCAATATTAACATGCGTGATCCCGTGTTATATCGGATTCGTCATGTGGCTCATCAACGTACAGGCAATGACTGGTGCATCTACCCGATGTATGATTATGCGCATCCCTTATCGGATGCTCTGGAAAAAATAACCCATTCATTGTGCACACTTGAATTTCAGGATCACCGCCCATTGTATGACTGGTTGATCCAGCATTTGCCAGTTCCAGCACAACCGATACAAACAGAATTTGCGCGTCTTAACCTGTCGCATACGATTACCAGTAAACGCAAACTTCGTGAATTGGTCGATAAAAATGTGGTCACAGGTTGGGATGATCCGCGATTGCCGACTTTGTCAGGTATGCGAAAACGCGGCTATCCGCCCGCAGCAATTCGACAATTTTGTGAGGAAATCGGTATTTCTCGCAGTGACTCCGTGATTGATATGTCAATTTTAGAAGCGTGTGTGCGTAACGTATTGAACACAACGGCCAAGCGCGCATTGTGTGTACTTGACCCGTTAAAGGTGGTTATTGAGAATTATCCTGAACACCAGGTTGAAGCATTCAGCGTCAATTTCAATCAGCAAGATCCTGACGCGGGTAGCCGTATAGTGCCCTTTTCCCGTGAAATCTTCATTGAACGCAGTGATTTTATGGAAATCCCGGCTGCAAAATATTTCAGACTAGCACCTGGCATGGAGGTGCGTTTGCGTCATGCTTATGTGATTCGCTGCACGGATGTGATTCGAGATGCGCAAGGCGACGTCATTGAAGTCCGCTGTACCTATGATCCTGAAACGCTGGGCAAAAATCCGCCAGACAGAAAAGTCAAAGGTGTGATTCACTGGCTTTCTGCCGCTCACGCCTACCCGGTTACGATCTATCAATATGATCGCCTGTTTCATGATGCAAATCCAGCACGTGAAGAGGACTTTTTACAATTCCTGAACCATGATTCATTGCAGGTGCAACAAGCACTGTGCGAGCCCTCGCTGGCCTCACGACCACTGGATGAAATTTTTCAGTTCGAGCGTTTGGGTTATTACCGTGTGAATAGTGTGGACAAGGGACAAGTGACCGCGTTTCATCGCGTGGTTGATATGAAAGATACCTGGGGAGTAGCGCGCTAAATGCTGAGTCTATATAATTCATTAACACGTGCAAAGGAACGATTCATACCCATTCAGCCCGGTAAAATAGGCCTGTATGTGTGCGGCATTACCGTTTATGATCAATGCCACTTAGGGCACGCTCGTTCGATGGTCAGCTTTGATGTCATTGTGCGATTTCTGCGTGCGCAAGGCTATGCCGTCACGTATGTGCGCAATATCACCGACATTGAAGATAAAATTATCAATTGCGCGCTTGAGCGGGGAATACCCATCAAGGAACTGACCACACATTACATCGATACCATGCAGGCTGATTTCGCAGCGCTCGCCATTTTACCGCCTGATTTTGAACCGCGTGCGACTGATCATATTGATGGTATTGTGCGATTGATTCAACGGCTGATTAAAAGTGAACATGCGTACGTCGGTGACACTGGCGATGTTTATTATGAGGTGGCAAGTTTTGCCGATTACGGTAAATTATCGCATAAAGATCTTGAGGGTCTGGAGGCCGGTGCTCGCGTTGATGTGGCTAAAGATAAACGTTCACCAATGGATTTTGTTCTGTGGAAAATGGCCAAGCCCAATGAGCCATTCTGGCCATCACCTTGGGGTGAAGGACGGCCAGGCTGGCATATTGAATGCTCCGCGATGGCGATAGACCAACTGGGCGAGCAATTTGATATCCATGGGGGTGGTTCGGATTTACAATTCCCTCATCATGAAAATGAAATCGCACAAAGTGAAGGGGTGACTGGGAAACCGTTCGCCAATTACTGGCTGCATACAGGCATGTTACAAATAAACAATGAAAAAATGGCCAAATCAACGGGCAATTTTTTCACGATTGCCGATGTGTTTAAAAAACATCATCCGGAAGCCATTCGTTATTTTCTAATGAGTAGTCATTACCGCAGTTCGCTGAATTATTCTGACGATACAATCCAGAATGCCAGCAGGGCTTTAACGCGGCTTTATCAATCGCTTAGGGGGGTGCCTTCTGAGGCGCACGCAATCGATCAAGGTTGGCTTGCTCAGTTTGACGCTGCCATGAATGATGATTTTAATACACCCATCGCGTTGTCCGTATTATTTCAACTCAGCCATGAAATCAATAAAACCAAATCACCACAACTGGTCGCGACATTGAAACATCTCGGCGCAATATTGGGCTTGCTCCAGGATTCCCCTGAATCATTTTTACAGGCGGGATCACTGGATACGGATGCCATTACTCAACTCGTAAACGCACGCCTTCAGGCACGCCAGCAACGCGATTGGGCGCAAGCTGATGAAATCAGACGTGAGCTTTTAGCACTTGGGATTGAGGTGGAGGACGGGGTAGAGGGAAGTACCTGGCGAGTGGTGTAGCTCAGCCTGCGCCAAAATACATTTTAACGCCTTGTTCCCAAGGAAAAACGTGAATACCGTCAAGTTTTTTATGATAGGGGTTAGCTTCTATATTCAGTGAGACGTCACACTAGGCGACAGCGATATATCCTGCTCGGGCTCGTCGGGGTCAGTGGCCTTCCTCTCCATTGCCAGAATATTGGCTTTTGTATCAATCTGCGCTTTTTTATTTTCATCACCCTTACCCTTAAACAATCTTGTCATGGTTATCTTTTTTCCATTAATGAAAAGCGTGATTTGGCCTTCCTCACGGCCAATCAGCCGGCAAGCTTTATAGGCCGCGCGAGCCAGTTTTTTAGCACGTTTTGGATCTTTTTCTTCAATGTTCATTTGGATGGTATCAGAACCACTGGCCTGAACTCTGAGAGCCAGCATTTTTATATCGGCGAGGGGATTTTTTCTAGGAATGTCCATTTGGAACGTGTTATTTTTTGTGCCAATCGTTTTGATTTTCATGCCGGTCGAGGTTTTAAAAAATTTCATATCATCTAATTTGCCAGTTAATTTTATTTTCTCAACTACACCCGACGGGGCCGCCGTGAATCTCGACGTTCCTTCATCATGAGAAATCCTGTTCAAAGTCCTTATCTCAGCCTTTGTTTTTTTTGATGAACTGGATTCAAGCAGAAGCGCCATGAAGTCATGCTCTGGGGTAGTAATAGCATATTTAATCCGTCTTTGAGTGCGTGCTGCTGGCGTGAAGTGCCTTAAGTGAGCGTCTTTTTCTTCTTCAAGCGGGTGTGTTTCATACCATAGTGCTTTTAAGTCTTCCTTTTCGTAAACGCCTTTCGCCATGCCTGCCTGGGCCTTCATGGGTTTGCAAGGAAGACCTGAGTTTAGCTCAGCTTTGAATTCAAATTTTATTTTTTTATATTGGTATATTTGGCATATTTCTTCTATTTGCAGACCTGGGCAACCATGCGCGTTGTCACGGGTGTTATCGAGGCTGCAAGATCCTGCATTGACCTGTAATGCAATCTCTTTTCGCTTTTGTTCATCGTCTGCGTCGAGGATTTTAGTTTCGAAATCATATTTAGGATAACGCCCGTGTTCATTTGAAAATGCACAGAGTTCCTCGAAAAAATTCTGCATTCTACCAGTTCGGTCTTCACCACTTTTACAGAAAAAATCAACTTGATGCCCCATTTTCTGTTTGGCTAATAAAAAACGTGCGCCAAATTGTGTGGGCTCGACTGCACCGTCCATGTACATGGCGACAGATTGATAGTAGAGCTCGAGTAGTTCATCTCTTGGGTCGTGGTGATCTGTAGATAAATACGCCTTTATTTGTTCGCGGGGTGTCTGAGTGCACCCTTCTCGTAGTGACTCAAAAATGGTCTTTCGTTCGACCATTATCTGATCTTCAAGCGCGAACATTGTTTTTCTGCAAGCGTCTATCTGATTAATCTTTGTTTTGTAGTGTTCGTCAGCTGAACCAGGCTCTCTTGTTAGAAGAGCTTCAAGCTGCTGATTCAGGGTGGCTAGTGTAGCTTTCAATGCTGTGGTCCTTTTTAATCTTGCTATTGTATACGTATCATCTAGACTGAAGAGATGACTGCCTTTATTTTTACAATGCGCCTGCACTTCAGTAATAAACTGGTTCATCCCTTGCATATTAATACGCTTTTCCAACTTGGGCTTTTCATGTCGAGTGAGGAATATGCCTGGTGCATTAACAGGGACATTGACGAGGTTTATATTCGGTATTACGGTGACTCCGTCGATGCTAATTTCGCGACCATCATACATCATCAAGGCATCGTAGCTTTCTTTTAATTGTTTGAATTCATCTTCTTCTGGTTTCCTTCTTCCCAATTTCACCAGCAAAGCATCAGCGTTAGTTGGGGACAGCAAGCCCAAGGAGGATATGTTTAAGGTTATCGGACTGTCTGTTCTTATGCCTTTAGCTATTGCTCGTTCAACCAAAACGCGCAGATGATCCTTCACACAAACAGCCGCATTTTGACGACGTACATATTCGTCTGGAATCATGATGGGCGGGTACGAACTGTGTCGATAGAATGGGAAATCAGGTTCAAACTTATTTCCCTGCATGGAGCCTGTTTCACAATAGACATGGTTAGGCAATTTTGCTCGATCACGCACGGTGCTGGGGATTGTTTTATCTGCAACGGTCATTTGCAGGCTATATCGCATTACAATTGTTCCGTCAGTTTTTTTAACGGGGTAAAAATTAAGATGGTTCGGCCGTCCTTGGTCGGCGATCATTTCAGCCTCGCGCTTTTCTAGTAATTTACGGGTTTCTTTCAGTTCCTCGGCACTGCTGATGTCTGGATTAATAATAAGGAGGCTATGGTAAACGATACCTTGCATTAATTTGGTGGCGGCTTCAATGATGAGGATGTTTTCTTCTTGCGTGAGGTCATCGATCGTGGTTGGTTTAATCGTGTACTGCTTGTGCTCAAGGTCTTCAAATGCTTTCTCTCGCAGGGTTTCAAGCCTGGCCTTTTGTTTTTCATTTATATCAGGTATAGTCTTTGCCGCGTCAATTATACTATTTATTCGCTCCTGAAAATCCTTTTTTGTTGGACTGGTGTACAGCGTGTCGTTAAATATCTTAACGATGGTTTCTTCACTATCAGTGCCTTTGATTGTTTTATATTTAAATCGTTTATGTTCATCATCCTCTATAGTCTCGCCAGTCAAAATCAACGTTTCATCTTTTTCTGATAAAGATGGGAGGACATCATCTTTCAATAATTCCGCTGTGGCATAGTGTTTAGGCATCATCATCTCCAAAATAATTTGGCTTAGGATGATTATAGCACATTATTGTGCGTTTTGTGGGGGATTTTGCCTGCCAGATTATATCTACTTTCTAATATTGGCTTAACTCTCATCAGAAACTCAAAGTAAATCTGTC
>JBCKWE010000008.1:0-51649 GCA_038923045.1 Legionellaceae bacterium
TCCCTCTTCTATGTCGCACTGATATAAACTAGCCGGTCTAAAAGGTAAAAAAGATTGCAATAAATTACGTCGCCCATAAAGAGCATCATTAAAAATGCTCTCTATATGATCGCCAGATGTCCAATGTTTAACTGTGGAAAACAAGCGAACTTGTTGAGCGAGAATCATAATACGTCTAGCCAGTGTTTTATCAGCGCATTTAGGTCGATAAGGCTTATTTGCATCCTGAATCAACTTTTTAGGCGTTGTTATTTTAACTAGATGCTGCCATTCTGATCGCGAGGCAATGCGTTTTATTTCCTCTTGATGTCGTAACCTAGAACGAAGCACACGTTGTAATTTAACAACTTTATTGGTGATTTCATCCAAGGATAATGTTGTCGAGCCATCCTGAAGCCTCTTTATTGATTGTTCAATCCTTGTTTTATTCTCAGCAACAACTGTTGGGATTGCATGTCCTTTAAAAACATCAGCACCTGGAATCGGTAAATACCGCTTGAAAATATCAATTAATGCTGTATTTTCAGACAGATAAACACTACGTATTAGTGAAGAAGAATAAAGCTTGTTGGGTGGAATCCCAAATCCTTGCTTGAGTTCCTCATGATAGGCAGTGATAAGGCGCTTAATTTTTTTTTCAATGGCCTCTATTTCATTCGTTTGAATGAAATACCAGAGTCCTAAAGGAGCATCATCTTTTGCCCGGATAAATCCGATAAGGGTCGGATCTTTTAAAAAGTCTCGACTGATCGTTCTCATCGGTTCACATTGCAGCATTTCAAATGCTTGTTTTATTACACAATTTTGTGCAATCAAAAGAGCCGGCCTATCGGTAGGATGAGTTATTTCTGAGTACATAGTATTCAAAGTTTCTATGTGTTTTAACAAATCAATTTCATTTTGTCGCATCTTAAATCCCCCACTCTCTCAATTAAAGTGAATAAATTTAGTAGCTATCTTAATATTATTAAGGCATACATTTCACAGCCTGTCAAGGTGTATGAATTTTAAACATCATTGATATCAAGTAACTCCCCACGTCGTCCCGAACGCAGTGAGGGATCTCCCGTGATTAAGGAGATCCCTCACTGTGTTCGGGACGACGTCAGCAAAAATGGGTGAATGAAACTCCCCTTATACAGCGGGCTCTGTAGAGTGGTTGAAAAAATAAGTTTCGCGCAAAACTCGCCATTGACCACAATAAATAAAGCCAAAGTGGTTGCATTTGGATCAATTATTTCGGAAAATCAATTCACTTTAATCAGCCTTGTAATTTTATATGTCTATCAAAAAACACTTAAATTTTGATGCGCTGCGTCAAGCACTCTCTGACCTATTATATAAAGCGAAGGATCCCCGGCAATCATCAAAAACCAGCTATACATTTCACGACGTTGTCATGTCTGGTTTTGCCTGCATGTTTTTACAGTCCCCTAGTCTTATGGACTTTCAACGGCGCATGTCTGGGTGGTTCGGTCGAAATAATATACAGACGCAGTTTCGAGTTGTGGATACACCAGAAAACACCGCCATGCGAGATGGAATTGATAAGGTCGACAGCAACTTATTTGCGCCTTTGTTTAAGAATTATATTACTCGATTACAGAGAGCAAAGCAGCTAAAACAATACCAATTTTTATCAGGGATGTATCTATTGCCATTAGATGGATCGGATTACTTTTCATCAAAAGATATTTCCTGCGATTGCTGTTTACAAACACCATCGCGAACCAGCAATTCTGGGCGAACGTTATAGCCCGCTATTTTAAAGGCCGAAATGCCTGTTGAATAAAATTAGTTTCGCAGAATATTGATGTAGGGTGGACAAAGGAGCGGGCAGCGACGTGCCCACCATGCCCTGTTCTGGTGGGCACAGGCCTGTGGCCCTTTGCCCACCCTACGTTCTGTTCACCCAGAATATCTGAGTTGGTACATAAGCGTTTGCCTTAGGACTGTAAGACTGAGTAGTTAACATGCGCTAGTCCTCGTTTTTTGTGCCTGACAACGAACTGTGATGTAATAAAAATTCGTGAAATCCTAAAAGGATAAGGAAGGTATCATGTGGTTCATCTATGCCATAGTTGCAGCAGTATTATGGGGTATCCATTATACCCTTGCCGAAAAAATTGGAGAGCGTATTTCTTTGATATCGGTGTTGGCGATGGAAATGATATTGGGAGGGATTCTCATCGGCTTATACGCGTATTTTACTACTCTTAAAACCGATGTAGTGACATTGTGGATCAATCCGCCCATCATGCGTTTAACCTTGATCGAGATTGTAGTCGTGATGCTCGCCAACGTGGCCATTGTGTTATCGATCCAATCTAAAAACGCCACAACGGCGGGCTTAATCGAACTGTCGTATCCATTATTTACCATATTATTTACTTGGGTATTGTTTCACGAGCATCACCTTAACCTGATGACAGTTACTGGTAGTATATTGATTGCATTTGGGATTGTTTGTGTTGGTTTGGCCTGGTAATTATATTAACAAATCGATTTTAAATAGATTGTTCTTTATAACGATCAAAGATGGGGAAAGTATGTTTGCATAAAATAAAAATCTATGTTACCCTGTTATTTCTATGTGGTACTCTTGCTTAAATTTAAAACGTTTGAGATGATACCATCAGGCAGCGGCAGTTTTCATGAAATCGGCCAGTCGCCATTCCCGAACAAATAATCCTGGATATCCATTTCAATATAACCAACCCATCAAGTGAGAAGCATGAATCTTAGTCAACTCAAGCAATTACCTATTGCCGAACTAGTTAATATGATGCAAGACCAAGGTGAAAACACCTCCCATATGCGCAAGCAAGATATCATTTTTGCCCTCCTCAAGGGACACGCCCTGAAAGGAGAAGATATTTATGGCGATGGTACCCTTGAAATTTTAACAGATGGCTTCGGCTTTTTGCGCTCGCCAGACAGCTCATATACTGCAGGTCCTGACGACATTTACGTATCTCCAAGTCAAATCAGGCGCTTTGGACTACGTACGGGCGATACCATTTCCGGTAAAATTAGACCACCAAAAGACAGCGAGCGTTATTTTGCCCTGTTGAAAGTCGACCAGATTAACTTTGATTCGCCAGAAAGTGCAAAGCGTAAAATATTGTTTGAAAACCTTACTCCCTTGTTTGCGACTAAACGCTTGATCATGGAGCAAGGCAATGGCAGTACAGAAGATTTAACGGCACGGGTAGTCGATTTGTGCGCCCCCTTTGGTCGGGGCCAACGTGGACTGATTGTTGCACCGCCAAAAGCAGGTAAAACATTGATGCTGCAAAATCTCGCGCATTCAATTGAAAAAAATTACCCTGATTGCTTCCTCATCGTATTATTAATCGACGAACGGCCTGAAGAAGTGACCGAAATGCGCCGATCAGTAAAAGGCGAAGTGGTTGCCAGTACATTTGACGAACCCGCTACGCGCCACGTGCAAGTGGCTGAAATGGTTATCGAAAAAGCCAAGCGTCTGGTTGAGCACAAGCGTGATGTGGTCATTTTGCTCGACTCCATTACGCGTCTGGCGCGCGCCTACAACACGGTGGTGCCATCATCAGGTAAAGTACTTACGGGTGGTGTGGATGCCAACGCATTGCAACGGCCCAAGCGTTTATATGGTGCGGCACGTAACATCGAGGAAGGCGGCAGTTTGACGATTATCGCAACCGCGATGGTTGACACCGGATCCAAAATGGACGAAGTCATTTATGAGGAGTTCAAGGGTACCGGCAACATGGAAATCCACCTGAGCCGCAGCATCGCCGAGCGCCGTGTATTCCCTGCTATCAACATCAACCGTTCAGGTACACGCCGTGAAGATCTGCTGGTGAGCCCGGAAGAACTGCACCGCGGTTGGATCCTGCGTAAAATTCTGCAATCAATGGATGAGTGCGATGCGATTGAATTCCTGCTTGAACGCATGAAAAATCACAAAACCAATGCTGAGTTCTTTGATGCGATGAAGCGTCAGGAATAAGGGTTCTGTTGATCCTGTTCAACGATATTATTGAGGCATTTAATTTGACGAACGGTGATTTGAGTGAATATACCGCCGAGCAGGAACAGTAGAGCCAACTGTAAATTGATGGTATTCATGCCTGCTTTATTTGCGCCACTTGAAATCGATCATCGCAAACACCACCAATAATGAAATTTTCACATTTTATCATTAACCCGGATTTGCGACAGAACCCTCAGGCGCATTGTTTTCAATTTCTTTACTAGCACGTTGAAAGAATGTCTGTCCGGATGGTTGCCAAAATTTAGGCGAGTTTCCAGTTAAAGCAACAACACCAAGTACTATTAAGCCAGAAATTATTCCAGTAACAATGATACTTAAAACAATCAATGTGTTAGCAGTATATCGTTTCCATGCGGAATCGCGATGTTCAGATAGTGCTTTGTCTGAATCAATTAATTTTTTATAAAATTGTGCTACTCTTTCACTAGGTTTGCTTTTTGAAACGAGGATCTCATTGAGCGCGCTTACCGCTTCAAATTTTTGCCACAATATCCGTGACCCCTCATCATTAGGCCATTGTCTAATTGCGCTCACATTCTCAGCAAGTTTAGTGTAAGTATTGATATCTAGATTAGGATCAATCTTTTGTTTTATTTCTTTGGCTAAGTGTAATAAATAATCTTTAGTCATAGGTCTTAGCTTATATGTAACAATCTCTTTGAATTTACACTCCATATCATTATCATCAAAGTCAATTAATGCAGCATTTAGTTCTAAATTTAGTCTTTCTAATTGTAAGTTGCCTTCTATGAATTGCTGAATAAGGAGGGTATTTTCCTCGGCCATATGTTGTCTCTCAGAATGGAACTCCTCAATTAACCTAGCTTGTTCTAATCCATTAGAAGTTAACTCAGTAATTTGCTCTGAATTTTTTTGAAGCGTAAGCAGCCAAGGATTGACTGCTCCGAATCCAATAGCAAGTCCTGAAATTTGTTTGTAAAGAGCTTGACTCTCTCCTCCGAACAATAGCTCAATTGCTTGTAAAGGTATTCTCTGCTCAGCAATATATTTGGCTGCTAGATTCACTAGCCTAGCGCTATGCTCTTCCAGCTCAATTTCCTGTTGTTTGTAGTTAATGGAGCAATCAAGTTGTTCAAAGTATGGGAGTGCTTCTCTAAAGTTATCCAACTCATTGTATGAAGTAATCACTTCGCGAATTATATTTTCTATTCTATAGGCTTGGTTTTCTTCTACTGCTTCTATGATGAATAAACAAGTGAATTCCCGACTTCTTTTCCTATAGTAGTTGGCCCATCAATAACGACTACATTGTCATTTCTAAAACGAACAACATCATCAATAGTGCCTGTGGAGTTAGAATTAATAAGGGTGGAGATATAACTTAAAGTCTCAGCTTTATCGTAGGCGTTATCCACTTTGCTAGGTGCAAACTGTGTGTTAGTTCCTAATAGGGTGAGTGTGAAAGGCATGTGTGCTCCTTATTATTTTTTCAATATACCATAGTATAGACTATATTTATTAAGTGATTATTATGTCAGTATGTTTAAATTGTCTACTCATTCCTCAAGGACACCACCGGCTCAAGCCGTGCCGCCCTGCGGGCAGGGTAGTAACCAAAAAATATACCGGTAGCGACGGATACGGCGAAGCCTGTGATGGGTGGGAGCGCGTGAATCGTAAATGGCCAGTGGCTGAAGCGGGCAATAATCCAGGTGGCAATGCAGCCCGTGAGCACGCCGAGCATGCCGCCTGATAAGGATAACATCACGGATTCCATCAAAAACAAGGCTTGAATTTCACTGTTTTTAGCACCTACAGCCTTGCGAATACCGATTTCTTTTTTACGTTCGCTAACCGATACCAGCATGACATTCATGATGCCAATGCCACCTACCAATAATGAAATACCCCCGATTACTCCCAGTAAAAGCGTGAAAATGCGTCCTTGGCTTTCCATGCTGGCAATGATTTGTTTGGCACTGCGCACGAACAGGTTGAGTTTTGGGGCTTGTGTGCTGATGCGATCTTTTAGTTGTTCAATCACGCTATCAATATCACTATTTGGTTTTAACAAAATGACGGCGTTATTGATTTTTGTATCCTTGCTCACCAAGGCCATGCCCTTGATGGGAATGATGGCGGATTTATTGATGTCTTCATTAAAAAAACTATTTTCAGCCCAGGGTTTGGTTACGCCAATGATGGTGTAAAGTGCTTGGCCTATGCGTAATTGCTTGCCAATGGGGGGATCTGAACTCACTAGTGTTAATTGCTGGGCCAAACCATTGCCAATCACACAAACGTGTTCAAACGATTCCACAAAGGAGACAAACCGCCCTTTGGCAAGCTCGATATGGATGATACTGGCCAAGGTTTCATCGGCACCGATGACCACGCCGTTCATGATTTTTCCCTCGAAACTCATCGGCTGGTAGGCGGTACTGTAAGGTGCTATGCGTTCGATTTGTGGGATCATGGCGGGTAATTGACGAAAGGTTTGGAGCGGAATGGAATCTGGACCACTGGCAGGAGATGTACCTTGCCTATTGCCTTGAAAAACCGATACAGCCACTAAATCGGTGCCTAGCGCCTTGAATTGCTCAAGCGCTTTTTCTGTGGCCAATTGACTGCAATTGATTAATGCCACTACGGCGGCTGTACCCACCAGAATGCCCAGCAAGGCCAGTAACGATCGTAGCTTTGATGTCATCAAATTCAACATGGCCTGTTGCGCGTGATCGTATAGTTTCATCCGCCAGATTCCGCAATAATTTCACCATCTGCTAGGGTGATGCGTCTTGAACAAAGGGCGGCGACCTGTTCATCATGTGTTACCAAAATCAGCGTGCGTCCTTCGCGATGCAAGGCTTGAAACAAGGCCATGATGCCATTGCTGGTTGCCGTGTCCAGCGCACCCGTGGGTTCGTCCGCTAGGATAACTTGCGGCTCACTCACCAGCGCGCGTGCAATGGCAACGCGTTGTTGCTGCCCGCCAGACAATTGCGTGGGACGATGCTCGGCGAACGCGCGCATCCCAACGCGATGCAGTGCGGCGAGCGCGCGTTGTCTGATTTGTGCAGATGAATCATCGCGGCGATACGTGAGCGGTAGTTCTACATTTTGCAGGGCATTGAAGCGGGGTAATAAATTGAATTGCTGAAAGACGAAACCAATGGACTGGTTGCGCAAAACAGCCAATTCATCATCGCTCAATCCAGCCACGTTTCGGCCGCGTAACACATAGTTGCCGCTGTCGACCTTGTCCAGTAAGCCAATAATATTCATCAGCGTTGTTTTGCCTGAGCCTGATGCGCCGACAATCGCCAGCATATCGCCTTCATGGATGCTCAGTGACACGCCTTTGAGTACGGTGCTTTCCGCATCGCCTATAGCGTATTTTTTTATAAGGTTGGTTAGGGATATCAGTGGCATAGAATCACCACCTCACCAGCTTTTAACCCTGATTCAATCACCACGTTATCGTTGTGTACCGGGCCTGTGGTCACGGGTTGCAGGCTGGTTTTTCCATCAGGTGTTTGAATCTGAACCATGCTTTTTCCATTTTTTTGTTGAATGGCCGCCAATGGCACCAGTAATTTATCAGTACTGCTCACATCGAGTTCAACCGCAGCACTCATGCCCACCTTTAGCCGCGACTGCTGATCTAGCGTAAGCGCTGTCACCTCAACGAGGGCTGTAAATGAAGGCAGGGCATTGCCAGTGCCACTGGACGCCTGTGCATTGATGACAACCAGTTTTCCGTGAAGTGTTTGTTTACCAAAGGCAACGCCGCGAACCGTAGCCTGCATCCCAAGTTTTATTTCAGTAATATCAACTTCAGGTATATCAATTTCCACGCTAATACCACTGAGATCACCAATCAGAGCCAGCACCTGTCCGGCTTTAACGGCAGAACCTACTGTTATATGGGCCGTGTTCTCGCCCGTTGATTTGGGTGGGTAAAGCAGCACGCCAGGACGGGATGATTTCAGGCGAATCAAATTGTGTTGACGGGTTAACGCCAGACGAACCTTGTCAAATTCTGCAAAACTCAAGCCGGTTAACTCGTTATCCCGTGCGTCGCCCATTTTGTCGAGCATGTCAGAGAGTTTGTGTGTGGTCTGCATTAATGTAATGCGGGCTGTGTTTAGGCTGGACTTTTCATTGAGGTAATTGTTTTTTGAGATTAACCCCGCACTCCATAAATCGTCTGTGCCTGTGAATTTGGCTTTCGCAATGGAGTAGCTGTCTTTTGCTTTGAGGTAGTCGGTCAATGTGTCATTGTATTGCCGTTGTAGCTCGGCTGAGTTTAATGTAAACACGAGCTGGCCTTTTTTAATGGATTGACCGTAGTGCCATGGCATGGATTCCACCACCGCATCAACCGGGCTTGTCAGGGTGCTTTCGTGCAGTGGCTGGAGTGTGCCAGTGAAATAGAGGGTTTTATGCAAGGGGTGAATAGCCACGGTGTAAGTATCATGGGTGATTTTTTTAAGCGATGAGGGGCTGTCGCAGGCCGTGAGGAGGCTGGATATGACAAGAATAGTTATTGTAATGCAACGCCTAACCTTACTGGTGGGCACGCTGCGCTTTGCCCACCCTACAATTAGGTGTACGATGTAGGGTGGGCAAAGAAGCGCCAGCGACGTGCCCACCAATGGTCGCGTTATTGTATTTCTCATGAGCCGAACCTCAATTTAATGTGCCAATAGTCGAGTGTGGTTCCTAATATACGTTGCAATGTGGCTAGCTGGTTGAGGTAGGCTATTTTAGCACTAATCAATCCTGCTTGAGCCTGAATCAATTGATTTTGTGTGTTATTCACATCCAAGGCCGTTGAAATACCCGCTTGTTGTTTTTTCTTTTCCAGTGCATAAGATTGTGCCGCTAAATCAACTTGTCGTTTTGCCAGTTCATAGCGTTTCGCCAAACTGATGATGGTGCTGATGGTGTTTTTAATGTTGGTGATCAAGGCCCGTTTGGCAGCAATTAAATTTAATCTGTCTTTTTCCAGACGAATTTTAGCCGTGATGAGTGTATTGCGGCGGTTTAGATCATGCAGCGGGATGGTTAACATGATGCCAGCAGACTCGGTCACGTTATGCCCACGGTATACACCACTCGACCCAGTGTTATTGTTGTCGACTCCCGTTACTGTGGCGGTTTGCACGTTGGTTGTTAAATCCAGTTGCCACAGTTGCTGATTACGCGCGACAGTGTAGCCCCGCTCATCCGCTCGAAAGGCGGTTTGTAATGCCAAGTATTGTGCATTGTGCTTTAATGCTTGGGTTATGGACGTATTCACGTCAGGCGTCTTGAGGTTGTCTAACGTGACATCATTGGGAACGGCCAGTTTCATATCCGGATCCAGGCCGATTGTCTCCAATAAATTTTGGGCCGCGGTTTTAAAATCATTTTCTGCTTGTTCCACCATTAGATTGAGTGATTCAATCTGGTAGGATTGCTGAATATTCGCTGTGGTCTCAAGCTCGCCTGCGTGTATTTTCTTTTCATTGGTATCGTAGGATTTGTGCGCTTCCGCCACTTGCCGTTGTTGATTCTGAAAATTATTACCACTTAAAATCAGTGCATGGTACGCGGTTGAGACCAGGGTGATTTGGTCAATGACAGATTGGCGTAAATTCAGTTTATTCAGCGTATCGTTATCAATGGCATCCAGCAGGCCTGCTTCATTCGCCGCCAACCCAAATCCACGCAGTAGCGGTTGTGTGAAGGAAAAGTTAAGTATGGGGTTGTAACCCCCAACCGTCATGGCACTGTTATCCATTTTCAATGCCGCGTGGCTTCCCAGTTTGGTTTTCAAATCAAATTCAGGCGCCACCAGATAATTTTGTGTCCTGCCGCTCCCTACGCCACTATACCGGCTGTTGGCAACGTTGGCTTGTCCTGCAAGGGCATATTGCAATTCAAATTCATTGTGCGCTAGACGCAATTGGTAGATTTGGATAATGCGATCAAGCTCCACGTTTTGAATGTTGGGGTTATAGCGCAAGGCCAATAAAATCGCGTCTTTGATGCTCAAATGCAGGGTTTTTCGCCCGTTTGATGTGGGGGATGTGGGTAAATCAACCCAGTGATCCAGCAGGTATTCAGGATTTTTCATAGCACGCGCTAAATGTTGATGCGCGACATCGATACGCTGCATTTCGTCGGCGGGCTTTTCAACCCACCGATAAAGTGTGGTTGATGTGTCGGCAAACAAACAAGCGTTAATCAGACATGCGCTAATAAATCCATAAATTTTCAACACAATTAATGCTAACCCCAGTGTTCAGAGCCTAAATTTGTACAAATTATAGCATGATTCTATTTTGTAAACAATGCAGAGGTGATACCCAATCAGGGCTGCCCTGTAACCGGTATTGCCGCTGGTTCATTTTATCTCTTAAATTTGACATAATAGCGATTCCTGTTTGCTGATACGTGATAGCGATATCAAAACCGACAAATTCAATGTTTCCGTTTTGCTCGATGTTGTTTTTTCGCAATCACATTATCATACAAAACAAATATTTAGCCGCAGATTAAGCATCAGAGGAGACTCCTTGAGTAACATCGTTTCAAAACCAGCGCACAGGCCGCTACGCGAGGAATTAACTCGTGATGAATGGCGCCGCATGGCATTGATGTTTGGCTTCATCGCTTTCTTGCATATCTCTGGCGCATTACTGATGTGGAAAGCCCCGTCTGGCAATTATCTTCTCTCTGATGGTTCACTCTTTGGTTGGGGCACTGCTGCCTTAGCATATTTATTAGGTATGCGACATGCTTTTGATGCCGATCATATTGCAGCAATTGATAACACCACTCGTAAATTAATGTCGGAAGGACAGAGACCACTCGCGGTTGGCTTCTTCTTCTCTCTGGGGCATTCATCCGTGGTTGCCGGATTGGTGATTCTACTTAATTTAGGAATTATGGCGTTAGGACGTCAGCTAAAAGATGAACACTCTTCACTTCATCACTGGACTGGATTAATCGGTATCTCCGTCTCGGGTTCTTTCTTGATCCTCATCGGAATATTAAATTTGATTGTTCTGGTTTCCATTGTTGGCGTTTTCATTAAGATGCGTAAGGGTTTATATAACGAAGAAGAGTTAGAAAAACATTTAGATTCACGCGGACTACTGATGCGCTTCTTCGGGCCGATTGCTCGCCGCATTGATAAATCATGGAAGATGTATCCACTCGGAATTTTGTTTGGCTTAGGTTTTGATACTGCGACTGAGGTGGGCTTACTGGTCCTATCCGGCACTTCGGTAATAGCTGGCTTGCCTTGGTGGGCAATTTTCTCGCTGCCACTCTTCTTTGCCGCTGGCATGTCGCTACTCGACACCCTTGATGGCTCATTCATGAATTTTGCATACGGTTGGGCTTTCTCCGAACCGGTTCGAAAAGTTTATTACAACATAATCATTACAGGTTTATCAGTGGCTGTAGCACTATTTATAGGAGGCATCGAAATCTGTCATGTCATTTCAGAAGAGTTGAATTTAACCGGTTTTTTCTGGGATTACGCAAATGACTTCGATCTTAATTCAGCGGGTTACTTCATTGTCGGCACTTTTGTAGTTGTTTGGACGATTGCGATTCTGCTCTGGAAATACGGAAAAATTGAGGATCATTGGCACGACTCAGCGCATAAAGCACAGCTAGAACGAGGTGAAGTTGGCGATCACACAAAGGCAGGTATTGAACTTGGCCCGATTAAAGATGGATTTAAGATCGATTAATTAATTTTACTCGCCCTTGTGCAACAGCAGGTGCCGTTATGTGCTGTCAATTAATTTGGGCGGGAATAGCTGTATTTAAAGTGCTTGTGTATTCCAAAGTAAGTGCTACAGTGTAAGTGAGGCTGGAATTTAGGATTTTTCTGTCCTCAGTCTGCATAATAGGGGGGCTGGTAGGAATATTAAAGCCCTCGCATTATGGGAGCACATGCCAACACGTAGATATAAGGCTATCACAGCGCCTAGTCAGTTCCCGCCGATCACGGCCTGAAAGCCCTGCACCCAGATCGTTTAGCCAATTTACTGCGCGCCTAAAATGAGGACGGATTTAAATCATGAATAGTCAACTTCCACGAATTCTCGTCATCATGGGCTCTGGCGAAACCGCGCCGACGATGGTGCCCACCCATCGGATGATCTCGCGGTTGCTACCGAACCCCGCGAAGGCTACGCTGCTTGAAACGCCGTTCGGGTTTCAGGAAAACGCACCAGAATTGGCAATGAAGGCTGTCAAGTATTTCAAGACCAGCATCAACATGCACTTAGATGTCGCCGGGCTTAGACGAATCGTTGGGGCCGATGCATTATGCGTCGAGCGCGGCCTGCAACAGGTGGCTGATGCGCATTACGTTTTTGCAGGCCCCGGCTCGCCAACATACGCACTGCGACAATGGGCCGGCAGCGCGCTCGCGGGATTGCTCGTAAAAAAACTTCACAATGGCGGGGTCGTAACTTTTGCATCGGCCGCCGCATTGACGCTCGGGCGATTCACCTTGCCCGTTTACGAAATCTACAAGGTCGGCGAAGAGCCGCGTTGGCTTGATGGTCTCAACATCTTAGCCGAGATCGGCGTCAATGCCGTGGTGATCACGCACTACAACAACACCGAAGGCGGCCATCACGACACGAGATTTTGTTACATGGGCGAGCGTCGTCTGGCGATGCTTGAGCGCGAGTTGCCGAGCGGTGTGTACGTGCTCGGCGTAGACGAGCACACGGGCGTGGTAATCGATATCGATGCTCAGACCGCGACTGTCGTTGGCAAGGGAGTGCTGACGTTAAGAGTTGGCGGCGCTTCGACCGAGATAGCCAGCGGTGAGGTGTTGCCGCTCGAGAGACTTCGGAATCCTTCCACGGTAGGTACGGCGAATAACGTACTGCCGGCTGCCACGGCAGGTCAGATCAATGCCAGCGCTGCCGTCGCGCAGCAAGTTTTCGATAGCAACTTGCGCCAGGCCACCGATCGCCTGAACTCTGATTTCGCCGCGGCCTTGGCAAGCGGCGACGCCGATGCCGCCGCACGCGCCGCGTTAGAACTTGACGACGGAATCGCGGGTTGGTCTGCCGACACCCTACAAGGTGACGATGCCGATAACGCGCGCGCAGTGTTGCGCAGCATGATCACTCGTCTCGCTGGTGCGGCCACGGGCGGCCTTCGTGATCCGCGCGAAGTGATCGGGCCGTTCATGCACGTGTTGCTCGACTTGCGCGTGCAGGTGCGCGCCGAGAAACGCTTTGATTTGTCTGACATGATTCGTGATCGCCTTACAGAATTGAAGATTGAAGTGCGTGACACGCCGGACGGCACGAAGTGGGATATTCGGACGTAAGCCCCGCCGCGTACCTAGCGGGACAGCCATGGTAACCCTGTCCTTGTTTATTGACACCGATCCCATGCTCGGGTAAATTGCAATTTATAAAGTTATTTTTGAACACTATCACGGTGAATTATGCTGAGCATACACGAAATCAGTTTTAAGTCTATTGGTGAAAAACAATGGGAGGAATTGGTTCGTGTTAGTGATTGCGCTAGTTTTTTTCAGACCTATCATTGGATCATGCTTTGGTTACTCCATTTTGAACATACAATAGAAAAAACATTGATTATTGCAGTCTATGAGGATGATATTCTGATTGGAATTGGTCCTTTTTCAGTTAAAAATAATTGCGTTGAATTTCTTACCCTCTCAGCAGTTGAATGCATGCACACATTGGCTGATTATGGAGACATCATTGCTTTAGCGAGTAAAGAAGACATTATTTGGTTGGCGATCATTGAGCGATTAGGTCAATTAACGATAACTCACGGGTATACAATACAACTTAATAATCTTTGTGAACACTCAATTAGTTATTCTATTTTAATCGGTTTGGGGAATATGCATGTAGAGCAAATAGAGGTTGCCCCGAAGCTAGCATTACCTTTGGATTGGTCTGCGTATCTAGCAGCGTTGCCTTCGCATGCTCGCCATGAGTTAAAACGGAAAATGAAGATGGGTGAAGCCGAGGGGATCCGTTTAAGTCGATCAGCGATTAATGCATCAAGCATTCAGGATTACATTCTGTTAATTGAAGGCGCGAATCAACAAAAACAACAATTTTATTCAAAATCAATTTTGAAATTTTTTATTCAACTGTTCGATCATCGTGAGGTTGAGGTGCTATTTTTATACCTAGAGACAACAGTTATCGCATCATTAATCCTATTTAATTATAAAAATGATATGTTGGCGTATAACTCATCGTATGATCTGAAGTTCAATCGCTTTTCTCCTGGAGTCGTGTTGTTTGCGTTGGCTATTCAGCAGGCAATTCTTGCTGGAAAGCATGGCTTTGACTTTTCAAGAGGTCCTGAGCATTATAAATATAATTTTGGTGCGATCGATCAAAAATTATATACTTTTCACAGATGAGCTCAGGGATATCATATGAAACGAATGCTAGTGATTGTCGCGCATCCTGATGATGAAAGTTTTGGCCCATCAGGCACGCTGGCTTTATATGCCAGACTAGGCGTTGAAATTCATTTGGTTTGTGTTACGAATGGCGAGGCAAGTGACATTGTTCTTCCGGGTACTGAAGCATTAAATGCAGGTGAACGTAGGTTAGTATTGACCAGGATACGTCAACAAGAAGTGAGGCTTGCAGCCGATGTTATTGGAATAGCGCAGATTGATTTTTTAAACTACCCCGATGGGCAATTATGCAATGCCATCTATCATGATATTGCTCACGATATTATGACGAAAATAGAGTATTATTCTCCTCATGTCATTATTGCTCCAGAACCACAGGGAATTACCGGTCACCTAGACCATATTGCAGTTTCAATGATTACGACCTATGCGTTTATAAACACAAAACAGGGCCAGAAGTTATATTATGTTTGCCTTCCTAAAGAGATTGTGAACATGACGCCTTATGAACATTATTTTGTATATTTCCCCCCTGGCTATGATCAATCTTCAATTACCACTAGAATTGACTATAGTTCGTTTGCTGACATAAAAATTAAGGCAATTCGGCAACATGCAAGTCAGATAAATGATGGGAATAAACTGATCGACATCTTAAAGACCATTCCGAAAATTGATCATTTTATTTTGCATAAATATAGAAATTGTGAGATTAGTTTACCTGAGGATGATTTATTTTTGGGGATAGTTTCATGATTGATTTTCGAAGAGCATCAAGTAGTGATAAAGCGCTGCTAGCTGAAGCATTCAAACAAGTTGATCGTTGTCTGGCAGATTGTGAATGTTACTTTGCTTGGAGAGAGGCCGATCAATGCGAAATTCTACTTGCGGAAAATAAGGAAAAAAAACTGGCTGGATATTCAGTTCTTCTGTGGAAGTCCCGGTTTAAACGTCATGCAGAGCATCATATTCCAGAAATGATGGATCTCTATATCTACCCCTTGTTTCGACGTTTGGGTATTGCTACCGCATTACTTCATCATAGTGAGCAATTAGTGAGACAAGCTGGTTTGATTAAATTAGGGCTTGGAGTGAGTTCCAGTGCTTACAATTCTCACATACATAATCTATATTTAAAAGCAGGTTACCATACGATAGGCACAGACCATCTGCCTGAGGGTGAAATCATTGTGTATGAAAAGGAACTTCAGTTTGAGTAAATTAAGCGATGTGCTTGATTTGATTTGGCCGCAGTCGGCACAATTGAATGATTATGTTGCCGCGAATAATGAAGTGATTCGGTTGGTTGAAGCATCCAATTTGAAATTGCGAGAGCGACAGCCAGTGCATCTATCAACCGGATATAGACAGCTGTATGATCCCCTCTTCCCAAGTTATAACGCAAATCGAATTCCCAACACTAATTTTGTAGCGGCAGAGGGGCCCAATGATATCGGGTTGAATGGCTTGCCGGTTAGAGGTAGTATAGTTCGTTTTCTTGAAAATACGCTATTTAATCACGCATTTCCAATCCAACTTATTTTAGCGATAGGGCACGTGGGTCGGCTGGACGTTCGTGGAGATTTTGCGCATTACTTTGCTGAAGGGATTTATTCTTATCAAGAGGTTGATGAAGCATCACGTTATGAGGTTAAGTCTCGGCTCATCAATCGAGCAATGAATCAATATGAGCTGATCGTTGAAAACCAGAATGGCCTTCAACGATCAGCTCGTCTATTCTGGTTACCTATGGCTGATTTACAGCCTATTCCAACCCATCGAACTGCAATTTTGACTTTGGCACAGGTTTATCATTTATCTCGCATGGAGCCCGCGATCCTTCATTGTGCTGCAGGCATTGGAAGAACAGGTACGGCGTTACTTACTTTTGAAATTTTAGAGCATTATTCCTCTATTTTTGCAGATGATGATCCGGTACACATGGCAAACCAAATTCAAGCGTTATTAATTAACATTCGAAGCATACGCCCCGCATTTATTACAACAAAAATACAGTTGGAATCTGCCATTCAATGTGCAATTAACATAAAAAAGGATCGGGCTCGATCCTAATCTAAGGACTACAGATGAGTAAAAAAATTAGCGTTGCAATTATTGGAGTAGGAAATTGTGCAAGCTCATTGATTCAAGGGATAGAATATTACCGAGCTAGACCCAAGACTGATCACTTAGGCCTGATGCATTATGCTATTGGAGGTTATACCGCGGGAGATATTGAAATTGTTGCAGCGTATGATATCGACGAACGAAAAGTAGGTATTGATGTTGCTGAGGCCATTTTTATGCCACCGAACTGCACAAAAATATTTTGTCCTTCGATTCCTCAAACCGGTGTCATGGTTACGATGGGAAAAATTTTGGATGGGGTTGCGCCACATATGCAAAAATATGATATTAGTCGTCGTTTTAGCGCGGCTAATCAAGTTGAGCCATCGGCCGAAGATGTCATTGAGCGTTTAGTACGCTCCAAAGCAGATGTCTTAGTAAATTACTTGCCGGTAGGATCTCAGGAAGCTACCTTTTTCTATACTCGGTGTGCCTTAGCCGCAGGCATTGGCATGGTTAATTGTATTCCGGTATTTATTGCGAGCGATCGTGTCTGGGCGAAACAATTCGAGGACAAAAATTTGCCGCTAATTGGTGATGATGTGAAATCACAAGTCGGCGCAACGATTGTTCATCGTGTTTTATGTGATTTGTTCAAAAAACGTGGCGTGACGATTAAACGAACCTACCAATTAAATACCGGTGGTAATACTGATTTTTTAAATATGTTAGATAGAGAGCGTTTGGCGTATAAAAAAATATCAAAAACAAAAGCGGTACAATCTGCGATGGCGATACCCTTAGCTAATGATGATATTCACATTGGCCCTAGCGATTATGTGCCATGGCAACAAGATAATAAAATCGCCTTTATTCGAATTGAAGGTGAGCTATTTGGAGGGGTACCTATGCATTTGGAAATGCGTTTATCAGTGGAAGACTCGCCAAACTCCGCAGGTATCGTGATAGATATGATTCGTTGTTCCAAGTTGGCATTGGATAGAAAGCATGGTGGCGTGATACATTCGCCAGCGTCCTATTTCTGTAAGCATCCTCCAAAGCAAGTGAGTGATGATATTGCGTGGCATGAGCTGCAACAATTTATAAACCATATAGCCGTTTAATTTGCAAGGCAATATTAGACCAAGTAAATGGATATATGTTGATGTTGGATTTCATTAATATTGGATTATTGATGAAATCTAATATGGTCCTTGCAATAAGTACGGGGTCATTGGATGCGATCACCCAATGCTTATGTTGCGTTTGAATCATGTCTGCAATACCACAATTTTGAGTGACGATGACAGGTGTTCCACAGGCTATTGATTCCAATGCTACCATTCCAAATGATTCATAATAAGATGGCAATATGAGCATATCGGCTGCCTGATAATAGGTGGCAAGTGCCTCAGGGCCGCATTGTTCCACGAGGTTAATTGTTGATACGATTGCTAACTTATCTGTGGTTTTTTTAATGTGCTCAAGATCACTTCCAACGATGGTTAATGTGAATGCGCCAGGCATTTGTGTATCGAGTAACTTAAGCGCGTCTAATAGATGGATTAGGCCTTTAATTGTTTGAGTTCGACCTACGAATAACAAGTAAATCGTCTTCGAGTGGGTTGCGTATTTTTTTGGCTTAAATACACTCGTATTAACCCCTGGTGATATAATTGAAATTTTTTCCAAAGGCACTTGATAGAACGTTTGAAGATTTTTACAGTCTAGGCTGCAATTAGCAATGATCGAGCGAGCATGTTGGGTTAACGTTTTTTCAGCGTGAATTCGATATGAACCTGCCAACTCCTTCGGATCGGTTCTCCCTTGATTTTTAGCTAATCCTAGTGTGTGAAAGCTCATGATAATAGGAATAGTCCGCTTTGCCATTTGATTGTACGTTAGGGCAATTAAGCCAGAAAGATAATAATGGCAATGGAAGTTTGTATAAATCAAACGATTCTCGTTTGTAAATTTCATCAATTGCTGGGTGAATTCGCTTACATAAGGCACCATCTGTTCAATGCTAAGTGGTATTTGTGGGCCTGCCGGTAAATGGATAAGGCGAACCTGCTCGGACATAGGTACGATGTCAGGTTGTTCCTTGTCGTGACGCCGTGTGAACATATCGATGCCTAAACCGGATGAGGCGAGAGCGGCGCTTAATTCCCACACGTACGTGTTCATCCCCCCAATTTCTTGTCCCTCGTTGAATGCAGCCGGACAGGTATGAAATGAAAGCATGGCAATTCGTTGCATAGACATTCCAGTATCTTAAGTAAAATGAGTATTGGACTAAACCGCTGCGCGGTAAGCACCTAAACCATCACATCAGCGCTTAGCATACAGATCTTATTACACTCAGAGGAAGACGTGCCCCCCATTCCCCTGAGCCGCGACTTCATCGATGCCCTCCAAGCGTAATATACTGTAGTCGCAAGGATCTTCCAATGAAAAATTTTCAGGTATTTTGTCGAGTGACGAAAACACCGTAGATAGCGCTTCTAATGCTGCCCTTAGGCCATCTAGGACCACCTTGTGAGTTTGAAGATTGTTTTTGTGATATTTTTGTTCCAGACATCCTGACCCATCATACCCTTCACCCCCATGTTTAGTTCAATATTTAAGCTACAAGAGCCAGTTTCATGAAAAATAGATCTTTCAAAGGCGACGATATATGCATGCATTTTAGCCAAACACCAAAACATGGTTGTCATGGGCCACGATTACTGAAAATGCTCACCGAATTGAGTTAAATGGTGACTCAATGAGAAAAAAAGAAATTGCTTCATCGTGAACACTTTGTAATAATCTCAAGGCTTGTAAAAAACACTCGTTTTAGTGTTCACGATCAAACGATAATAGGTGTTCACGTTCACAGGAATACCCAGTGGGCTAGTAATCGGGGCCAAAGGCGGTATACAACAATCTATAATGGGCCGAATTCATGAAAAAATATCGAGTAAGTAAAATAACGACTGACGGTCAAATCGATTCAGATATAGAAAGTGATGGTGGCACACACTACAGCGCTAAAAATCAGGGGCAATACCGGTTATCATTAATGACTGATGCTGTAATTAATGAACGTCATGCAGGAAGACTGTATGTCGCAATCCAGGCAGAGAATTTAATCTACAAGGTCTTTTCATATCAGCATCAGCGAGAGAGAAGCGGTTCCATTCCTTTAAGTGTATTGGGTTGTTCCTTAGCAGAGCTCAATACAAAAGAGCATCTCAATCAATTAACACCTTATTTACCGAAAATTCTTCGAGAAACAGGGCAACGAAACGTAACCAAAAAAGGTTTTCTAGCTCAAGGATCTTATTGTAAAGTCAGGACATTTGAACCCGACAATCCTGAAAAGATACCAAAGGTTGTACTGGAGCCCATAAGCGACCCATATTTTAACGAAGCGATAAATAAGCATCAATTTTTCAAAGCGCTTTATCCGTTGCAAGCTGTTTCTTTGCAAATTTTCTCGAATGCTAAAGGCCCTTCAACCTATCGACTTGTATTACCTAAAATTACAGGGACTCCCTACGCGGATTTACGCGTGGATACTCAGTACAAACAACAACTCATATTTGCATCCAGCCTTCATGCGTTAGACAATCTTCACCAAAAAGGATATGTCTATGTTGATTTAAAAGAAGACAATATTCTTTTCAATTCGAATACAAATGAGAGTTCCTTAATTGACGGTGGTCAGGCAAAAAAACAAGGTGAGCTACTGAGCCGCAGTACATTTGTCCAAGAAAATCTGGCGTTGGTAGCAGAGCGTAGATCGGATCTTGATTTCATGCAAATTGCTCCAGAATGTTGGGACACTGTCAGAGTGCCCGCCAAAACCAGCATGGATATATACTCCTTAGGTAGTATGCTCCAACGTCTATTTCGACCAATTGCTCTTCAATTAAAACCTTTGCTCGATTTATGTTCAAACAATGATCCTGAAAAAAGACCTACATTATTGTATTTACAAGAGCAACTTCATGCAATATTCGTTGCAGAGGAACTCTTGGGCGCTGCTGAAAATGAAAAAAAAAGGCCGCGAGATGATGCTGGCGCTGACAATGACAGTGTCAAACCTTAACTTTTTGGCATGGATCAAATCCTGTAACAACATGATTTTAATAATAATGTCATCTGTTTTAATAAAGACATGTTCGCTAAAACAGGGGGGAGTCAACTGCATAGGCGAGTTTTTTTCAATACGTGTATTGCAATTCACGTATTGAAAAAAACTCGCCAAAAATTGAAATCACTTTTTCCCAAGATTGAATGTTGACGGCGCACTAGGTACAATTTTTTCGGGAATTGAAGTCGTAGGCATCACTGAGATTAGCTGGCTTTCATCGCAATCTGAGGCGCCGAAGGCTCATAAAGTTCAGGATTCAATGCCGGATCGTTGTACATCTTAAATTGATGATAAACCCGAAATGTACGGGTTCTGTTCTGTACATTATGCAACAGCTCGTCTAAACAATGCAATAACTGTTTTTGATGGGCTTCAATCGCATGTAATTTGCCCAAACACGTTTGGCGGTGAGTTTCATCAACATCGTTCCGATTTGTTTGCAGTGCCATATGGTATGCCTTGAGTGACATGATAGACAGCCGATCCACCATCATGCCCGGAGTTTCAGAATGCACTGGACATTGCGTATGGGGTGCAGGTTGCAGCTGTTTAAAGAGCCATTCATCCATGGCTTCCATGCGATTGTTGCGTTCTTGATTACACTGATCAATTTCGCGTTTAGCCAAGTACACCATCTCATACCCAAAATCATCCCGTCGAGCCCTGTCTTCGGCATGCCAGAGCTGATAATTAAAGGCGTGGTTCTCTTCTACTAGGCGCAAGAAATTAGCCTGATTGAGCTTGATGCCCGCCTGCTTCCACTCGATGATGCATTCACTATGCAAGGCGGCGATGTCGTTCACATGGTTTAAACTGTTCATTTGGTTCCACGGTATGTCAAAATATATGACCTGAATAATAGCATATTATCAGCAATTTTGGGCGAACGTTATAGCCCGCTATTTTAAAGGCCGAAATGCCTGTTGAATAAAATTAGTTTCGCAGAATATTGATGTAGGGTGGACAAAGGAGCGCGGATCACGAGCGACTTAAATGCCCTTAGGTCCGATTATTACGATATCAGACCTAGTGGATGTACCGGTTTCTATTTTACACCACTGTCTCATTTATGGGGTCCATTATAACTATAGGGTTGTGCTCGAGCTGCTTATTTTTCCCACAGCTTAATGCCCCCTAAAATGCCCTCAATATTACTAGATATTTTTACGTTTGGAGGTAATGGAAATGCGATTTTTTCAGCATATCCACCACCCAAATATAAATATTGATAATTAAACGTGTTCTGCCAGAGCGTAATAGCCCGTTTTAAATACTCACTCCACTGTTCTACACCCTCTGTTTCAAAGGCCGCCTTGCCAAGAAGATCTTCATATGTTTTGTTATTCATAAAAGGATGATGACCCAATTGTAAGTTTGGCACAAGCTCACCATTAATAAACAAAGCTGAACCAACACCCGTACCTAGGGTAATAACCAATTCAACACCAATACCAACAATATCACCCTCCCCCTGCACGTCAGCATCATTGGCCACCCGAGCCAGCTTCCCTGTCATAAGCTCAAGATCTTTTTGTAAATTTTTTCCTACCCAAGAGGAATGTAAATGCATGGCCGTTTTAACAACACCTGCTTCAACAACACCGGGAAATCCTGCAGAAACGCGATCAAAAGAAATTGGCTGCCGTTGGATCATTTTTTGAATTAATGCCAATAGTTTTTTGTGTGTGGCTGGGTGCGGCGTTAATTCACGCAGGTAATTCGTCTTCGGTTTCCCATGGCTATCTAAAATCATCATTTTGATGCCTGTGCCTCCTATATCAACAGATAAAGTAAGCGGTGAAGCGTGTTCGGAAGGTGTTAACTGCTTTGCGGCTGCTTGATCCACAAACCAAACAGCATTTTTAATCAATATAGCTGGGTACTGCAACGGATTATTTCTTTCTTCCAATACTTTTTTTAAAGCAACCGCTTTTTCTTCACCCTGAACCAAAAAGACAATATGATGACTATGATTAATGGCTGATGGCGTCAAGGTAATACGGTACATTTTTAAGGGCTCCACCCATAAACTAGCAACTAATGTTAACAAATCAGGATTTTCTATCCATTTTTTCACTAAATCTGTGCCAGGCATAAGCGATGCGGTATGACCATTATCACCCAGCCCCAAATACGAAATATCGAAATCTGGCCATTGAAATTTTGGCAAAGGAAATAATTTGCGAAGGGTGTTTTCATAGTTTTTTGCTGCATGCACGGCACTACTTAATTCCGTTGTGGGAATGCGATAAATATTCTCGGAGGGAACAGGGACTTTAGAAAATAAATATTTTTGCACCATATGATAATTATTTTGTAAATCATCAGATGATACATAACGTTCATCGCAGAAGAAAAAACGAATTTTATCCCAGGCAATTTTTTGCTTATAATTTTCATTGCATACCAGGGTGTCAAAAAATAATTTGGGTGTGTTGCCCCCAGCGAGGACTACATTACAGATTTTTTTTTCCTTTATAATATCTGTTGTACGCAGCAAAAAATCATCTGCTGCGGCTAAAAATAAATCTTTGCCTGTATCATATAGATGCAGATTTTTCACTGTCATAAAATCCACGTCCTACCCTCCCTTGCTAATAACTCATCCGCATCCTTAGGACCCCACGATCCTGCCGTATAATTAGGAAAATCGCGTGGAACTAAAGCGCCCCAAACATCTAATATCGGCTGTATAATTCCCCAACCTTCTTCTATTGTACTCGCACGTGGAAATAACGTATGATCGCCATAAATACAATCGTATAATAGCGTTTCATATCCTGTAGAACAAGCCGTACCAAAATAGTCTTTATATTGAAAGCTCATCTCCACATCACCCAGTTTCATAATAGGTCCGGGAACTTTAGCAACAAATCGAAGAGAAATTCCCTCATTCGGTTGCAAATGAAGACGTAACAAATTGGCGGAAAGCATAGAATTTTTCATTTCGTTAAACAAAAAGGAAGGTGGTAATTTAAAGTGAATAACCACTTCGCTCATTCGTTGTTGCATGCGCTTACCTGTCCGAAGATAGAAGGGCACTCCAAGCCAACGCCAATTATCTATATTTAATTTCAGTGCCACAAACGTTTCAGCATGAGAATCAGGCGCTACATATGGTTCACCGCGATAGGCTATCACATTGCCATGGTCAACAGCACCCGCATCATATTGCCCACGTACCGCACAGCTTAACACCTCTTCTGGCCGCATTCGCTGAACAGCATGCAATACTTTCTCCTTTTCATTCTGAATATCACGCGCTTCAAAAGAAATAGGTGATTCCATAGCAATTAAACTTAAGACTTGCAAAATGTGATTTGGCACCATATCTCGCAACGCACCTGTCTTATCATAATAATTACCCCGTAATTCCACACCCAGTGTTTCTGCTACAGTAATCTGTACACTGTCAATATAATTACGGTTCCAAATTGGCTCAAAAATACCATTAGCAAAACGAAATGCCATAATATTTTGCACCGTTTCCTTTCCTAGGAAATGGTCAATGCGAAATAATTGTTCTTCCTTAGCCACCGATAATAGCGTTTTATTGAGGAGCTGTGCAGAAGCTAAATCATGGCCAAAAGGTTTTTCAATAATCAGTCGTCGATAATAATCTCCAGCACCTTCTTCCAATAAACCTGCCTTGCCTAAAGCGGTTGTAATGGGTTCAAAGAGCGTAGGAGGAACAGCTAAATAAAATAGCGCATTGGGAGTTAATTGTTTTCGAGTAAAAAATTTATCAAGCTGTTTTTTAAGCGTTTCATAAAGCTGTGGATCAAAAAAATCTCCGGAAATATATTCGGCCGAATTGGCCAACGACAAACCAAATTTTTGTGCCGCCGGATCGTTTACAAACTGTTTAGCATCTTGTTTTATTTGCTCTCGAAAAGATGCCGTGCTCAACGGATCACATCCCAAACCCATCAGATGAAAATTGGGATCAAGTAATTTCGCCGCGCCTAAATTACACACCGAAGGAAAGAGTAGGCGTTTATTCAAATCGCCGGTGGCACCAAAGATAACTAAAACAAGATTTTGATTCATATCAATACCTAATTTCCACTCTTCAGTTCAATATGGCCGCCAAATTTAAAGCGCATGGCTGAAAGCACTTTTTCAGCAAAGCTATGTTGTTCTCGCGAGCGAAAACGCGTGTACAATGCTGCTGTTAATACTTCAGCAGGTACGCCTTCTTCGATAGCGGCATTTACCGTCCAACGACCCTCGCCTGAGTCTTGCACATAACCCGAATATTCTGTCAATTCAGGACTTTCCGCAAAGGCTGTTGCAGTGAGATCTAATAACCATGAGCCAACCACGCTACCACGTCGCCATACTTCAGTAATAGCACCTAGGTCTAAATTATAACGACGGTCTTCGGGAATGCTGTCTTGCATCACGCCGTTAAGAATTTCTAATCCTTCAGCATAGGCCTGCATGATCCCATACTCAATGCCATTATGAACCATTTTAACAAAATGCCCTGCGCCCACTGGACCACAATGCAAATACCCTTGTTCAGACGTAGTACCTGGTTTAAGATTAGCCGTACGAGGAATCGAGCCAATGCCAGGTGCTAATGTTTTGAAAATAGGCTCACAGTGTGTAATTGCTGCTTTCTCACCACCAATCATTAAACAATATCCTCGTTCTGCGCCCCAAACACCACCGCTGGTTCCGGCATCAATAAAATGAATACCTTTCTGCAGTAACATTTTTGAACGTCGAATATCATCTTGATAAAAAGAATTGCCTCCATCAATAATTATATCGTCTTTGGTAAATAATTTATTCATGGATTGAATACATTTTTCCGTGGGTTCTCCTGCGGGAACCATAACCCAAGCGACACGAGGGGTTTGCAATGCTTGTGCAAATTCTTCAAGCGAATAAGTGCCTTTTGCACCTTGTTTGATTAGTTCATCTACCGCGGCACGATTCACATCATAGACGACACAATTGTGACCATCCCGTTGTAACCGGGTGATCATATTGGCGCCCATTTTGCCCAAACCAATCATTCCAATTTGCATTATTTTTCTCCCAATATATTTTGAATGGTATTTTTGAGTTGTTGTAACCCTGCTTTGACATCACTTCCCAAATTCACACGTAGTACCCGTCGATCTCGTTTAACTAATTCTTCAAAATCTGCCTCAGCTTGTGCTTTAATCACAAAACCAAAGGTATAATTATGCCCAGGAATACTTATATCGTTAGGATGATCTGCAATTAACTGAATAAAGACCCCTGTATTAGGTCCTCCTTTGTAGGCTTGTCCCGTAGAATGTAAAAAGCGAGGACCGAAACCAAGACATGTTGCGGATTTTTTATGATCACGAATTAAAACTCTAATTTCTTGTAGAAGTTGATGATGTTCATCCGACATTTCAATAAACGCCGCTAAATCAACATAATCACCTGTTTTTATTTGTGATAATAACAACCGCAAACCATCCGTTAATTTAGTCACATCAGCAAAGGAAAACGATTCGTTTGGAGGTATTGAACCATCTACATCAAACTGATGAGCCAATTGCAACGCACGGACTTTTGCCGATTCAACATCAGGTTGATTAAAAGGGTTAATGCCAATAACGCTGCCGGCCACGGCCACCGCTATTTCCCATTGAAATAATTGTTCAGCTAAACGTGCTTTATCCGCAAGATGTAAACGTATCACGGTATGCCCTGCTTTTTCCAGCAGATCTACAGCAGCATCTTGCTTAGCATCAAAACCTGAATCTAGACGAATATAGGCAAACACACGATCTTTTTCATAAAATTTTGGTTCAGCTAACGGTTCATTATCGATGGGAATTAATCCTTTGCCCACTTTGCCGGTAGATTCTGCCAAAAGCTGTTCCAACCAGGCCCCTAACTCTAAAATTTCAGGAGACGTGATGAGTGTTACCTTATTCTTATTATAATTGGCACTCACACCTAAAATGATTCCTAAAGTGACACCAGGGTTATCTTGTATATTAGTTGTTGCACAGGCTTGCATCATCGCTTGTGCATGTTGTAAAAAGTCCTTGAGATCAATGCCTATTAACCCACCAGGGACCATGCCAAAATTAGATAACGCTGAGTAACGTCCACCAATTGAAGGATGACCTGCAAATACAGCTCTGAAGTTTTTCGCCTTAGCAATACCCTCAAGTTGGGAATTAGGATCCGTAATAGCAATAAAATGCTTACCCACCTCTTCCTGTTCCAACACTGTTTGTAGCCGTTGGTAAAAATATTGCTCAAAAATATTAGGCTCCAAAGTAGAACCGGATTTACTGGAGACAATGAATACGGTTTTACTTAAATCCAACTGTTTTTCAAGATGCTTGATCTGTGCAGGATCGGTTGAATCCAAAACATGGAGTTGAGGATAGCCCAATACCTTGGGAAAAATACTCGCTAGCATAGATGGACATAAACTAGAACCGCCCATACCTAATACAACAACAGCTTTAATACCTTCACTTTGTAACTCAGAAGCCAACGCACTAATTTGTGATATATATGTTTGTTCAGTATCCGCAACATGCAACCACCCTAACCAACGCGTTTCATCAGTATGTGTCCATATACTGCTGTCCCCTGCCCATAACCGTTGGATTTTATTTTGATTTTTCCAATTTGTCATTTCTTGTAAAATGGCAGCCTCAGTTTCAGGCGCACTAAACTTCACGGCAAATGGGGGAGCAAGGGATAACGTTGCTTCATAGGCCTTCTTCTTTTCAGCCAAGGCATTTAACAAATCTTGAAAAGCCTCACTAAATAACGTAATTCCCTCCTCCAGTAGCGTATTAGTGGCCTTTTCTAAAGAAATATCATGGCGTTCTAACGTTTGCAATACCATATAAGCTTCAATTAAACCTTGTTCTAAGGTGTCGGAACAAGAAACACCGTGATCGCGAAAAGCATTCATGGTTTGTGGTGGAATAGTATTCACCGTTTCACGCCCAATCAATGTTTCCACATATAACACATCTGAAAAAGCGGGATCTTTTGTACTGGTACTCGCCCACAGAAGACGTTGGGGTTGTGCTCCATGCGCCATTAAATCCTTATAACGAGGCGTTTCCTTCATTGCCTTAAACTGCTGGTACACTGTCTTTGCATGGGCAATGGCAACCTTTCCTTTTAATGCAAGCAGTTCTGGTGTTTTATTCGGTAAGTCATCAATTTCTTTATTAATTAACACATCTAGGCGGCTGACAAAAAAGCTGGCAACACTCGCCACGTGATCAATCGGTTGATGCGCTTCTAAGCGTCTTTCCAAACCCTCTAAATAAGCCTCAGCGGCTTGTTGATATACATTAAGAGAAAATAACAACGTAACATTCACGTTGATACCTGCTGCAATTAGTTCACGAATAGCCGGCATACCTTCCTTGGTAGCAGGTACTTTAACTAATAAGTTAGGTCGATTGACCGTTTGCCACAGGCGCTTAGCTTCAAGAATCGTACCTTGTGTGTCTCGCGCTAACTCGGGCGGCACTTCTAAACTTACGTACCCATCCATTTTTTGTGTTTGTTCATAAACTGGGCGCAGGATATCCGCTGCTGCCTGAATATCACTGATAGCTAATTGTTCATAGATCGATTTAATAGACAAATCGGCATTTTTAAATAAGGAAAGCATACTATCTGCATAATCAGTGCTGGCTGCAATCGCATTTTTGAAAATAGAAGGATTAGACGTGACGCCAGTCACACCATCCTCTATCACAAGTTTGGCTAACCCACCTCCTTGAATTAAATTACGGCGAATAAAATCCAACCAGACGGATTGACCACAATGTCCTAACGCTTTTAATCGACTAATTGTCATAATAAACACTTCCCATAATAAACGCTTCCCATAACGAACTCCTATTTAAGATGTTTTTTAATTTGTTTTTTGGCTTCAGCAACAATATGTTCAGGGACAAAACCAAATAAGCCTTGTACCTCCTTAATTGGCGCAGAACGTCCAAACGTATGCATACCAATAACACAGCCTTCGCTGCCGACATAACGTTCCCAGCCAAGGGCACTAGCGGCCTCAACAGAAACACGGGCTTTAACGTCTGGCGGAAGGATGCTGTCTTTATAGGTTTGTGATTGTCGCTCAAATAATTCCAGTGAAGGCATACTGACAACACGTGCCGCAATACCTTCACCCTTGAGTTTTTCAAAAGCATTCAAGCAAAGTGTTACCTCGCTGCCGCTTGCCAACAGGAGCACTTGTGGTTTTGTATCCACACTATCAGCCAAAATATAAGCACCCCTAGCTAAACCTACAGCGGGAGCATAGCGTGTGCGATCAATTGTTGGCAGTGCTTGACGGGTTAATATCAAGGCACAAGGGTTGCGCTTAAAGGTTAATAATGTTCGCCACGCTTCGACAACTTCATTGGCATCGGCTGGTCGAATCAGAATAAAATTAGGAATAGCTCGTAATGCCAGTAGGTGTTCTACTGGTTGATGGGTAGGACCATCTTCCCCTAGATCAATAGAATCATGTGTAAAAATATAAATGAGTGGCAATTCCATCAAAGCAGAGAGCCGAATTGACGGCTTTGCGTAATCACTGAAGGTTAGGAATGTTGAACAAAAGGGACGTATTTTACTTAATGACAGTCCGTTACAGATCGCAGCCATTGCATGTTCTCGTAAACCGAAATGCATGTTCCGACCAAACGGCGTTGTTGGTGTTAAATCACCGGCACCTGCAAAATCCAGCAACGTTTTTGTTGACGGGGACAAATCAGCTGAACCACCATTGAGCCAAGGAATTTTCTTTGCCACAATATTTTGTACCGTGTGAGATGCGTCACGGCTAGCGAGCCCCTCTGCATCTGCAGGAAAAAAGGGTAAATCTTCAGCATAGTTCTCAGGAAGATCACGTCTTTGCATTTGCTCAAACATATCAGCCAATTCGGGATATTGTTTTTTATAAGCAGTAAACAACATTTGCCATTCTGTACTTAATGCTTTTCCCCGAACACCTAATCCTGCATTAAAATGTTGAATTACTTCATCGGGTACTAAAAAAGATTCGTTTTCTGGCCAACCATAAAAACGTTTTGCCAGGCGGATTTCTTCATCACCAAGGGCTTCACCATGCGCCGCCGCTGTATCTTGTTTGTCGGGTGCGCCGTAGCCAATATGCGTATCCAGAACAATTAACGTAGGGTGCTGTTTTTCCTGTTTAACGGTCGCGTAGGCTTTTTTAAGTGATTCTAAATTGTTAACATCAGTCACATGTAAAACATTCCAACCATATGCCTTAAAACGCTCAGCCACATTTTCTGTAAAAGTAATACTGGTACTGCCTTCAATTGTGATGTGATTATTGTCATAAATCCAACACAAATTTGCTAACTGCAAATGCCCCGCCAATGAGGCTGCTTCGGAGGCAACGCCTTCCATCAAACAACCATCACCACAAAAAGCGTAAATACGATAATTAAACAACTCAAAACCTGGACGATTATAAAAGCCTTGCAACCACCGATTTGCTATTGCCATACCAACACTATTCGCAACGCCTTGTCCCAGAGGTCCTGTTGTTGTTTCAATACCCGAAGTCCAACGATATTCAGGATGGCCAGGACAACGACTATCCAATTGCCGAAAGCGTTTAATATCATCCAGAGGAACGGATAATTCGTCCAAAATTTGGTAATCTTCTGTCACCCTTTTGACTTGCGTCAAATGTAATAATGAATATAGCAACATAGAGGCATGGCCATTGGAAAGCACAAAGCGATCGCGATTTGGACAAATAGGATTGGCTGGATCATAATTTAAAACGTTTTGCCATAAGTAATAGGCCGCAGGTGCAAGCGCCATCGGCGTGCCTGGATGGCCTGATTTGGCTTTTTGCACAGCATCCATCGATAGAGTACGAATTGTATTGATGGCAATTTGTTCAATGCTTCCTGAGGGTTGGGCTATTTGAGCAGTCATTCCGCCATTCCTTCTAATTTAAGAATCCAATTGACTGCCTCAGTCAATGTACTGGCAATAAAATCCGCTGGTGGATTAGGAGCAGGCTCATTGTAATGACGGTTAATCCATATTGTTTTTTTGCAACCAGCACCACGTCCTGCGCCAATATCGCGCCAACGATCCCCGATCATGTAGCTCAGCTTAATATCAATACCATATTTTTCAGCGCCCGCCAATAACAACCCGGGATTAGGCTTATAACATGGGTTGTTTGTATCAGCGGACATACACATAAGAATGTCGTCCAACGGCAATTCTTTACGCAACTTAGCCGTTATCTCATCAAGGTTTGATTGGGTCATTAACCCTCTGGCGACATCTGGCTTATTCGTCACGCATATCAGAATAAATCCCGCTGCTCTTAAACGTAATAACGCAGGTTTAACTTCAACTGGAATCCTTAGTTCAGCAGCAGTGGTAGGAGCATAGGCTTTTCCATCTCGAACAATAGCCTCATTGATAACGCCATCCGCATCAACAAAAACAGCCTTAGATTTCATTTTTATTCAACTCCCTCTTCAGCAATTACCGCTAGCCATCATCCCGAACGCAGTGAGGGATCTCCGTGTTTTTAATTTATGACTTTTGACAAAAAATTTCGAAAGTCGAGCGTAAAGTAAATATAGCACATTTTTTGGAATACACAAGTATCAAACCAGGGCTTTGTTTCCTAGCCCATTAATTGTTCATCCCCCAGGGCTGCTTTCTCTCCTTGTATCTTTGTAATTATTAAAAGCCTGTTTAAATCCATCTACCAGAGGGGCCAAACTGAGGTGTTTTTTTACTTTCATGACAACGCAAGAATAACGTCAGTAACGATATTGAAATTATCGGCAATTCAGTCCAGTTTGCATAGGAAAATTAATAAAACAGTGCGAAAGTTTCTTTTTTGAGACCAATGGAATCAAGGCGTGTAGGCATCACTGAGATTAGCTGTGTATTAAGAGGCAATGTAATGGTTACAATACTTAACGTGATTATAATGACTTAGCGTCATTCTCTAGGTGCTGGTAAAGTCGAAAAAAGCCTAAGGTCGACATAGTCCATTTGATCTCATCATTCAGGTATTTAGCTTTAAGTTCCTCTAAGTCATAGGCCTGTACCGACAGAATCGTATCCTCTCCATCAGGATTGGGTAATTTAGAAGGAATCAGGTTTCTGGCGATATAAAAATACTGTTGGGTATTAACTGTTCCGGACTGATGCATATTCCAAAAATTTTCCCACTTTTCTGCTTTAAAACCTATTTCTTCCTGCAATTCTCTTTGAGCATTTTCCTGAGGAGAACCTTTATCGGGCTCAAGGATACCTGTGACCGGCTTAATTCTTCGGGGAGGATTTTCATGCGAAAGCTTCTCTTCAATCATAAGAATTTGCCCCTTATCATTGATCGGAAAAATGATGACTCCTGAAGGCAGATAGACTCTTTCCCAGTTAATTCCTGCAATTTTTTCTTCGGTCACTTTAACTATTTGACCCTTATAAACTTCTTTCTCCATACTGCTCCAATATCTTTTTTATGCTGAACTCAATGTTTTAATCTCAGTCTTGTATTTAACCTGACAGTTCTTGCTGAGTCAATGGTCGGAATTTTATGTGGCGACATGGCAAAAGACTTTGATTCTACCCTTTGCGCTTTTCAGGCCGACTCCATCCATAAATGGTTTTTTGTGTCGATGTGGTCAACGTTAACTCGCCGGCAGGTGCATCCTTACGAATGGTGCTACCAGCACCTATCGTAGCATTTTCACCCACAGTAACGGGGGCCACCAATTGTGTATTCGAACCAATAAACGCGCCGTCTTTAATCACGGTTTTATGTTTGTTCACACCGTCGTAATTGCATGTGATGGTGCCAGCACCGATGTTCACCTGCTTGCCGATGGTCACATCGCCCAAATAACTCAAATGATTGGCCTTGCTGCCCTCACCAAACACGGCATTTTTTGTTTCGACAAAATTGCCGATTTTGCACCCGGCGCCTAAGACAGTACCTGGTCTTAACCGGGCGAAGGGACCGACATGGCAATTGTCACCAATGGAGCAATTGTCCAGCACGCAGTTGGGGAGGATTTCGCAGTTTGCACCCATCGTCACATTGGTTAGTACGCAATTGGCCGCAATTGTACTGCCATCACCAATGACGACGTCGCCTGCAAATACATTGTTTACATCAATAAAAACATCCGCGCCACAGCGCAGCTTGCCACGCACATCAATGCGCGCTGCATCGGCAAGGGTAACGCCTGCGAGCATAAGTTTAGTTGCGATACGGGCTTGCCAGATGCGCTCCAGCTGTTGCAATTGCGCGCGGTTATTCACGCCTTGGATCTCCATGCAATCTGCGGCGACTAACGAGACTATCGGCAAACGATCGGCGACTGCTATGGCAATGATTTCCGTTAAATAATACTCGCCCTGAGCATTATCACGGCTTAATGCCGGCAACCAGCGATTCAAATCGGCAGCACGCGCGCAACAAATACCGCTGTAAATTTCATTGATTTGCCGTTGCTGAACGGTTGCATCTTTTTCTTCAACGATGGCATGAATATCATTCAGATCATTGCGCACAATACGGCCCAGCCCAATCGGATCTGGAATGGCTGCCACCAACAGTCCCAGCGAATGCGTGCGCTTGCAACAATCAATCAGTGTCTGCAAGGTATCAGCCTGAATTAAAGGAACATCGGCTGACAGCACCAGCACCTGACTCGTCGGTGGAATATGTAACAAGGCCTGCATCACGGCGTGCCCCGTGCCCAGCTGCTCTGCCTGAAAAACCCAGTTGACCAGCAAGTCAGGTAACGCGCTCTTGATTTGTTCGCCACCATAGCCGAAAACAACGTGAATTTGCTCCGGATTCAAACGAGCAGCGGTTTCCACAACCCGCTCAAGCATAGGCTTGCCACCGATGTTATGCAGCACTTTTGGCCTAGCAGAGTGCATGCGTTTGCCTTGACCTGCGGCTAGAATGACGATGTGTAATGGCATGATTTTTATCCTTAATACGGGGATGGCTCAAAAACCACCTGTTTTAGTGAATACTTCTTTTATTAAAACACATAATATTATTATTTGAATCATGTTGTTACAGTGAAATTGAAATTAATGTGTTCGCTGGATTTGAGCCATGCCAATATGCGAGGTCCAAAATGTGAGGAAGCGTTTTTGGGCGATTTTGACACCCTAGCTTTAAAGAACATATTTCACGATAAAAAACAACACATTGCCGGCATTTCTTGAGCCAGGGATATACGTTGCAGACAGGGAGGCCTTGCGGTAGTTAAAGGATACCCAAGGCAATACGCCGGGAAAGGGAATGTTGTGGAAGATATCTGGGCGCGCGGTCGCCAAAATGCCGAAGCCGGCCCCTGCGCGCGTGTTTTCATTAAAGCGTGCTATTTTCAGAAAGGCATAACCAACAATGGGCTCTACATTTTTATGTGAATCCAGAAAAGCAAATGCGTAGAGTCCGTGCCAATCACCATCCTCATCATAAAAACTCTTACCAAGCCCACCGCCCCATGGATTTTCGTTGTAGGCGTGCAATCTGTATGCCGGATAAATATAACGGTTGTGCCATGTATAAGCTGGAAGATACAGTTCATTATCACCTTCTGTCCAAATTTGATGTAAACGCAGGCAGGAAGATTTAAACCAGCTTGGTGAAGTTCCGCATACGGTTTTATCATGAGCATAGGCGTTATGTAGACACAGGAACAATATTAAGAGGGCAAGTTTTCGGTTCATTTGATAACTGGCATAGGTGGCGTTTCTCAACGAGATAGTTTAATGATAATGTGCTAGTGGTATGCAATATTACCTTGACAAAGTATAACATGGGATGGAATCGCAAAAAAGAGGGTCTTTTGCCAGTCAGTACTAATAAATCCCCGGATGCGGGCAAACATTGCTGCTCCATTATCAGAGCGAAAGCCGCCCAATATTTTTTGTTTGCACTTCATCATGCGTAAATCACGCTCAGCATCATTGTTAGTGAAGGGGTCCACTACTGTTATTGAAGAAATGGAAATGGTATAGTGGATCAGGGCTGTCCCATGAAGCCTGAGTTATAACTTCGCTAATATTCTTGGTAATTCATGAACCATATAAAGGGGTAATGATAAAATACCATTATAAAATGAAAGGTTGTGTGGTGAAATGCGAATACCTATCTTTAATTTTTTTTCGTCCATAAAAACGCGTAAAGATTTTAAACGACCTGTTGTTACAGATTTAACTTCAATCGGAAAAATTTGTCCACCACAATGCATCACATAATCAACCTCTGCTTGAGAACCGGATTTTTCTCTTTCCCAATAATACAGTGCTGGTTTTTCATAGTTTTGACTGTACGCAATAAGCTCTTGTCCAACAAATTGCTCTGCTAATGCCCCTTGATTAATAAAACTCAAGTCTTCGTTCAGCAATGTATACATATCTATTCGGCTAGCATGTTGCAACAGTCCAACGTCGAGAAAAAGAATTTTAAACTTTTTTTCATTCAGTGTTGCGTTTAAAGGTAAACCTGAGGCTGATGTATGATAAACAGAATAAATTAAGCCGGCATCTGATAAGGTAGTCATAGCAGGCTTTTGATCGCGTGCTTGAATATTCGGATCAATTTCAGAAAATTTAACCCGTTTTCCAATGAGTGCTGGTGCTTTTGAAAATATTTTTTGCAGAATCTGTAAGTTTATTTTTTTATCATATTTCGGAAAATCTTTTTCATAATATTCTAATATCGTGCCTTGAATCACTTCACAACCATAATATCTTTTTTGATTGACATAATAATGAACAACTTCAGGCATGCCACCCAGTACAAAATACTCACGACATCTTTCCAACAATAAATCATGAAAAGGTTGTTCAATACCCGTTGATAAAGTCACTTCAGATAAATAATCTAATAATTTGTGATCATTGCAGGCGATTAAAAATTCTTTGAATGAACAAGGTTGCATGTAAAGGGATTGCACTCTACCCACAGGCTTACGAAATTCACTGGCATTCAGCGCAAACTCCAATAACGATCCGGCAGCAATGACATGTAACTGTGGCAGTTTTTCTTTAAAATATCGCAAAGACAGGATGGCATTTGGACACTCTTGTATTTCATCTAAAAATAATAGTGTAACACCTGGCGTGATGGCCTGCGCGGTTATTGCCTCAAGCGCACGAATAATTTTTGCGGGATCTAATGTTAAAAAACAATTAATAAAACGCGGATCAAATTCAAAATTGATGGTCACGCAATTTTTAAAAAGGGCCTTTCCTATTTTTTCCACGACAAAGCTTTTGCCCACCTGCCGAGCACCGCGAATCAGTAAGGGCTTCCTGTTTGGGTGGTCTCTCCACTGCATGAGGTCATTTTCCACTGATCTGAACATATTAACCCCCATTATTTATTCAATTTTGCATATTTTATGTGGGTATTATCGCTCATCATGGCATGGTTTGCAATACCGGACAAAGTTGCCTCAGCGGAGTGGAATGCTTTGAATCCTTTCATTGGTTTGGTTATTTTTTTCACAAATCGATGATCCTGCTCAACGATATTACTGAGGTATTTAATTTGACGAAGTGAGTTAGATCCTCAGTATACTCAAAAAAAATTGATACTTTATGCTATCAGCTATTGCGCTACCGAAAGAACAGCAAAAGCCTATATTGAGTGCGTTAATGCGACCTATTTATGCATGAGCACTCCGGAACATCTGCCCGCCACCGCATCAACCTGTCGTGGCGCACCGAATTGCTAAATTTTGCATGTTGCTTCTCGTTAAGTTTTGCTACACTGTAGTATTAAATGCTCGAGGAATACTGTATGTTTAATGCCAAACAGCTTGAAGATCTTGCCAAAAACCTGTTTTCAGCCTTGCCTACTAGCCTACAAAATCTGGAAACTGACATCCAACAACAGTTTAAAGAAATTTTGCATGCGACGTTTACGCGTATGGATCTGGTGACTCGCGAGGAATTTGACGTTCAAATCAAAGTCCTCGCGCGAACACGCGAAAAAATTGAACTTTTACAAAAACAAGTGGATGCGTTACTGCAAGGAAAAAATGGTGACACCCACTAAAAAATAAGACCCTCTACCCCGTCGTCCCGAACGCAGTGAGGGATCTCCCAAGATTCAGGAGATCCCTCACTGCGCTCGGGACGACGGACGGAGGGTAACAATACCGTGTGGATGTGCGGTATCCAAATCCAACCTTAAAAAGAGTCTTAAACTATGAATCTTGCGATTAGTAAAACGCGCAGTGCCATCGGCATTCATGCGCAATCTGTTTCCGTTGAAGTCCATTTATCCAACGGCCTTCCCTCCTTTGCTATTGTTGGACTGCCTGAAACTGCCGTCAAGGAAAGTAAAGACCGGGTTCGCAGTGCCATCATTAACAGTCAATTTGAATTTCCTTGTCGCCGAATCACCGTGAATCTAGCACCTGCTGATGTACCCAAAGTAGGCAGCGGCTTTGATTTACCCATCGCCATTGGCATTCTGGCCGCTTCTGGTCAAATCCCGTTGACTAAACTGGCAACGCATGAATTCATTGGTGAACTGGCCCTTGATGGCAGCATACGCGGTGTATCTGCGATTATTCCCGTGGTGCTAGCCGCGCACCGTGAAAATCAGCTGTTGATCATCGCCAGTGCCAATGCAGAGGAAGCATCCATTGCCGGGCACGAAGGGATTTATGCAGCGGATAATCTACGTGAAGTTTGCAGCTACCTGTGCCAAGATACCCCCTTGCAAACATTGCCTGAACGACCGGCAATCGGGCGCACAGATCACGCATTGGATTGGTCTGAAGTCAAAGGCCAATTACATGCAAAATACGCATTACAAATTGCGGCATGCGGCGGGCACAATATTTTGTTAAGCGGCCCGCCTGGCAGCGGGAAAACCATGCTGGCAAAACGCTTCAGTACGCTGCTGCCGGAGCTATCTGAAATGCAGGCGCTGGAATGCGCTGCGATCAACTCTATCCGGGGCCGTACGCCTAATTTTGAAAACTGGCGCCAGCCACCCTTTCGCGCGCCGCATCACACCGCCTCAACGGTGGCACTGGTCGGTGGCGGAAACCCTCCCAAGCCTGGCGAGATTTCACTGTCACACCACGGTATTTTATTTCTTGATGAATTGCCAGAATTTCACCGCAGCGTCCTTGAAACACTACGTGAACCACTGGAGTCCGGCTATATTTGTATTTCACGAGCGGCCATTCAAACTGAATTTCCCGCCCAATTTCAATTATTAGCCGCCATGAACCCGTGCCCTTGCGGACAATGGGGAAACCCAAAAGCAAATTGTATCTGTTCGCCTGAACGCGTCAGCCGCTACCTTGCCAAGATCTCAGCACCCTTGCTTGACCGCATTGACATGCAGATTGCCGTGCAGGCTCTAACTGAAGAGGAGCTGATTAAGCCTAATTTGGCGCGAGGTGGTGAAAGTGCGCGTATCAGGAGGATTGTTGAGGAAACTAGAATGCGCCAGATGGACCGCCAAGGGTGTGTTAATGCCCACCTCAGTGCAAAAGATTGTGAAACCGTGTGTGTTTTAGGCGAGCCCGAGCAGGCTTTTTTAAGCAAAGTTTTGCAACGCCTTGGATTATCAGGGCGCGCTTATCATCGGTTGCTGAAGGTGGCGCGAACCATTGCCGACGCGCGCCAGGAGGAAACCATTAATTTATCAGATTTACAGCAGGCATTGTCGTTTAAACAGACGTTGCAGGCACCAAAGTAAGGTTCACGATATCAACGTTTTGTGCCTTTTCCCCGCCTCTTCTCGCGCTAGACGCGGCACGAGATAACCAGGCAATAGCCCTTGCAGCTGTCGAAAAATAGCGAGGGCATCCACAAGATTCACATCAAAGTGCGCAGCGCCCTGAACCTTATCCAGCAGGTGTAAGTAATACGGTAAAACGCCACAAGCAAACAGGCGTTTGCTTAATGCGGCCAACGTTTCTGCCTTGTCATTCACGCCGGCCAATAACACGGATTGATTCAGCAAGTGGCAACCTGCGTCACGTAATTTAGTGCAGGCAAGAGCCACCTGTTCATCCAACTCACTGGCGTGGTTGCTGTGCAATACCACGACTTTTTGCAAGCGATTAGTCGTCAGCAGGTGAATCAACCGATCATCCACTCGCTCAGGAAGAACCACGGGAATGCGTGTATGAATTCGCAAGGTGGTTAAATGGGGAATTGTGGCCAGTTGCGCGCATAATGGGGCCAGAACCGCATCATTTGCCAACAGGGGATCACCACCACTTAAAATCACTTCATGAATATTTTTGTCTTGAGCGATGTAATCTATAACAGGCTGCCAGCCAGTGCGCCCGGGATTATTATCTTCATAAGGAAAATGACGGCGAAAACAATAACGGCAGTTGATGGCGCAGGCACCCGTTACCGTTAATAAAACTCGCCCATGATATTTATGAATCAACCCCGGAATGGCATTGGTCGCCGCTTCATTCAATGGGTCAAGCACAAAATCGGGCGTAATGTGCAATTCATCCTCAACAGCAAGCACCTGTAGCAACAGCGGATCATGTCGATCGCCTGCTTGCATACGCTCGGCAAAACCACGAGGGACGCGGGTTTTAAATTGTTTTTCAGCGAAGGGGCTTCCATCGTCAACTGGCAGGCGTAAAAATGCCAATAGCTGCTTAGATGATGTGAACCCTTGCGCTAAAATTTGTTGCCAACCAGGCTGTGAATCTCGCTTCAAATCTCGCATTCATTCTTCATAATTGATAAACTGTGCAGACTCTAACAAATAGCCAGCAAAATCTCAACAACGGAGCATAAATGGCACATTACAACACAAACGAGCTTAAAAATGGTTTGAAAATCATGATTGATGATGCACCTTGCAGCATTGTCGATGTCGAATTTGTTAAACCCGGCAAAGGGCAAGCGTTTACTCGTCTGAAAACGCGCAACCTGAAAACAGCGCGCGTGGTTGAACGCACCTATAAAGCCTACGAAACCTTTCTGGCGGCAGATATTGTTGATGTGGAAATGCAATATTTATACAGTGATGGCGATCAATGGCATTTTATGGTGCCTGATACCTTCGAGCAATATGCCGTAAGTAAAGCCGCGATTGAAGGCGCAGCGCCTTGGCTAAAAGAACAAGACACGTGCATGGTTACCTTGTGGAACAATGAACCCTTGCTCATCACACCTCCCGTTTTCGTCGTGCTAACCATTACAGAAACTGATCCTGGTCTCAAGGGCGACACATCAGGTGGCGGCGGCAAACCAGCTACGCTGGAAACGGGTGCTGTAGTTCGTGTGCCGTTATTTGTTCAAGTAGGCGAGTTGGTTAAGGTTGATACGCGAAAAGGGGAATATGTTTCGCGGGCGAAAGAGTAGGTTATAAAGCCTGTCCCTGCATCAATAACTCACTGGCATGCGACAGGCTTTGTTCGGTAATCATTAAACCACCCAGCATGCGCGCGATTTCATCTATTTTTTCAGGTTCAGCCAGAGAAAAAACCCGTGAAAAGGTTAGGTCATTATCCGTGTATTTCTCAACCATAAAATGATGGTGCGCACAGGATGCGACTTGGGGTTGGTGGGTGACACAAAATAATTGCAAGCGTTCGCCTAAATTACGCAGCAATTGCCCGACCAAGGCGGCTGTCGCACCCCCAATGCCCACATCAACCTCATCAAACAACAAGGTGGGTGTGGCGCCGCGTTTTGCGGCTATCATTTGAATCGCTAGACTAATACGTGATAACTCGCCACCAGATGCAATTTTGCCCAGTGTGTCAGGCATCATACCCGGGTTAGTACACACCTTGTATTCGATTTTATCCAGACCATGTGCTTGCATGTTATCCTGCGGCGTAAAGTCAACCGTTATAAACCCTTTGGGCATGCCCAACTGGCGAATGGTTAAGCTAATGTCTTCTGCCAGTTGCGTGGCGTGTTTTTTGCGTGAATCACGCAGCACCATCGCGGCAAGCTCATACGCTTGTACATGCTGCTTATATTGCGTTTGCAATTGTTCCTGTTGTTTATCCAAGCCATCTAACTGCTGGAGCTCATGCTGCAATTTCAGGGCCAGTGCGGGCAATTGGCTCGCCTCCACGTGGTATTTACGCCCGACTTGATGCAGGTTACTCATGCGTGTTTCCACATCCTGCAAACGCGCTGGATCAAGCTGTATGTGTGTCGAAAAATGAGCAATTTCAGCTAGGGCTTCATCGCATTGAATCAGCGCGCTGCTAATCAGTTCTACCGTATTTTTGACATGTGGATGCGTCTGGGGCAAGGCTCCCAGACGTTGAAGAATCTGGTTCAGGCTTTGACAAACATTAGGCTGTTCGTCCGCACTGAGCAAGTCTGTGACGATTTGCGTATCTTCAAGGTATTCACGCGCATGGTGCAGGAGTTGGTGCTCTTTATGCAATGTTTCTATTTCACCTGTCTGTAGATTCAACTGGCTTAACTCATCCAATTGATAGTGCAGCAATGCGGTGCGTTCATGTGTCGACGCTTGGTTTTGTAGTGCATCCAACGCTTGTTTAGCCTGCTGACACTGACGATAAAGACGCGCTACGTCGTCAAGCAGTGGCTGATGATTGGCATATTGGTCGACTTGCTGGCGATGCACCGCATGTTGCAAAAGACGTTGGTGTTGATGCTGGCCGTGAATATCGACGAGCATTTCGCTGAGTTCCTTGACCTTTTGGAGTGGAAACGGATGGCCATTGATGTAGGATTTAGAGCGACCTTCGGCATACACGATACGGCGCAACATGATTTCACCCTCGTCACAGGGAATGTCATGTTCTGCAAGCCAAAGTCCTGGAGATGAGGCCGCGTCAAACGAGAAGGTTGCAATTATTTCGCATTTTTCAGCACCAATACGTACAACGGAGGCATCAGCGCGCCCGCCAAGCGCCAGCATCAACGCATCGATCATGATCGATTTGCCCGCACCGGTTTCACCCGTAAAAGCCGTCATCCCGTGGGCAAAATCCAACTCAAGAAACGAGACTATCGCGAAATTTTCAATACACAATGACGTCAGCATGGGCTACCCTTGAAAATGTGATCCCCAACCTAATTTAATTCTTAATGTATCATAATAGTGGTAGTCACAGGGATGCAGGAGGCGTAATTGTTGCGTATTTTTTTTAATGGAAACCTGTTGGCCTGGCTTAATCACGCTCGACTCATGCCCATCACAGCTGATTTGCAAATCATGCTCGTTACTTGTGCTAATTCGCAACTCAACATGCGCGTCCCCGTCTATCACCAACGGACGTGAACTCAAGCTATGTGAAAACATGGGTACCATGACAACCGCATTGAGCTGAGGGTGCATGATCGGTCCGCCTGCAGATAATGCATACGCGGTTGAACCGGTCGGCGTGGCCACAATCATGCCATCTGATCGATAATGACTAACAAACTGTTGATTGATATGCACATCAAACGCGATTAAATGCGTTTCATTCCCTCGACTTAGCACAATATCATTCAGTGCATCCCCCTCAACCCAGGTGGTGTCACCCTCATGGATATGCATGTGCAGCAAAAATCGTCGTTCTTCGCAATAGTTACCGTTTAACACAGCGCCCAATTGCGTTTCCAGTTCATGAGGCAATATATCCGTTAAAAAGCCGAGTCGGCCTCGATTAATGCCAATCACAGGCACATTTACCGTAACGGCCATGCGCGCCGCAGACAGTAAACTGCCATCACCGCCAACCACAACAATCAAGTCATGTTTGTCGTTCATCGCATCGCGTGACAGCGTTGGAAGATTTAAGCTAAAACCGGCGGCGGTGTCGGAGTCAAGAAACGTTTCTATTTTTTTTGTTCGTAAATAATCAACCAAACGGTGCAAGGTTTCACTAATATCCTGATTTGCGCGGTGCTGCCGCGCATACAGGATTACCCGTTTAAAGGCCGATTTAACCATGAAGACTAGCTCGCATCGGGATTTGAGGAGCGTGATGTCCGTTTACGGTCAGTTTCTTTCAATTCTTTTTTACGGATACGAATTGATTTAGGCGTGACTTCCACGAGTTCATCGTTGTCGATGAATTCAAGCGCTTCTTCCAGAGAGTATTTAATCGCTGGCGTGAGAACAATGTTTTCATCCGTACCTGATGCACGCATGTTGGTTAATTGTTTTTCTTTGGTAACGTTTACAACCAAATCGTTGTCACGCGCATGGATACCAACAATCATCCCTTCGTAACAAACAGTTTGTGGTTCAACAAATAAACGACCACGCTCTTGCAAACTAAACAGGGCAAATCCACGTGCAGTACCATGACAGTTGGCAATTAATACACCGCTGTTGCGCTTGCCGATACGGGCACGCACGGCAGGACCGTAATGATCAAACACATGGTACATGAGACCTGTACCTGAGGTGCTGGATAAAAACTCGGTGTGAAAACCAATTAAACCACGGGTAGGGATGGTGTAATCAAGACGCACGCGCCCTTTACCATCTGGAACCATGTTTTGCAGATCGCCACGGCGTTCACCCAGTTTTTCCATTACAGTGCCCTGATTGCTTTCTTCAACGTCAACCGTTAAGCGCTCATAGGGTTCAAGTTGTTCGCCATCTACCATGCGCATGATCACTTCAGGTTTGCATATAGCCAATTCATAGCCTTCACGACGCATCGTTTCGATCAAAATAGACAAATGTAACTCACCACGACCAGATACGCGGAATTTATCAGGATCTTCTGTGTCGTCAACCCGCAGTGCCACGTTGTGCAACAATTCAGTTTGCAGACGTTCACGAATTTTACGGCTAGTCACATACTTGCCTTCTTGACCTGCAAACGGTGAATCATTTACCTGGAACGTCATGCTGATGGTGGGTTCATCAACCGTTAAAGGCGGTAGCGCCTCAACCGTCATTGGGTCGCAAATCGTGTCGGAAATATGTAACTGGTCAATCCCTGTGATGGCAATAATATCGCCAGCACGCGCCTCTTCAATCTCAATGCGATCAAGCCCTTTAAATCCGAGCAATTGCAATATACGCCCGGTGCGGATGTTACCATCCTGATCAATCACTTTAATCGGTGCCTTGGCATTCACATGCCCACGGTTTACGCGACCGATACCAATGGTGCCAACATAAGATGAATAAGCCAGGGAACTGATTTGCATTTGAAAGGGACCTTCAGCATCCACATCAGGCGGGCTAACCTTGTCAACAATCGTTTGCAATAAGGCGGTCATGTCGGTCGCCTCGTCCTCTAAATTCAGTTTGGCATAACCATGCAGTGCGGAGGCATAGATAACTGGAAAATCCAATTGAGCATCTGTAGCGCCTAGGTTATCAAACAGGTCAAATACCTGATCCATAACCCAATGCGGTCTAGCGCCTGGACGATCAATCTTGTTAATGACGACAATAGGGTTTAAGCCACGTGCAAATGCTTTCTGGGTAACAAAGCGCGTTTGTGGCATGGGGCCATCGACGGCATCAACCAGTAACAGCACGCTGTCAACCATGGAAAGAATGCGTTCAACTTCGCCGCCGAAATCAGCGTGACCTGGGGTATCCACGATATTGATTTGATGCCCTTGCCAATGCACGCAGGTATTTTTAGCGGTAATGGTAATGCCGCGCTCTTTTTCCAACGGGTTGGAATCCATCAGGCGCTCAACTTTAGGCCCACGATCATTTAAAGTACCGGTTTGTTGCAATAGCTTGTCAACCAGCGTTGTTTTACCATGATCAACGTGGGCGATGATGGCGATGTTACGAATTTTTTCAATCATAATAACCTTTAATTATCAAAAGTACGGCGTTGCATACAGGCATTTAAAAGAAAACTACTTGTGCACGGATTTGTCATTATACCATAAGTTGTATCGAGGCATGTATCTATTTTTTATCCTCTCGCAATTATTATCGTAACGTCCAAATAAAGTTGTTCCGTGTTTTTCTAAGTGCTACCATGTTTTCAATCTATCTGCATTACAAGGAACGACTGCATGAAATTATTTAGCAAATTACAAGAACAAGCATCCCTACTTACTGAGCTTGTGCACGAAGAATCATGCCTACTCACTGAGTACAAGCAAGAAAAAGCATCTCTACTTATCGAGAACAAGTTTGTATATGCCGTGTTACAACAATTATCGGTTACAGAGGCGTTTGCAGGGAATAAATTTCAACATACTATAGCACCTACTCGCGTTAACTGCGATATATTTGCGCAAGAAATAATCGAGGCCAGCAACACAAAACCTTACGATAAGATTGCCAATCAAATTGGAAAATTAGCGCAATTGATTGCAGATGCCTGCTTGGCTGACTGGCGCGAGATGAAGTTGAGACCTCGCGATGTAAAGCAAATGGGGTTGGCCTCCGCTAGAATAATATCACCTGGGACTCCAAACCACCTTATCGATGCTGAAATAACAAGATGGATACAAACTGAAGCGGGCAGAATAGTACATCTGCTGGATACACGGGAACCAATCACAGATCTCGACATCATCAAAACTACGCTGGCCAGTTGTTTTCCGAATAATATAGATATGAAAGGGTTAGATGATGTTATCGATGCCTTGACAGAAGAGGTTAACAAACTGCTAGATCCAGATTGGGTAAAAGTGAGGATAGACGTGAAGCTATACGCCTCCGGTGTTGATCCACTTGGTTTTTTTAGTGCTAAACCCGCGGGTGAAGCCCCTGAAGCTGAAAGCAAATGGAGCTGCGCTATATCGTAAACTAAAATATATTTTTCAAAATACCCACCATGTTGCTCAATGTAAGCTAAGCTTAAAGTGAGCAACATTATAAAGGTCGGGAATCATGAAACAATTGATCTTACACCCCACCGATACCAGTCAATGGCATGCGTTGGTAAATGAGGCCCAAGCGTCTACTCGCTTGGTTTTAAATGAAAACACAGAAAGTTACTTGGTATTTTTGTTGATGCGTTATGCACAAACAACCCGATTAATGGAATCAGTCATTGCTATGGATTTTCTTGATTCAATGCAATCAAGCGGTAGACGGCAGATCGAGCTGCTACGCGATGTCGGTGACAAGAGCTTGTTGTTATGCGGGTTATTCCCGGGGATGGCTAAAAAGCACCACGTCAACCTGGACTACTTTAGTGATATGGGGCAAGCGGCTTATTTAACGGTGAGTGAATTGCAAGAAAGGGAAATGGCGGCATTGTATTTGCAGCTCAGTGATAAATTTATAACCATGCAGCAAATACTACAAGCTATGCAGGGGGATTATCTCCGGTTTTCGCTCAAAGATGAGGGGGTTGTTTCTGGGATTAACCTGCCCATGCATTAACGAAACAACAACGCGACATCAATGGCATCAAAGGCATACCGGCGGTTGCAAAAATCGCATCCTACCTCAACCACGCCCTTTTCTTGTAGTAATTGTTTAACATCTGCCTCACCCAATACTTCTAATGCCTGCTTCATCTTCGCATCATTACAACGGCACTGAAAACGTACAGGACGCGCTGTATAAAGACGCAACTCGGTTTCGTGATATAAACGGTGCAGGATGGTTGGATTATCCAGGGTTAATAATTCATGTTCCTTGATGGTCTGGCCGATTTGTACCGCATACTCCCAGAACTGTTCCCGTTGTTGTGTGTTCTGATCCGGCATGAGTTGCAACAGCATGCCAGCAGCCTTTTCATCGCTGACGGCAAGCCAAACGCGACTGGCTATTTGCTCTGATTGCGCCAGATAGTGCATCAGGTTTTCAGCCATTGACAACGAGTTGATTGGCACCACACTTTGATAGGCGACTGCCTGATTGGGTTGATTAATGGTGATCGACATCTTGCCTTTTAGAAAGGCCGCATTGTAATCAATAGAATGGCTATCTTCTTGATACTTTGCAACCCCTCGAAGATGCAATTCATGGTCACATTGAACCAGTAATAATGGCAAGCGTTCATCGCCATGGAATTGCAGCGTGATGTCACCCTCAAATTTAATGCTGCCGGCCATTAACACACAGGACACCAGCGCTTCAGCCAACAAGGGTTTAACCATGGGTGGATAGGGACGTTGATTGAGGATGGTTTTATACGTCTCGCCGAGGTGGGCTATTTCACCGCGAATACTGGCGTGTTCAAACATAAAACGTTGCAGGGTATCCAATTCTTCATTCATAACAACATGGACCTAGGTTATTCGACGATTTTTGTAACTCCCCACGTCGTCCCGAACGCAGTGAGGGATCTCCTGAATGAAGGGAGATCCCTCACTATGTTCGGGACGACGTGGGGAGTTACCAATTTTTAAGCAATTAGTTTAATGAAAGAATTTTAACACCGAAAAAATCAAGGCGGTTTGAGCAAACGCAATACCAAGCACCCATTTAATAACATCGACTTTGATATGAATCATCTCTTGCCGTAGGTCACTGCTGTCTTGTTTCATGTCTTGCCGTAAGTCACTGCTATCTTGTTTCATCTCTTGTCGTAAGTCACTGCTATCTTGTTTCATCTCTTGTCGTAAGGTGTTTATTTCCTGTCTCAACGTGCTTTGCAACAAATCAATTTTGTTGTCTAGCTGAGTAAATCTGTTGTCCACAAGTGCAAATTTTTTGTCAATTTGTGACGACAGCGCTTCATTGGTGGTCTCTAGTTTTTTTTTAGAAACAAAATTAAAGTCTAAAACCTCCGCCAATGCTTCAGCGTGCGCCTCGGCTTGCTCAGTAAGAACACCATGGGATTCGAGCTTTTTTGCAAAAGCCAATGTATCAAATGCAACAGAATGAGCCATCAAAATACTCCTGTACAGTATATTTTTTATTATAACACGCAAGGTTGCTGAAAGAAATAGATGCTTAATAATTGGTCGATAACAACAGTAGTTATTCAACAATTTTTTAAAAAGCAATTTTAACGTATAATGCATTTTTTTACTCGGAACTCCGCAATATGACACTCAATCCCCAACAAATGGCCGCTGTAAGGTACATCGATGGGCCATTGTTAGTTCTGGCAGGCGCTGGTAGCGGTAAAACTCGGGTAATCACCCAAAAAATTGCCTATTTAATTGAGACATGTGGTTATGCCGCGCATAACATTTCTGCTGTGACCTTTACCAATAAAGCCGCCAATGAAATGCGCAGTCGTGTGGCATCTGTATTGCCCACGGCCACACGTCGCGGGTTAAAAGTCGCTACATTTCATACGCTGGGTTTGAGTATTCTCAAACGTGAGGTAGCACTATGTGGTTTAAAGCGAGGCTTTTCTATTTTTGACAGTGAAGATTGCCTGCAAATGCTACGCCGATTTTTACCGCCCGCGCGTGCCAATGATCGTGATGATTTGATGCGTGTGCAACAGCAAATATCCAAATGGAAAAACGAGATGCTGACACCGGACGATGTATTAAGGCGCACACCCGATACACCCATCTTTGCGGAAGCCGCCAGCATTTACCCCCAGTATCAGCAGGCATTACTAGCCTATAATGCGGTCGATTTTGATGATTTAATTCGCATGCCCGTTAGTTTGCTGAATAAAAACCCTGACAGCTTGCAATTTTGGCAAAACAAGATTCGTCATTTGTTGATCGATGAATATCAGGATTCCAACACCTGCCAATATGCGCTGGTCAAATTATTGGTCGGCACACGGGCGAGTTTCACGGTTGTAGGGGATGATGACCAATCGATTTATGCTTGGCGTGGTGCGCGCCCTGAAAATTTGGCGCAATTAAACATTGATTACCCCCAATTAAAAATCATCAAATTAGAACAAAATTACCGTTCCACCGGACGCATTCTGCATGCTGCCAATCAATTGATCTCCAACAACCCGCATCTATTCACCAAAAAATTATGGAGTGAGCTGGGACATGGCGATATGCTGCGCGTCTTGCATTGTCGAGATGAGCAAGATGAAGCGGATCAGGTGGTGGCTGATATGATTAGTCATAAACTACGCAACCGAACCACCTATGGCGATTACGCCATTTTATACAGAGGCAACCATCAATCCCGCGTATTTGAAGCGGTTTTACGTCAACACAGCATTCAGTACCACATCAGTGGCGGGCAATCCTGGTTTGCCCGCACCGAAGTCAAGGACGTATTTGCCTACCTGAAGCTACTGTGCAATGAAACCGATGATGCCGCGTTTTTACGGGTAATCAATACGCCTAAACGCGGCATTGGCGATACCAGCCTAGAAGCGCTGGGCGACTATGCAAAAATGCGTGGACAAAGTCTTTTCGCTTGTTGCGATCACATGGCACTGACCGATCGTTTAAGCGAGAAACCACGCGCGGCTTTACTGGCATTTAAACAATGGTTGTTTACCATTAAACAACGCTGCCAGCAGGAACCCGTGCTCACGGTATTGCGCGAAATGGTCGACGACAGTGGTTATGAAGCACACTGTTATGAACAATGCGACACCCCCATGAAAGCGCAAAAACGCATGGAAAGTGTATGGGAATTGCTAGAATGGGTGGGACGTTTGCAGGCAAAAGGGGATGACACGCAACTGGCGGATGTGATCAATAAATTAATCCTGATTGATATTCTCGAGCAGGCCGACGATCACGATAAAGACACGCTGCAATTAATGACCTTGCATGCATCAAAAGGGCTGGAGTTCCCCTTTGTTTATCTGGTGGGAATGGAAGAAGAGTTACTCCCCCATCGTGTCAGCATTGATGAAGAACAAATTGATGAAGAACGCCGTCTAGCCTACGTCGGCATTACCCGCGCACAAAAAACGCTGTGTTTAACGCTGGCAAGGCAACGTCGCCGCGCGGGTGAAATGCAGGATTGCTTGCCAAGCCGATTTTTGGATGAATTGCCTCAGGATAGCTTGGAATGGTATGGCAAAAGTGGCGAGCGTGATGAAGTGAAGTCGAAGGCGCTGGCGAAATCGCACTTGGCGGGATTGAAGAATTTGTTGGGATAAATTAAGACGCCCTGCGAGCAATACTGTCTGGTAAATCTTCTAAAATCTCAAGCGCATCACCGTTCTTAGGCGAGGTTTTAAAAAAGGTATAAGGGTTTTGTTGCCCCCCGGGAAGAACAACTAGCACAATTGGATCTACTTCCTCATCAACATTCTCCTCAATCGCAAGCCCCATTTCCCTGTCTAAAGCTTTCCCAAACGTGGCTCTAAACGCCTTCCAAGACGTCAATTCCTCAAGATCCTCATCAAGCAGCAAATCCCAACCCGCCGCAAGCAGATACAATGGGGAAAAAAACAGGGTTAAAAATTTTGTCGGCAAATCACTGTCATGATTATGACCAGACTGTGACTCCAACCTTTCTGTTAACAACGATTGCGTATCGTCTTTATGCAGGTGCGGTTGCTTGCCAAACACATCAAAATAATGGAGATCTTCAACGCCTTCGTTCGTTGCCCCCAGAAGTGCTGATGCGGCGCACGGTACACCTGGTACTCGATCAGCGGTTACACCAATACTGATTAAGTGCCCTATGAATAATAAAAAACGCAAAGGAGCAAAAGCAACGGCGATAACCATACGAGGCAGGTTCCACGCGCGTAACAACTGCAAATCGGTTTTCGCTTCTGGATTAAATTTCCACGCTGATAGACGGGAAATAAGTAGGCCTGGAGCTGACATAATGCGCGCGGGTATTTCACCCATCCAACGCAATAGTGCGTTAAATTCTAATTCATCAGTCCACTTCTCAACCAATTCAAGGGTTTCACTGACATTTTCCAGATTAAACGCCCACGTTGATAGGCTGGAAATCAACGGATTCAAAACCAGCATAATAAAGCCGGGCATTTTACCCATCCAGTGAAATAAGGGTCGCGATGTCTTTGCCACCGTCCACCATGTCCCGGCAGTGCAAATACTTAAAGCAAGCGTTAATGTAAACATGACTGCAAGCGTTGTCCCCATCACTACGCGACGTCCTAATGTTTTCTCATCTGCATTTTTATAAAGTTTCTGATACCATTTGTTTACCATCTCCGTGGCAATCATGTCCGTCATCGCATTGTAAACCAGCAAGCCATATGCCACGCCGGCGATCGCTGCCATGGGAACAATTAGCATCGGTAACGTAGCCGCCGGAATGACTGCAAGCCATGGAATAATGGCGAACGCTTCAACCAGAAGGTAGGTTGTGCCAAGCCCCATGAATAGACCCGCCGTGACACAGAAGCCTCTTATTAGGTTGTAAATACTGCGGCGACTGCCTTGTCTAGCTTGAAATTCAACGCGTAATCTTGATTTATCAAACCAATCACGCAATTCCTTTTCATCAGCTATCGAACCTTTTTGAAAAGGATCAGAAAACAACTGCACAGCAAACCATTTTTCCATGTCAACCAGTTTTTTTTCCACACGCCGTTTGCGTTCACGACTGGCTTTGTTCAGTCGTCTGTCCTCAAATTTATGAAACAGCTGGAGTTTACGTTCATAATCTTTGAAAAATTGCGGGCAATCTTCATTTAATTCAATAGGAAAATGATCCAATAAGCATTTTTTAGCCAGTTGACGCTCAAGATGATAGGCTTTGAATAATTTCTTCAGTGAACCTCTGATGTTTTGTAAATAAATCTCGCCTTCATACGCAACCGACAGCACAAACCCCGCAAATGCGAGTGGGAGTATCGGAAAAATGGCTAATATACCACCAAAACTCAACAAACCGATAGTCAAACTGGCACCCGCCATGAGAAACCACGGGGCAATGTAATACGGAATTTTTTTTATTTTCATGGGTTAGCTCCGGCGAGCAGTATCAAAGAAATGATACTTTATAACAAATGCAAATGATTATCAATACCGGAGTTAATTACACGCACCGATAATAATATAATTGGATGTGTAAGTTGTACCATTAATGCGATGTTGAAGCAGGCAGGTCTCTTCAATATCATTGGTTGGTACAAGCGAATTAATCCAAAGGTTATAAGCACCCTCCACAGCGGTACCCGGCGCCGTCAGCGTTAAAGCAGGCCTGACTTGT
>JBCKWE010000009.1:0-48001 GCA_038923045.1 Legionellaceae bacterium
GTTGTTTCTCCAGGCCCATTTACAATTAATGCATAACCATTGCCGCTCAATTGTTTCGGTGTAATATCACCGGTAGCTAAATTCATGGTTACCATGCCGATTTCTACGGGGTTGGCTGTGTTTGTGCCCATCTTAATCAAGGCCGGGCAATTGCCATTCACGGTATGACCAAAGCATGCCATTTTAACAGAAACCCATGAAACCTTGTTGTCACTTTTCGCTTTGGTGGGATGGTTTGACTTGATCCTGCCATCAATATAGGCTTCTGATTCTACGTCAGTGGTATTGTGGGTTATCAGTAATATAGGGCTTGCCAGAGCAGTCGTTGCCGTTAGGCTTAATGCGGCGGTGATCAATAAATTCTGTAATCGATTCATGGTAGTTCTCCGATTTAATTAAAATTGTGAGCAAGTATACCATAAAAAAAGATCCGAGAGGGGGTGTAGGCGACTATACTGTCAGCAACAACCCCTGCCGATAAGCAGTACAAGCACCTTGATGATCCCCCAATTCCTCCAGCAATGCCCCCAGCTCTGCAAAGGCGGAAGGGGTGGGACTCAAGTTGATGCTCGCTTCTATGTTGGTGCGTGCTTTCCCCCATAAATGGTTGGATTTACAGAGACGTCCAAGACATAAATAAAGACCAGGCGCGCGCGAGTTCGCCTTGAGTAGCCCTTCAGCAAAGCTCAATTTGGCTTTGTCACCTTTAATCTGTCCATAGAGTATGACCAATGGCTCGCTAAATTGTTTCTGCAGGCAACGGCGTAATAATGCCTCAGCTTTGGTATCATAATGATTATTAAGTAAATAACGACTAAATTCGGCGATTAAGTCGGGATCGTAGGTCAAATTTTTTGGCATGCTTGCCATCAAGGTAGCGAGTGCTTCCGTTTGATTACGCTTGATATGCTCAATCATAGATTGCAGCAAAGCCTGTTTTTGCAGCTGGTTAAATGCTGCCTCAGAGATTACCTTATGTCGTTTTAACGCAGGCAATAGGGCAATTAAATGAGGCCAGTCTTTCACCTCTTCATACAACTGCATCAGTAATTTTAAAACATAAGGGTGTTGTGGTGATAAATCTTGTAAGTGCCTTAATGTAGCCAAGGCTTGTTCCCATTGCCGATTTGCCAGTTGTAGCTGCGCTTGCGTTAATTCAACGGCTATTCTGGCTTCTGGCATGACTTGTTGGGCTTCACGCAAATAATCATCACGTAGCTTACTGTCACCCATTTCTTGAGCGGCACGTGCGGCGGTGAGGTAGTTGAGTAAAGGCATTTCCGTATCCGGTAATGCCTTGATTAAATAGTTTTTTGCTCGCAACCAATGCCCTTCACTGAACTCAATCAAGCCTTGTCTGGTTTTTACCTGCGCATTGTGGGCGCGATTTTTTACTCGAAAATCGCGCCATGAAGTGGGTATATGGATGAGCCAATGCAGCAATAACAGCAGCGTATGCAGGACTAAAAACAACAAAATTAAGCCGATTATCGCAACCCCAAGGGTTGTTTCAATGGTCATTTGATTCATGGCGATCAACAGGTAACCTGGATCATGGTAGACGTGCACCCCTAGCCACACAGACACCAACAAGAGAATGAAAATTTTAAGGATGCGCATCATCATGAATGTTCTCCTGAAACAGGCATTTTTTTAGACGCGTCTTTTTTGGATTCAATAAATTGATTCAGTAGCAACAACGACTGGCCGGAGGAGGGTGCTTCCGATTTGAGTTGCGTTGACTGCAATGCGTGCAATTGTTCAATAAGTAATTGTGTACAGGGCGCATTTTGATCAAATACCATGCGTATATTATCGATAGCTTGCGTTAACGACAAGTCATATACGGCCTGATTTTTTTGTAAAACCGCCCACTGCGTTTCCTGTAAATTCAAGCGAATATTTTCTCGCATTATTGTCTCATATTCAGGCGTAAGCAACGGTTGAATGGCTTCATTGTGATGGTGAATAATCACCAGTTTTTTCAATAAATCCAGGCTGACTTGCAGGTGTTCACGCCAGGTTGCAGGTGGTTTAATCGTTGTGTCGGGCAATGTTTTTGTCTTCGTCAATGCGAGTGGGTTTTTGGACGGACATGTGGTGAGAACGTGTTGTGCTGCATCAAGCCTAGCTAGCATGCCCGCGATATCAAGTGTCGGAATAGTTTGTAGTTGTGCGATGTCTGTTGCTATTGCTTGCCTGATTGCAAGCCATTGTGGTTCGTGGAGATTAACCAGCAGGGCATCTGCCTGTTGGAATAACGCAATCGTTGTTTGTGTATTGTCACTCCAGTGCGCGTTGGTTTCTGCCATCTCCAGATAATAACGAGTTTTTTGCAGCAACCAGTCATTGTTTTGATACAAATGTTCCTGCATGGCGGATGATAAGCGTTTACTTAAGCCAGCCAGTTTGTCATTCAGGGTCGCCTGCGCTGAAAGCAGGCTATCATGCGTTGTGTCCAACAGAGTTTTGGTTTGTTGTTGCTGTTGTTTAAGCGCATACGTTTCGGCGGCCAGTGCGTCCACTTTCTGGCATAGTTTTAGGTTGGTATACAATGCACTAGCGAGACCCGCGATGATCATAAGTGTCAGTAATGTTAACGCGCCGGTGCGTGTGTAACTGGTTTTTCTCACGGGCGTCGTTATTTTCTTTTCCAGAACCTGAGCGTCTTTATTGCGTGTCATCTATCTACTCCTTGATGGGTAAAATCCTTAAGTGCTTCCAACACAGTATCATATTGGCAGAGGTTTATCTTGTCGATTCCTAAAGTAGACGCTGTTTCTGCTAAGCGTTCGCTAATCACCAAGCATGGCGTTTTTCGGATCCAACACCTGCCTTCTTCAGAAAATAAGCTGAAAAAATTGTGCATCGCCTGCGTGCTGGTAAACAGGATGATATCCACTACGTCTCCCTGCCACAATGCATTGATATATTCCTGTTTAATGGCAGGCAAATCACGGCGATAAACGCAAAGAGAAATTAAACGAGCACCTCGGAACAGTAATGTTTCGGCAATCAACGGCCTTCCGCCAACACCTTTTATCAGCAGGATGGTTTGATCGTGTATCGCTTGCAATGTGCTGAGTTTCAACAGGTGTTCACTGTCAGCCATCGAGGGAATGTGATGAGGTAGTATGCCTCGTTTTGATAAGGCGACAGAAGTCGCCTGCCCCACCGCGATGATGCCTATGCTTAGCGGCCATTTTATTTGCGCCTGGTTTAGCGCGTCAAAATAAAAATTCACGGCATTGGCGCTGATAAAAATAGCTTGGTTAACGTTCTCAGGAGGGGGCATATCAGCAAGCCAATCAGCAGGGGTTGCATGGAGGGTTAACGCTGGAAAATTAATGGATAGCCCGCCGGCAGCATGGATCGCGTGATCCAGTGCTGCCGCCTGATGTAATGGGCGTGTGTTTAAAACACGTAATCCATTCATCGTGCTGCCAGTAATGTTGCAGCTCCCATCGCATGCAAGGCGTGCGCACACTGATCAGCCAATTTTAGGGCATCACGCTGGTGCCCACGCTGACTATCCGTGATGAGCGTACTGCCATCCGGAGTCGCAACCAAAGCGCGCAACAGCAGTTGCGAATCCGCCTCAAGCCTACAATAGACGGCAATGGGAGCATGGCAATTACCACCTAGTACGGCATTTACATGCCGTTCGCTATGAACACAAATGGCAGACAAGGGATCATTCAACCGCGCTACTAGCTGTTGCATCTCCTCATCATCAGTACGACATTCAATGCCCAGAGCGCCTTGAGCACAGGCGGGCAACATGATGTTATCGTCAAGAATTTGCGTGATCATGCCTTGCAAACCCATGCGTTCAAGTCCTGCCACAGCCAGCACTATCGCATCAAATCCCTCTGTTTCCAGTTTCGAGAGACGCGTCTGAATGTTGCCGCGCAATGACACCATGGTTAAATCAGGACGTCGTGCTAATAATTGCGATTGACGCCGTAAACTGGTCGTACCAATGCTGGCCCCAACGGGTAAATTGTCCAAGCTGTTATATGCTTTACTGATCAACGCATCAAACGGATTATCACGCGTGCAAATGGCGGCCATTGATAATCCAGTTGGAAACGTAGCCGGTACGTCTTTCATCGAATGCACGGCGATGTCAGCGCGTCTGTCGAGCAGGGCTTCTTCCAGTTCCTTGACAAACATGCCTTTGCCGCCAAAGGCCTGCCATTTATCTTTTAAAAATTGATCACCCGTGGTTACCATTGGAAGCAGCTCAATCTGTAGGTGGGGCCAATGTTGCATAAGGGTGGTACGGATATGATTGGCTTGCCACAATGCCAGCGGACTGTTTCGTGTGGCGATGCGTACTGTGTTTGATGGCATGTGATAGGATTTGGTGGTTTGCGTTATGGCTATAATAGCAGATGATGTCGTCCCCGCGAAGGCGGGGATATCAATTCCTCAATTAAATTTGCGCAGGATTTAGTTGTTCTTGGGGCGTAAAAAGCTGACAGAGTAACTCTGCAATACTTACCAAACATCGCAATGCGAAGCTGGGTACTAACGTTGCTGTTGCAAAGAACATTTCAAGTGTTAACCACACGGTGTAACACAATTCCTCCGAAGCCTTCATCGCGGAATTCATTGCGCGGGCGGGAGAGAGTGAAAGCAGATTGATAAACAGTATCCTTAGTTCAAGAGTGAAGCCCAATGCGTGCTGTTCCGCCAGAGTGGAACATACAAGCGGCTTGATGAATATTCCTCTCAGATCATTGTAAACATCATTCCAATGTTGAAAGGGGTCAAGTAAAGTTACATTAAACGCGTTATACGCGTCCTTGTGATGCTGAACATCATCTGCCTGCGTCACGTGCAGTGGAGGAAGAAATGAATTGCCATCAACAGGAAAAAAACGATTGCATTTAACACGTGCTATAGGCTCAAGCCTTGTGTGAAGACCATTATCGTCTGGTAAGTACAATGCGTCATTTAATTGGTGTCTTGATTCATCAAACATGAACATATGCAAATCCTCTGAGTTAATAACGGGCTGATTGTACTATGGATGCATTAGCATTGTCAATACTGACTGACTTCAATGCAAATTAAAGAATTAATCGGCTCGTAAGATGATGCGAGCCAATTAACTCCTCGGGCAGGTACTTAATTATTTCTAGGCGAAGAACCTGTACCTGTACTTTTTTTCTTATCATCAGCGGCAGCAGCGGCGGCTTGCTTTGTGCTCGCGATACGTTCCTTCCAGTCATCCCGCGTCAGCTCAACAGGTTTTCCGTCTGCACTCACACTAAGACCACCTCCCGCCGCAGTAGTTCTAGGCGATGACGGTACCTCGTCACTTCTGGCTTCCGTGCGCAACCGATTAAATTGCTCCCATAGCGTAGCAAGCATCTCTATATTATTTTTGTTAACCTGTCTAACACGGGAGTTTAGTGCGTTGCTAAGCGATACAGGCATACCAGACCTCCGTGGTTTATTCCGATCTTGATACAGTGTTGCAACTGGGTAGGCACTACTATCCTCGAGCTTACTAATTTCCGCCAATGTACGCGCTCCCCACGAAAATGTTCTTGATTCTGCAATTATTTTAGTAACATCATCCAGCTGTTCACTAACAGCTGGATCATTATTTAGCTCAGAATGGTCAGAAATATACAATAGCAACGATTCCGCCATCGCTCTCGCCTGCTCAAGTCCCGATCTATTGACGGGTGGTACATTCATATTAAGATTCCCACTGTTCAGTAACCCAATCACTTGACAGTATGCAGCAACCTTTAATTTGGGAGGGGTGTCAGGGTCGATAATTGACATTATAGGCTGTAATTTTAGACCACCAATCTTTGCCCTCAGTATGGAATCGACTGACATTGGTAAATTAGAAGAAGTCTGCATAAACTGACCTGTATCAGGAGACATGTGAAATTCATTAGGTGCGGCTTTAACCAACCCCGCCTTCAGACAACCACGCCAGTAAGCCTTATTGCGCTTCATTGCTTCAGGCTGAAATGGCATGTCTGGATCCAAAGCGATAAGCCAAGCCCGCGCCATTTTCTTCCAGCTATCCACTACAGAAAACACTCCCTCAGGAATTTTTGTTTCAAACCACTGACTTGCTAAACGCTGTGCAAGCACCTCATCCAAAACCTCCTGCCGTATCGCTAAGACATGGGGTTTCACATAGCTATCCGGCATTGCTGTAATTACTTTCATTATTACCGGACTTCGATTCAGTTGGTCAAGCTCGTTTAAGCATGACGTAACATCCTCACTAAGATGCCAATGGAATCCCTTTTCACCTTTATTATCTTCATTGGCAAGTATCATAGACTGTTTTATTTTAGTCTCAAATTCATCGGCAAGCTCGAACGAACTATGTAGATACTGAGAAAATTCAGGCTTTTGGTAATGTTTTATCATTCCCTGCAGCGAGGTAACCGACTCTGTATCTAATTGAATTCCTTTTTTTCGGTGTTCAACTAACTTGGAATAAAACGCCTTAACGTCCGTTTTATTACCTCTAAAATTTACCGAAGTAGCCATTCTTTGTAAAAAAACCAAGACAAGGCATATATTGTGAGCCTGTTGTGTTTCAGCATTAACCAGCAATTGAAGCGCATCAGGTGCGGGCTCGTCTCTATTAATACGAGTACCCTTACTAATAATTGTGCAACATTCCTGTAACGCCCTAGCATGCTCCCCTTCTTGCACCTGTAACCATGCATCAAAGCGAGTACCTTTGCCGAATGATAAGTTAAACAATTTCACTGCGTTAGTTAGACTACCCTCTGTAACGTCCATCACCAGCCCCACCGGCTGAAGAATAGAGTGAATTCTTTTTAGTAGCTCATCTGGTGCCCGTTGATACTCTTTAACGCTAAGGCCGCTCGCAGTGAGCAACGACTCGCGTTTTTTTAGTACGACACCCATTATTCCATCGATTTCTGATGTTACCTGCTCTATTTTAGCCTCAAGGGCATATTCCTGTTTAGTAGTCATGACAGGGTATAATTCAGGTTCTTCATCTTCTAGCGGCGGTGGCGTTTCGGGTCGACGTTCCGCGTTACGTAATTCCCATTCTTTATCAAAAATCATTACTGCCTTTTCGAACCCCTCAGGTGTAGTTATGCCTGGTGTTAGGGTTAAAATTTTAGATTTCATGAGGATAATTAATCTTGCTGCTTTTTCTTTGTGCGCCTGACTCACTAACGTATTGGTTACAAGCTGGTCCTCTATCTCTACAATTTTTTTATAAATAGCTAGATTGAATGCTGGGGTTTTTTTACCATTAAAAAATTTTTCTATCCAATCCATATTTGTTTCAAAATGTGGACTCTGCAACCATTCACAAGTGCTGCTTTCTATCATCCCCTTCATTTCATGCATTATCCCCAATGCATTCTGTCTCTGAAATACATGCATGATTTTCTCCTCAGATTAAATTGCCATCATCCTAGTTACTAAGCGTGTTGACTTTTTGCAAAAATATTGAAAAGCCAGCCTCACTTAAAATATAGCACATTTTTTGGAATAGACAAGCACTGCGTAACTCCCCACATCGTCCTGAGTACTATACTTGTTATATATCGATAAGCCGCCTAAAATGAAAAATAAGAAAGCAAGATGGATCTTCTATCGAGAGGTTTCTTAGCGCAACCATCCAATGATCTATCGTCATGATTTTTAGGAGAAAAATTTCAATGCCATCTCAAATTGAGCAAGCGTTACGAGCAGGGGTTCTTACCAGGGAAGCGGGACAGGCCGACGACATAAAGAATAAAGCCTCAGAACGGGCAAAGCAGTTAGTGATGGGAAATTTGAGGGGGACGGATAAGGGAATAGCCTCACAAATTGCAGCGCACTCAGATGCAATTGGTCTTGCAATGGTGGTTATATCCGTGGGGATTGCGGCAATTAGTAGCGTTGTTAACGGTACTAAAGACAGGGCTCATCGATCTCGGATGGACTATGAAACGCACCGGCTAACGACCACTGAATCTATTCGGGTGTTAAAAGACAAGGAAGAGAGTCAACGATCTCGATATGAAAAAACAATTATTGGTTTTCTTAAAGCAAGCCAGGTTGATCCAGCCGTGTCTCTAAAGGAGTATCTTGGGTACGAAGAAGCTATTCTGGCAGAGGATAAAACGGCGACAGTATATACCATATTACCTTATTGTTTAATGAGTGAGGGGATTGAAAAACGGATTACAGGTGACAGCAAACTGGAACATGCACGTACCAATATTACTTTATTTATTAGCTCAGAATTTCCTTCGGATATTGCAAGAATTGACACCGATTTTCAGATGGACTCGAAAGCTAAATCATTCTTTTCAGCGGCAGTGGAGGGAGATGGTTATTTAGACGATAGACGTATACCGCGCTTTATTATGATAGCGTTAGCCAATTTACTTTGGCATTTGCAGTACCCCGTTGATCGGAAAACTGGTTTTCCGCTGAGTACAAACCGATGTATTGAATTATGTCGTAATGCGAAAATATATATTAATAAACTATTAAATACAGAGACATCACCTTACATTATCAACAATCCTTCTGATAAATATCGGGTTGTTAGTTACATGCGCACAGTTGAAATTGAAATTACTCGATTGTATGGGGCTTACCGAGACGAGAAGATCCATGAATTAAAAATTAGAGATCTAAAAAACACATCACACAGCGTGCTCAGGACCATGGATCAAAGTATGCTTATGTTGATTTATCGACGTCATAACCCGCTGACAGGAAAAAAAGAGTTTGACCCCAAATTTGCTAATGAAATGGCTCGCAGAGTGGGTTACTTGAATCAAATTTTACAGCAAAATAATACCTTGCTCGCTTATTTTAAGCCCTATCAGGCCGTGGCTAAACGTTTACTGATTAATCCCATACCCTTAACCGTTGTGGATGTATTAATTATTTTCAGCACCTTATCCTCAACTAAACGTAAACAACTATTATCTGACATCAATCAACAACAGGTGAGCACAGCCTTCGAGTGCATCGAAACATTGACGTTATTCTACGACGTATTTATAAAGCCCATTAGGCAGGTAAGTAAAGAAGAATTGTGCCCTAGTTTTCTTGATCATAAACATCAGCAGGTTGGTTTTTTGACAGCGTGTAGATTAATCCCCTTAACCACGTTGGTGATTGAAGATTATCAAATTGATGTCAATATGGACTCAATGCTTGCTCTTGCAGAAGAGGCCAACGTTACCGGTCCCATCATGACAGGGAATGAACAATCAAAAGCGATTAATAAAGAGGCGGCGAGTGGTACATCAGGAACCTTTACATGGAAATTGTCTATATTTATCAATTCAGGTAAAGGCAAGGTTGACGCAATCGATCGTTTTCCGCATCTTCAATACCGCATGACTCAAATTACACAGCTTATAGATAGTATCGCCGATTTGATAGACAATTATCGTAATATTTTACTGTACCCAAAATTCAAAGATTTTTTGCTGAAATGCCTGACTAGAGTGGACCGGGAGTGTCACTTGCTAATGGAAAATATTGAGCTTATGGATCATTGTTTGTCTACTAATGAGGGCCTGAGTCGAAGTTTGCAAGATATTATTCACCCTATGGTTTCTAAATTAATGTTAGGATTAGGTGATTTTACTGAGGCTGCCACGAGTTTTGAAAATGTGATCACTGCGCCCGATTTTATTCAAAAACAGAAGAATCTACTGTCAACTAAACTGCATACAATTCGAGAGCAGTTCTTAGCATTGTTTGGGGCAGGAAGCGAGATTGAGGAAATCTCGAATGACTGTTATTTAGCACCAGAGGCACCCCTTGCGCTACCCTTAGTCTCTCCTGAGTTTGTAAATGCAAATCAGGTGGTCGCTTTAGGACGACTTATCGATCATTGCTATAAAGGGATGTCATTTCAAAGCAGAATGGGACACAAAGGGAAATTATTACAAGCGTTATCAAATAAATTTGACGAAAATGCTAATGTTACAGAAGGCCAAATCAAACACGTTATTCTCGAGTTAACTCGGATAGTCGCAAGTTACAGGCCCACGTATTTTTTTCAGGCAGCTTACGGCCAAACGCGATCAGCACAAGTGTTGATCGCAGCGATGCAAGACCCTATCCTTAATGGGGTGCTTCCATTGAATAGTATAATTTTTGATAAGCCAAAAGGATGTATGACTATGAAAACATCGGATATTTCAGCTCGGTTGAAGGATTTATGTCAGATAAATACCTGGCGAGAAGACTCTACCCTAATGGCACTAAGTTAAGGAGAAATCATTCTAAAACTGGATTTGAGTCATGCCGAAAACTGCGCCATTTTTGGTTCAACAAGGGTGATTAAATCAGACGCCATCATCACAATGGATTCTGTCGGCATGCCACAATTAAACGCCGCTCGCGCCAGACTTAAGATGCGTTCGTCATAGTATGTATCCAGATTCAACAAATGGCCGAAGGGCGGAACGCCGCCGATTATCAGCCCGAAGCGTTCGGTAATCACCGCTGGATCTTCAAACTCGCATTTTTCTTTCACAATGACAGCTACTTTCTTCATATCCAGTTTCAGATTAGAGGGCAGGTTAAACTGGTAGTTCTTTTTGCTTTGTTTTCCACGCAAAATGATGGCTTTAATGCCTTCTTCAGGCGCCGTTCCCCGTAGCTGAGCCGAGTCTTCCGATGTGGGGGTAGGTTCATGCGTGATATGTTCAAAGGTCATGCTGCAATCTTTCAGCGAACGAATAATTTCATTGCGAATGTTTTCAGCGCCGAAAAATAAATGCGCCTTGATTCTATTGCCCGCAATTCGTTTTGGATCAGATGGGAACAGGGAGGTTTCGCGGATGTTTTTAAGCTTTAGTATCGTCATGGTCAATCGTTCAAGCCCCATGCCAAAACCGCCGTGGATCGGCATGCCGTATTTAAAAATGCTCAAATAATCTTCAAAGGCATGTGCCTCCATGCCTTTCAAACGAATGCCTTCCAACATGGATTCGTGCGTGTGCCGTCTTTGGCCACCCGACGTTATTTCTGTGCCGGCACACAATAAGTCGAATGTGTTGGTTAACGCTGGATTTTCATCTTTTGGATAGGAATAGAAAGGGCGCTTGCTGGTTTTCCAGTCAGTGATAAACACCAGATCCGTTCCCTGTGTTTCAAGGGCATACTGACAGAGCTCTTTTTCGGCGGCAGGACTTAAATCATCTTCATGGCGCTCATCAACACCGGTGCGTTCAAAATAGATTGCTTGTGCTTGTTCAAACGTGAGTCTTGGAAACGATACATCCGCCGGTGCCTTGATAATGACATCATTCAGCATTTTAATTTCTGCAGCGCAGGTGTTGTGCAAATGAGCAACAATCGCTTTAATGACGCCTTCCTGGATATCCATGATTTCGCTCCAGTGCTCGAAAAAACCCATCTCGAACTCAAATTGTTTGCCTTCAGATAAATGACGTGAAGTGTGCGATTTTTCGGCACGGAAAAAAGGCATTAGCGCAAAGACGCGTTCGTTAACCCCAACCATGACTTGCTTATATAGCTGGCTGCTCTGAGCCAGAGTTGCGCTGTATCCAAAGTAATCAACATTAAAAAACTCAGCCCCCCCTTCGCTTGAAGTGCCAATAATGCTAGGCGAAAAATACTCTACGGCATCAACCGTGTCATGCATGTAAAGGCGATAGGCATGCGCAATTTCAGCTTGAATGGTAAAAACTGCCTGTATTTTTCGATTTCGCAGAGCCATGGCGCGGTGATCCAGAATGTAATCTAAATCGGATGGAATTTCAGGTTTTGTATATTCAACGGCAGGCACCTCGGTGATGGCGACTTCTATGGTAATAGATGGATTAATGATCTCAACGAGGCCATTGGCTTGCGGATTGCCAGCAACGTCTCCCGTTACCGTGATTACCGAACCCACTTGCAAGCCGGATATTTTCTGGTATTCAGATTTATCTTGAATCACTACCTGGCTTAAGCCTTTCCGGTCGCGAACAATCAGAAAATGAATTTTGCCCAGCGAGCGTACGGCATGAATCCATCCGCGGATACGGACAGGTTTGCCTATGTGGTTAGGAAGGTCGGTGGAAAGAAGTCGTTTTGAAACGGTCATGGTGTGTTATCTCGGTTAATGAAATTATAATGATCATATTGTGCTACCCGATTCACCTAAAACAAATTATCATCATCATCCTGCCCCTGCGTGCCTTGCGCATTCCCATGAGCGAGCGTGATTGATTCCTCATCAACCCCCGGCACGTCTTGGTCACGGAAATATTCATTGATGGCGTTTGCCTGACCTGATTTGGCCAGCAAGCCATTCACTGGATTAATGCGTACTGATACGATGTTTTCGGGTTGAGGCATATCACGTTCTGGCTTTCCATGCAGCGCTATTTTCATAAAATCAATCCAGAGTGGCAAGGCTAATCTCGCGGCGTACTCGTGCAGCGGTTGAGGCGTATCAAATCCTATCCATGTAGTGACGACCAAGTCCGGGTTGTAGCCGGCAAACCAGGCATCAACCTGCTCGTTGGTAGTGCCTGTTTTACCGGCGATATCCCGGCGATTCAACAGGCGAGCCTCTTGAGCAGTCCCTTGCTGGATAACGCCCATGAGGGCTGAATTCATCAAAAAGGCAACATCAGCCGGAATAACGCGCGGGGCGATAACGTCAGGATCATCATTACACGGGAGCGTGCATACACGGGTGGATTTTGCTTGTAGTAAAACGTGACCATCGCTGTCGGTGATGTGATCAATCAGGAAGGGTTCAATTTTATAACCCCCATTCGCTATAACGGCGTAAGCCGTTGCAAGATCGATAGCACTGACTGATAAACTGCCAAGTGCTAAGGATAATGTGCGAGGTAGGGTGGTTTTGTGGAAGCCAAATTGGCTGACAAAATCAATGGCGTAATCAATCCCAATGTCATCCAGAATACGAATGGACACGAGATTGGTCGAGTGTACAAAGGCATCTTTCAAGCGCGTAGGCCCATTGAATTTTTGATTGTCATTGTGCGGGCGCCACATATTGGGCTGGCTTAGATCGTCAATCACAATGGGTGCATCGTTGACCAATGTTGCAAGCGTATAGCCCTTGTTCAGAGCCGCTGCATAAATAAAAGGTTTGAAGCTGGAGCCGGGCTGGCGATTTGCTTGCGTGGCGCGGTTAAATTTACTCTTTTTAAAATTGAAACCACCCACCAATGCTTCGATGGCGCCATTAGCGGGATCCAAGGCCACGAGGGCGGCTTCTACCAGCGGAAGTTGGGTGAGTTGCCATTCGCCTGCATGAGGTCGTATATAGACGATATCACCACTTGCCAGAACCTGGCTTGCCTTGGTTGGTGCATTGCTCACCCAGCCTTTTGTCAGTGCTCGTCGAGCCCAGGAAATTCCTTCCCATGAAATCGTCAGATCTTGTCCGCTGCTGTTTATTGCTGAGGCTGTACGTTCCGCGACAGAAAGAATGACGACAGGTTCTAAATCATTTAATACAGGGTATGTGGCTAACAATTGATGCAGGGCTACAGGTGATTGCAGTTGGGTTTCAGTAGCTTTAGCAACGGGCCCGCGATAGCCGTGGCGATGATCGTATGCCAACAAATGATCTTCAACGACCTGATTGGCCGCTACTTGCAGTGGACCTTTGATTGTTGTGTAAACCTTGTACCCTTTCGTGTAAGCCTTTTCACCAAAATTTTCGTACAACGATTGACGAATCATCTCGGCTACATAAGGCGCATTAACTTCCAAATTTGAGCTGTGATATTTAACGGCGATAGGCTGCAGAATCGCGTCGTCATATTCGACTTGTGTAATGTATTTTTCGTCTAGGAGGCGTTCAAGGACATGATCGCGACGTACTTTAGCCGCTCTGGGATTGGCAATTGGATTTTGAGTTGAAGGCGCTTGTGGCAAGCCGGCAATGGTTGCCAGTTGTGCAATGTTTAATTCTTTCAATGGTTTGCCATAATAAATGGTGGCAGCAGCCCCCACGCCGTACGCGCGGTTGCCTAAATAAATTTTATTCAAGTACAATTCAAGAATTTTTTCTTTAGATAGTTCGCGGTCAATTTTAATCGCCAGCATGATTTCGTTAAATTTACGCATGAAGGTTTTTTGGCGATTTAGGAAAAAATTACGCGCGACCTGCATGGTGATGGTGCTGCCACCCTGGGATTTGGTGCCCGTCTGAATCATGCGAATCGTTGCGCGCGCCAGTCCGAATACATCCACTCCAGGATGCTCGAAAAAGCGTTGATCTTCTGTCGCAAGCAAGGCATGGACGAGTGTTTGAGGAATGTCTTCATAGGGAAGTGGTTCACGTCGTTGCTCACCATACTCCTGAATCAATAAACCTTCCTGCGTATAGATTCGCAGGGGAACTTGCAATTTAACGGTCTTTAGAGAATCAACATTGGGCAGTTGACTGGATGCATAAAGATACAGAAAACTGGCGCACACCAGAAAAAGGAAAAATAAACTCATTAGCGCCCAAAGACCCTTACGCCAAAAATATGCCGGTTTTCTCATGTTAGATTGAGACCACTAAGGTAAGTAATCGTTGATTATACCGTGATTTATTTAATTTGTGCGAATGATACTTCATTCAGTCGCGCTATATTGTATAATAACGCTTTGCAGATGTGCATTCTCGTGCTTTAATTAAGTAAGTTTCCCTCAAAGCGGGAGGGCTCATTAACATGAACAGGGAGATACGTATGAAAAAATTGGCAGGGTTGGTGGTTCTCATAGCCGCTCTAACCCTTGGTAGTTATTATGGTATGGGTGTCATTACTGAGCGAGCGCTTAGAAAAAATGTAGCACTAATTAATCCGTCAAATGGCCTAGTCATTGATGTAGCGGAATATCACCGTGGCTGGTTTAGATCAAAGGCCTTGTTAAACGGGCACTTGCATGTTCCTGCGCGAACCGTTACTGATGTGGCGGGTGTTACTGTTACAAACAATGGACCAGGCGAGGATATTCAAGTACAAATTCCGTTGGACATATACCATGGTCCAATGATGTTTGTAGACGCAAAAGCCATATTTGGCTTGGGCTATGCACACAGCGACATGACATTACCACAGGTTTATGCAGAACAATTCACACACACCTACACCGCTGAATCAACGCTGCCAAAGCTTAATTTTAGCATGTTTATCAGCTACTTAAACAAGACTTCCCTTCAAGTGAACGTGCCTGCATTCAAATTGGTTGCACGCGTCGGGGATCTGCAATTTCAATGGTTAGGGATGACAAGTGACTTGGCCGTTTCATCGAATAGACATCATATTGATGGTAGCATAACGGTAGATGGCTTGAATTTGCTAAAAGAGAAGGTGCAGGTTGTTCTGGGACCCGTTACAACCCATTATGATTTACATAAAACCTCGTTGGGCTTGTATTTGGGTGATGCTATGTTGAATTTGTCAGCACTTTCAATCAGTCAAGATGGTCATAACCCCATTGCACTTCAGAAGTTTGACGTCACATCCAGCAGCGACATTAAAGACAATCTCTTTAGTTCGCATTTCAAAGCATCACTTGAAAAATTCAGTGCCGATGGAAAAGCATATGGGCCAGCCGTACTCGCTATAGCCATAACCAATCTTGATGCGGCGGTGCTTGCTAGACTTAACGAGCAAACGAATGGTACGCAGCAAGGCAGCGACGCCCAACGGCGTCAGTTGCTTGCATTACTGCCTGAGTTACCTGCTCTTGTTAGTAAAGGGGCTGGATTTGAAGTTTCAGAATTCAGTGTTGTTATGCCAGATGGAAGAATCAACGGAACGTTACAGGTATCTCTGCCTGTTTCAAAAGTAGACAATCCCTTTCAGTTAATTCAGAAGATTCAGGGGCAAGGTAAATTAGGGTTCTCTGATGCCGTTTTGAAACAACTGATGGTCGATTCAGCAAAAAAAGTATTGCAGGCTGAAGTGGCAGCACAACCGATTGTTATTGAATCGGCCGTGCCGGCAAGTAGCCCAATATCAACAACTGAAAACGCGGCAGCACCTTCTCCTGCAACAGTGCCACCGGTTGTTGTTCAGGCAGCGGCCGTACCGGCAACTGACATTAATCAACAAGCCGAGACACAAGCCAATGAGAAGATTGCCGCCATGGTGCAGTCAGGTTTGCTATCATTACAAGGTTCTGATTATTTCCTTGAACTAAAACTGGCAGCAGGTCAGCTTTCAGTCAATGGAAAGCCGTTTAGCTCTGCAATGATGAAATTTTGATTTTCATGCAATTCTTGCTTGTCAAGAATTGCCCAGTTAGGTAAAATACCTTTTTTTGGTAGGAGTTGAAAATAATGACAGCAATCAGTAATGAAGTTTTGGAAACGACCGCATCCTTAGCCGCGAGTGTGACCCAGTCAGTGCAAAAATATTTTTCTGAACTGAAGGGCACAGATCCTGTTGATTTGTACCAATTTGTTCTTGAGGAGATTGAAACGCCTTTATTCCGCGCTGTGATGGAACATTGCAAATATAATCAGTCGCGTGCTGCCATTATGCTGGGAATTAGCCGCGGAACATTGAGAACAAAATTACGTCATTACTTTGATGACAAATATGTTGGTAGTAGAGATTAAGAAGACGAATCCTCCCTTCGCACGCATGCGACGGGAGGATTTAATATTACTCCGCAAACATAGAACTAACCGATTCTTCCACGTTAACCCGTTTAATCGCTTGGGCTAACATATCAGCAAGGCTTATAACCCTTATTTTCATACATTGCAGCGCGGCATGCGAGAGGGGTATGGTGTCGGTCACGACAACTTCATCAAGAGACGAGTGCGTGATATTATCAATAGCCGATCCTGACAACACGGGATGAGTGATATAAGCTCGCACGCTAATGGCGCCATTCTTTTTAAGTTCAAGTGCCGCTGAGCACAGGGTACCCGCTGTATCTACTATATCATCGATAATAATGCAATTTCTGCCTGATGGTTCACCAATAATATGCATGACCTCCGATTTGTTAGGACCACTGCGCCGTTTATCAATAATGGATAGTTCAGCATCATCCAGGCGTTTAGCCATTGCTCTAGCGCGTACCACACCGCCTACGTCGGGTGAAATAACCATTAAATTACCAAGGTTTTTCTGCTTGATATCATCAAGCATGATGGGGGTTGAATAAACGTTATCAACCGGCATGTAAAAAAAGCCCTGTATTTGATCAGCATGCAAATCGACAGTGAGTACGCGACAGATCCCAACGGATGCCATCATGTCGGCAACCACTTTAGCAGTAATGGGCACGCGCGCAGACCGTACACGTCTGTCTTGTCGAGCATAACCAAAGTAGGGGATTACGGCAGTAATACGGCCTGCAGATGCGCGGCGTAATGCGTCTGCCATGATGAGCAGTTCCATTAAGTTGTTATTTGCGGGTGCTGATGTGGACTGAATAACGAATACATCCTTCCCACGTACGTTCTCAAGTATTTCGACCATTGTTTCGCCATCACTGAATGTACCGACTGTAGCTTGGCCTAAGGGTATTTGTAAATGAGAGGAAATTTCAAGTGCTAGTTCTGGATTGGCATTGCCTGTAAAAATCATCATTGTAGACATAAGGATAAGCCCTTCGAGTTAAGTGAATTGGCTAAGCGGGGAACCCGTGTTTGGCTGGGGTGCTAGGATTCGAACCTAGGTATGCAGGGATCAAAACCCTGTGCCTTACCGCTTGGCGACACCCCAATAAAGTGTAACAATTACCTTCCATAACTGGACGCCACTATGATTGTGTGTGGGCCAACTGGTGCGTATTTTGCAGGGATTTAGCCTAGTTGTCAACGGTGTGGAGTGATAAGTTTATACTTTTTCATTCCGTTTTGCCAAACACCATGGAACAAGCACAAACAGTAGCATGCCCCCCACAAGAAAGGATTCAAAAATAGTTACGTTTTCAATCGAAATTTGTGTAGGGGGTACAAATCCAATCATGATTGTTAATATGCAACAGATAAACCCCGTACCCGCAACAACCCACATTCCCCAATTGCCGCCTGGTATTTTATAGGTTCTATGTTGATCGGCCCGGCTGTAACGTAACTTGATGGCGGCAGCAAACATAAAGAGATAAGCCAATAAGGCCAGCTGTGCGCACAGATCACTTAACATCCAGTAGGCTTCGTTAATGGAATCTACAAAAATGATGACCGTACTCAGCAGGGTGAAAATGATGCCTTGTGTCATCAAGATAATCGTTGGTGCGCCGTGGCGATTCATGTGTGTGAATTGGCGAGGCAGGCAGCCATCGAGAGCTGAGACCAATAGCGCTTTGGTTGGGCCAATAATCCAGGCCGCAAGACCACTGACGCCCCCCAGTATGATAAGTCCTGCCGTTACCGGCGTCATCCATGGCATGTTGTACGCATTGAAAAATATGGCATAAGCCTCAATAAGTCCTGAGACCATGCTCAGCGCGTCAGCAGGCACAACAATGACAATGGCTAGCGAGCCTAATACTAACGTAGAAAATATGATGATGGTTGAATAGGCCAGCGCCCTTGGGTAATCGCGTTGTGGGTTCATCACCTCTTCCGCATGGATGGCTGACATTTCCATACCCAGCAAGCCAAACAACACGCCTGAAAATATGGATAAATTACCCAGTGAGCTGAAATCAGGTAACCATGTGGTGGCGTGCGTGATTTGCGTAGGATGCCCTTGTACTAACCAGATGATGCCTAAAACAGTGATCCCAACCATGGGCAAGATTGTGCCAAGGGATGCACCCAGTATGCTGATAATGCTAGATACGCGCATGCCAAAACAATTGAGCAGCGTAAACAACCAAAACAGACAGACCGCGGCACCCCATAAATAGTAGCGATTGTTTGCCAGATCAGGTGCAAACACATAAGCACAAGTGGCGGCTATAAACGCGAGAATGGTTGGATACCAGACGATATTGTATATCCACTGTAACCAGATGGTAATGAACGCTGCCCGCCGACCAAAAGCCTCGCGCACCCATACGTATATGCCACCGGTGTTTGGGTAGGCCGTCGCTAGTTCCGCTGCAACCAGTGCCACAGGGATAAAAAACGCAAAGGCTGCAAGCAGATAGTATGAGATGAGTGAAAAGCCCAGTTTTGCCGTGATCGGTAATGTGCGCAGGCTGTCCACAGCAATCACGTTGATCATCACCAGTGAAAAAACACTCAATACTCGTTTAGGAGGACGCACAGATAACCCTTAATCTAACTATAATCACAAATTCCGTAATACATACTGCAAAATCCCACCATGGCGGTAATACTCCATTTCATTTGCCGTATCAATACGACAAAGAACATGAATTTTTTGCTCACGACCCTCGGCATATGTGATGGTCACGGCAAGCGTATCACCATGCTTCAGATTTTCATTCACCGCAATAGAGATGCGCTCGCTGCCATCGAGACCTAATGTCTTCCTAGTGGTGCCGTCTTCAAATTGCAATGGCAATACACCCATGCCGATCAAATTGGAGCGATGAATGCGCTCAAAGCTTTCTGTGATCACAGCCTTCACGCCCAACAGGCTTGTACCTTTTGCAGCCCAATCGCGCGATGACCCCGTGCCATATTCCTTGCCTGCAATCACAACCAACGCTTGATGATTAGCCTGATACTGCATGGCCGCATCATAGATTGGCAGGGTCTCATCTGTTGGAACATAACGGGTGAAACCGCCGGTAATGTCGGGCGTCATTTCATTGCGAATACGAATATTGGCGAATGTTCCGCGCATCATCACATGGTGATTGCCGCGACGAGATCCATAGGAGTTAAAGTCCGTTTCACTGACGCCTTTGGACTTCAGGTACAATCCAGCTGGTGAACTGGCCTTAATGGAGCCGGCAGGCGAGATGTGGTCAGTGGTTATCGAGTCGCCTAGGAGTGCCAAAATATACGCTTCATTAATGGGTTTAATGGGCAGTGGATGCGTGCTCATGTTTTGGAAGAAGGGTGGATGTTGAATATAGGTTGAATTTTCATCCCAATCATACGTGGTGCCCTGTCCGGTTTTAATGGCTTGCCATTGGGCATCGCCCAAGAATACTTCGGCGTATTCCTTACGAAACATGCCACCGTTGACTTTGGCGACTTCCATGGCCACCTCGCTATTCGTGGGCCAAATGTCTTTAAGATAGACATTATTACCGTCTTTATCCTGACCAACCGGATCGTGATTTAAGTCAATGCACGTTGTCCCGCACAGGGCGTAGGCAACAACCAGTGGAGGGGACGCCAACCAGTTTGCCCGTACTTGTGGATGAACGCGGCCTTCAAAATTACGGTTACCTGACAATACTGAGCACACAACCAGATCATTATCCGTCACGCTGTGGGCAATGGCATCTGGCAGCGGGCCTGAATTACCGATGCAGGTCGTGCAGCCATAACCCACCAGATTAAAGCCCAGTTCATCAAGGTAGGTTTGTAAACCGGCGTGTTTTAAATAATCCGTCACCACTTTTGAGCCAGGCGCTAACGATGATTTTACCCAAGGCTTGCGTTGCAAGCCTTTCTCATACGCTTTTTTAGCCACAAGGCCTGCTGCCATCATGATGCTGGGGTTTGATGTGTTGGTGCAACTGGTGATGGCCGCAATAACGACGTCACCATGGTGTAATTCAAAATCATGATCTTTGACTGGAAACGCTAACTCGCGCTCGGCGTCTTTTCCTGATTCCTTCAGAAATGCATCAAATTCAAGTGGCAATGTTTTTAATGTTACTTTGTCCTGTGGACGTTTTGGTCCGGCAAGTGAGGGTTCAATGCGGCTGAGGTCAAGGCTTAAGCTATCTGTAAACACAGGATCTTCATGGTCCTTGTCATACCACAGCCCTTGGGCCTTGCTGTAGGCTTCAACGAGTGCTATGGTGTGTTCATCACGACCCGTTAAGGTCAGGTAGCGCAGGGTTTCCTTATCAACTGGGAAGAACCCGCACGTAGCCCCATATTCAGGTGCCATGTTAGAAATGGTTGCGCGATCTGCCAGTGGCAGCTCAGCAAGACCTGGGCCATAAAATTCAACGAATTTACCGACAACGCCTTTTTTACGCAGCATTTGCGTGACGGTTAAAACCAGATCGGTTGCGGTAATGCCTTCTGGCAATTTACCTAACAATTTGAATCCAACGACTTCAGGAATAAGCATGGATACCGGTTGACCCAGCATCGCGGCTTCCGCTTCAATTCCACCGACACCCCAACCCAAAATGCCCAATGCATTGATCATGGTTGTGTGTGAATCGGTACCGACGAGGGTATCGGGATAGGCATAGCAAACACCATCGTGTTCACTGTGCCAGACAGTTTTGCCCAGATATTCCAGATTGACTTGATGGCAAATGCCAGTACCGGGTGGTACGACTTGAAAATTGGCAAAGGCTTTTTGCCCCCAGCGCAGGAATTCATAGCGCTCATTGTTACGGTGCATTTCAATGGAGGTATTGATTTTCATTGAATCTTTTGTTGCAAATTTATCCACCATGATGGAGTGATCGATCACCAGATCAACGGGTGACAGCGGGGATATTTTATCAGGATTACCACCCATTTTTTCAACAGCAGTACGCATGGCAGCCAAATCAACAACAGCAGGCACGCCGGTGAAATCCTGCATTAACACGCGCGTTGGGCGATAGGCAATTTCATGATCAGACGTTTTGGTCGTGAGCCAGTCGGCAATGGCTTTAATGTCATCGGTTGTGACCGTTGAGCCATCTTCAAAGCGCAATAAATTTTCAAACAAGACTTTAAGCGAGAAGGGAAGCCGACTGATGCCTTTAAAATGCGTCTGTTCTGCCTTCAGTAGACTAAAATAATGGTAGGTTTTACCATCCACAATCAATTGCGCACGTGTTGAAAGACTGTCCTGACCAACGTTCATGAGCCGATTCCTGAATTTAAAAATGTAATGATAGCTGAAAACTTGTGAAAATTATAGTAGATTATCCCTTTTCCCACTGGGAGAAGGTGCCCGATATGGGGGATAAAGTGATTTCAATTTTTTCGGGAATTGAAGTTGTATCCAAACAAAGCCATAAGAACAATCAGCAGACTAATCACCAACAAGGGGCTATCACCTAGATAAACCCACGGTGAGGAACCTGTTGCGGGACTTATGGAGGCGTTTAATATCCCTGAACGAAAGACGGGCAGTGAATCCACGATGTCGCCCTGCGTGTTGATGATGGATGATAGACCGTCATTGTTAGCAACAATTTGAAAGCGGCCTGTTTGCATGGACAATACCTGTGACATTTGCAATTGCTGATACACTGCCAAGGAGTGCCCAAACCAGCCGTCGTCGCTGATGGAGACTACCCATTCTGCCAATGGCAATTGATTGCGCAATAATTGCGGGAAGGCTACTTCGTAGCATATCAAGGAAGCGATTGGGTGGTTTTGAACATAAACCAAGGGTTGGTGGTTGTTGCCAGGTCTGATGTTGGCAGCTGGTATACCTAACCATTGACTGAGTGTTTGAAAGGGCTGGGGAATAAATTCGCCAAAGGGTACAAGGTGTTGTTTCAGGTATGAACCATGGGCCGTCCCCAGTGTGGATAACGTATTGTAGTAAGCGGTATCATCTGAGGTCGTGGGCTGCGGCACGCCTAATAAAATAGCACTGCCTGCCTGTTGTGCGCGTTGATCGAGGTTTTCAAGAAAATCTGTGACGTAATTTTTAGGTACGGGAATGGCGGATTCAGGCATGACGATCAATTGCTTTTTACCGATCAAGTCCAGCGCCTCGTGTTCATAATGCTGTAATAATTGCCAAAACAACGTTTCATCCCATTTGTCGCGCATCGATAAGTTGGCTTGAATAACGCCTACTGAAATGGCTGGTGAACGCGTTGTTGTCCACGCTATATTTTTTAATAGCGATGGCATGAGTACGATGGCAACACAGGCTATGATCCAAGGGTAGCGTTGTGTGCGATGAGTTTGTGTGCTGGCAGCAAGACACGTTGCCGCCAAGCATGTCATAAAACTCACGCCAAACACCCCAACGATGGGCAGCAAATATTTTAATGGGGTATCGAATTGTCCCACGCCTAAGAGTAGCCATGGAAAACCACTTAAAAATGTCGCGCGTAGAAATTCGGCCAAACACCATAAGGCGCTAAATAAAAAGCAGTTAAATAATAATGATTTGATCGCCAAGCGTTGGTAGAGCATTGCCACAAAGGCCGGGAACAGCGCGAGATAGGCTATGAATGCCAAGGTTATGCCACCAGATAGGACTGGATTCAAGTGACCGTATTGATGAATGCTGACATAAATCCATGAAACACCCAGCCCAAAGAAGCCAAGGCCAAATATAAAGCCTGTGAAAAAGGATTTTCTAGCCGTTTGTTGACGTAATTGCGAAAATAACAATGCAATCCCGAGGATTGCCAAACCTGGCATGTGAATGGGTGCAAAGCCACAGGGAACAAGCAAGCCTGCAAAAAAACTTACAAATGTGGCAGTACTACGAATGGATGTGGTGCTATACGCTCGTAATGTATTGGCATTCGGTGTCTGATTCATGAAAGATATGGTAATGTAAATGGGTGTGAAGATAGCGTAGTGGGTGCGAAAGGTCAAGTTTTTTACAAGGATTGAAGATTATGCCTAAGGTTATGATTACGGGGGCAGGCAAGATGGGTAGTTTGATTGCCTGCCTGTTGGCTGATACGAATGATTATCAAGTTCATTTGGCGGACCAGCATTTTAATGGCGCGGATGTAACGCGACTATTAACGGCCAAGCCTGCTATTAAAACGGTGATATTGGATGTTAGCGATCTGGCGTCATTGCAAACGTATATAAAAAAACACAACATTGAGGCGATCATTTCAAGCTTGCCTTATTTTCTAAATACCCATGTGGCGTCAGCTGCGCTTAATACAAAAATACATTATTTTGATTTAACCGAAGACACAACGGTTACAAAATCCATTAAGGCCATGGCCCTGGGTGCTGATTCGGCCTTTGTGCCGCAGTGTGGTTTGGCACCTGGATTTATTAGTATTCTGGCCTGTAGTTTATTGCAGGAGTTTGACGAGTGCCATCATGCCAGACTGCGTGTTGGTGCGTTACCACAACATAGCAGTAATGCGCTGCATTATTCATTGACCTGGTCTACGGATGGCCTTATCAACGAGTACGGCAATCCCTGCTATGGAATTGAGTCTGGCGAGCCGTGTATCGCTAAACCGTTGGAAGGCTTGGAGTCAATTGCGTTGGATGGATGCCAGTACGAGGCATTTAACACGTCTGGTGGATTGGGCGGTTTGAATGAGCTTTATGCGGGTAAAATCATGAGTTTGAATTATAAGAGCATCCGTTATCCGGGTCATTGTGAAAAAATGCGTTTTTTAATGAATGATCTTAAATTAAATGAGGATCGAGATACCTTAAAACAAATTCTACTGCGCGCGCTACCTAAAACACATCTGGACGTGGTTTTAATCTACGTTGCCGTTGAAGGGATAAAGCAGGGTGAATTGATTGAAAAAAGTTATTTTAAAAAGATTTATCCGGGCTTTATCTGTGGAATGGAATGGTCGGCTATTCAAATTTCTACAGCATCAGGGGTTTGTGCGGTTATTGATTTGGTGTTGGCTCAGAAGGACACGGTTCATGGTCTGGTCTTGCAGGATCATTTTAAATTAACTGACGTGCTGGCTAATCGGTTTGGACAATGTTTTGTTTAGGAGGCGAATTGAATGGATCTATTAAAACATCTGGGTATTCACCCAAAAAATCCCGGTGCATTCAGTGGACACGCCTGGAAAAGTGCATTAACAGGCCCTTGTTTTCCATCCATTAATCCTTCAAGCAACGAAAAAATTGCCGAAGTGGCAACATGCAGCATGGATGATTATCACGAGATTATACAACGAGGCCTGCAGGCATTCCTGCTTTGGCGTACCGTGCCCGCACCACAGCGCGGAGAAATTGTCCGCCAAATAGGGCAAGCTTTGCGTGAGTACAAAGAGGCTCTGGGTAGTCTGGTATCGCTGGAAATGGGTAAGTCCATACAAGAGGGCGATGGCGAAGTACAGGAAATGATTGATATCGCCGATTTTGCCGTGGGTCAATCACGCATGTTATATGGTAAAACCATGCATTCTGAACGGCCTAACCATCGTATGTACGAGCAGTGGCATCCTTATGGCGTTGTCGGGATCATCTCGGCCTTTAATTTTCCCGTAGCGGTTTGGGCATGGAATGCGTTTATCGCGGCCATTTGCGGCAACGTATGCCTCTGGAAGCCCTCTTCAACCACGCCTCTGTGTGCGATTGCCGTGCAAATCATCTGTAACCGTGTGTTACAACAAAATGATTGCCCGGCCATTTTTTCATTGATTATTCCTAGCTCACACGCAATTGCAACCACGATGGTGAATGATTCGCATGTGCCGTTGATTTCCTTCACAGGCTCAACCCCGATAGGGAAAAGCATTGCGGTGAATGTGGCCGGTCGTTTTGGTCGCGCCATTCTTGAGTTGGGTGGAAACAATGCGATTATTGTGGATGAGACAGCTGATCTTGCTCTGGCCATTCCGGCCATTGTATTTGGGGCAGTTGGAACAGCAGGGCAGCGTTGCACGTCCACTCGACGCCTGTTTGTGCAAGCCTCTGTCTATCAGGATGTGATTCAACGTTTGCAACATGCTTACGCGCAAATCACCATTGGCAATCCATTGGATAGTAAAAACCTTATGGGGCCATTGGTCGACAAACAGGCAGTAGACCTGTTTAAACAAGCCATCGTACGCATTAGGAACGCAGGGGGTGAAATTCGCTTTGGTGGTGACGTATTAAAGCAAGCCGGTAATTTTGTACAGCCCACACTGGTGTCAGGCCTGTCCAATGCCTGTGATATTGTACAGGAAGAAACGTTCGCCCCGATTCTCTACGTGATGCCTTATCAGCACTTGGATTCCGCCATTGCCATGCAGAATGCTGTACCCCAAGGATTATCCTCGGCCTTGTTTACTCAAAATTTAAAGCATGCGGAATCTTATTTAAGCGTACAAGGCAGTGATTGTGGTATTGCCAATGTGAACATTGGCACCTCTGGTGCTGAAATTGGCGGTGCCTTTGGTGGTGAAAAAGAAACGGGTGGGGGACGTGAATCGGGATCAGATGCCTGGCAGGCGTACATGCGGCGTCAAACCAATACGATCAATTGGGGAGATACGTTGCCGTTGGCGCAGGGAATAAGGTTTGATTTGTAAGGGCTTATGTTATCGTTAAATCCCGTGCACTACTGTATAATAATTGCCTACTAAACCGAATGAAGGCAAAAAAATGAATAACGAGGAAGCCAACAAAATATTACAAAGGCTTAATCAATCAATAAATACTGAAGTAAACCGTGACGCCCTCGTGGCTGCCAGTGAGTATGCAATCGCTGTGGTTCGAGGCCTTCAGAAATTAAAGCTCGCAGGAATCCTTAACCAAGCCAACCTTCGCGTCCTAGTTGCATGCGCCGCGCATGCAGACACTGTGGCGCGCGGCCTTAGCTCATTAAAAGAGGCAGAAATGCTTAATGAAGCCAACCGTGGCGCGCTAGTTGCATGTGGCGCGCATGCAATCGCCGTGGCTCGCGGCCTTAGTTCATTGAACGATGCAGAAATTCTTGACCAACTCAACTTTAGCGCGCTAGTAGCTGCCGGCGCGCATGCAGACGTTGTGGCTCGCGGCCTTAGATCATTGCTCGACGCAGAAATCCTTAACCAACTCAACTTTAACGCCTTAGTAGTATGCGCCGCACAGGCATACGATGTGGCTGATGGCCTTCGTTCATTGCACGACGCAAAAATCCTTAACCATGCCAACCGTGGCGCCCTAGTAGCATGTAGCGCGCATGCATACGCTGTGGCTCGCGGCCTTAGCTTATTGAACGACGAAAAAAGCCTTAACCCATCTAATTTTAACGCCCTTATAGCTGCCGGCGCGCATGCATACGCTGTGGCTGACGGCATTGGTTTATTGAAAGACGCAGGAATGCTTAACCAAGCCAGCCGTGATGCCCTAGTAGCATGCGGCGCGCATGCATACGCTGTGGCTGAAGATATGATTTCATCAAATAATTCAGGGAGTGTAGTGGCTGCTATTGGAAAAATATCTGCAAGAGCCGGGTTGTTTGCTGCAAGTTCCTCTAAAACGAATGAGCCTGCGGATACTCAACTTGTAAGTCAACCAAACCTTTGATAGGATGTCATCGCTAGGTCTTTTTGTCTTTAAATCGACCAAAAAGGCGGCTATCCGTCCCATTTATTGGAGTATTGTATGTTATTGAATATGGAAAAAATTAAAGATGACTATGAACAATCAAGAGGCAGGCGTGAAGTTGCAAAATGGGTTTTTGCCATCGGTACGTTAGGACTCGGAGCATTATACCTTTTGTTATCCACGGAGATAGTCAAGGAAGGTGAAATTGGGTTGCGGTGTACCGCGCAAGGAAAAATGATATTATTACCACCCGGACGGCATTCTAATTTTCCGTGGGAAAGATATCCTGTTTATCCACAATCATTGGGGAAAGAAGAAATACACTTAGGCCCTTACACAATCATCAGCATTCATACGGGTTTTGTTGCCGAAACATTCAACAAAGGCGTGCTGGAGATTCTTGACGCGGGTCAACATCTATTAGAAAGCGCTAATCACCTGTTTAAAAGCTTTATTCCTATAAAGCAGGTTACTCAAAAATTACACGCCATCGCTGACTACACGAACGACAATGTTGGCCTGACCTTGCAAGCCGATGTGCAATATCAGATTAATGATCCGTTCAAGGCGATCAGTATGGTTGAAGATGTTCAAAAGTCAATTGTTGACATTGCAGAAATGAGCATTTCCCAAGTCATAAGATCGCTTAAGCTGGCGGATTTTAGCATGGCAATGGGAACAACCAATGCTCAAGACCATGATACCAAAGCCAAGGATGGTGCGATTACTATATGCAACAAGAATATTGAGGAGCGATTAAGCAACCTGGGGATTACGCTGTTAAATATAGGCATCACCAGTTGGACAATTAATGATGCGAGGCTAGCACATGAGTTGGGTCAAGGTGCAGTGATCCTGTCGCAGACAGCATCTAATGTAACCGCGGCTATCCGAGAGGCTGAAATATTGGCAATTTCTGTAAAGGCTAAAGCGGCTGCAATGGTTACTGAAGCGCTCGCAGAAGCAGAATCAATCAGGATAAAAGGTGCTGCATTATGTTATGTTTCTGAGCATTTAGGTGCTAGTTCTGCTGGAGTGGAAGTCTATCGACTTGATCGACAGGCAAACATGATAAAGCATGCCAAAAATGCGTGTCTGTTTTTTGGTAATGCCGCGGCTCCATTACCGGTTTTTAACACGGCAGTACCGTCGTCAATGCTAATTGACGTAACAACGCCTTGATCTCATGAATCCGTTCTTCATTCGTCGTGCTGTCTAGCGTGAATTTCAAGCGGGTAGGGCCATCCAGTTGGTAGCGTTTGCTGTGCAATTGAATGAGCGTAATCAGCGCATCCGCATTAATATTGGGAAGCGCTCCGAACTCAATTCTCCCACCTTGTGCAGACGCGTTAATCCGGCTAATGCCCAGACTTGTCGCCAGAAATTTTAATTCGGTGATCAGGAATAATTGTTTGACGGGTTGTGGAAACAAACCAAATCGATCGATCAGTTCAATTTGTATATCGCGTAGCTGTTGTGTATCGCGCGCGTTGGATATGCGTTTGTACATGATCAGCCGCAGGTGTGTGTCGCCTATGTAATCCTCAGGAATGATGGCACTCATGCGTAAATCAATGTCCGGGCCTTGATTCATCGGAGCGGACAATTCCGGTGTTCTTCCCGCTTTTAAATCGCTGACAGCGCGGTCGAGCATTTCCATAAACAGATTAAAACCGATGGCATGCATATTACCGCTTTGGCCCTCGCCTAGCAGCTCGCCAGCTCCACGGATTTCCAGATCATGCGTTGCGAGCGTAAAGCCTGCACCTAATTCATCCAGTGACACTACCGCTTCCAGCCGTTTCAGGGCATCAGGGGTGAGTAATTTTTCATTGGGCGTGAGTAAATAAGCATACGCTTGGTGATGCGAGCGACCCACACGACCACGCAACTGGTGTAATTGCGCCATACCAAATTTATCGGCCCTGTCGATGATAATGGTATTCGCTGTGGGAATATCAATACCAGTTTCAATGATAGTCGTGCAGACCAGCACGTTAAAGCGATGATGGTAGAAATCCGACATGACACGTTCCAGCTCGCGCTCACGCATCTGACCGTGAGCATGGCTGATTTTGGCCTCAGGCACCAAGGTTTGTAAATCTTGGCAAATGCGCTGAATGGTTTCCACATTATTGTGCAGAAAAAACACTTGCCCACCCCGCAGAATTTCCCGCAGGATGGCCTCGCGCAAGGTGGCATCACAGCGTTCCTGCCAAAAGGTTTTAATCGCCAAACGCTTTGCAGGTGGGGTGGCAATGAGTGATATATCGCGAATGCCGGCCATCGCCATGTTCAGCGTACGCGGAATGGGGGTGGCGGTCATGCACAGGATATCAACGTGGGTACGGATCGATTTGATATGCTCTTTTTGTTTAACGCCAAAGCGATGCTCTTCATCAATAATCAACAAACCTAAATTGCTAAATTTGATGCCTTTTTGAAATAACTTGTGCGTGCCAATGACAATATCAGTACGCCCGTCTTTTAACGTTTGAATGACGTGCGTGGATTCTTTGGCACTGCGAAACCGTGATAGTAGCTCGATATTGATTGGAAAATCAGCAAATCTATCGCGGAATGTTTCAAAATGTTGCCCTGCAAGCAGGGTGGTGGGTACGAGCACGCAAACCTGTTTGCTATTTTGCACGGCGATAAAAGCCGCCCGCATGGCGACTTCTGTTTTGCCAAATCCCACATCACCACAAATAAGGCGGTCCATCGGTCTAAGTGATTTCATGTCCTGAATGATTTGGTTAATGGCACCCAGTTGATCGACCGTTTCAGTGAAGGGAAACCCACTGGCAAAACTCTGGTAGTCGGCTGCATCAACGTCATAAACATGCCCAGGTCTAGCTTCACGTTTCGCATAGATGTCCAGCAGTTCAATCGCGACATCGTGAATTTTTTCAGCTGCCTTCTTTTTTTCTTTTTGCCAGCGATCAGTGCCTAACCGATGCAGCGGCGCATGATCTGAGTCAGCACCTGTGTAGCGGCTAATGGTATTCAAAGCAGTTACCGGCACATAAATTTTATCATCACCCGCATAGGAGAGTATTAAAAATTCATTCAGGTTGCCGTCATTTTCCAGCGTTTTAAGCCCCTGATAACGACCAACACCAAATTGCAAATGCACTACCGGCGCGCCGATACGCAGCTCGGCCAAATCACGAACAATAAGATCGGGATCATACGTTTTTTGATTGCTGCTGCGGCGTTGTGGAGTGCTTAGTTCTCCAAACAGTTGCGCCTCAACGATGATAGACAATGCCGCATCCGTTAGTTCAGCCCCATCGTTTAGCGCACCGGTGGTGATATTGATGCGTGCTGAATCGTGAAGAAAAGCCTGCCATGATGGCTGTATCTTTGGGCTAACATTGTTTTGTTTCAGAAAATCCAGCAACATTTCGCGGCGACCAGCACTTTCTACAACCAACAGGTAGCGGTGTGATGGGGTTGTCATAAAATCACATAATCGATGTAACGGCAGGGCGGCTTGGCGTTCAATCGGCAACGCAGGAGGTTCACTTACATTGAAGTTGAAGGCGTTCTTCTTTTCCGTGGGTTGGTGGTATACGCGCACTTGTTTGTATTTATTTGCATGCGTCAATAATTCAGTTGGCGTTAAAAAACAGGTGGACGGTTTAAGCAGTGGGCGTGTGATATCGTATTGTCGTTGTTCATAGCGGGTATTGATTTCACGAAAGAATTGCTCAAGTGCGTCTTGAGTGGATTCAATCAGGCAAACGGTTGCATTGGCGGGTAAATAATCAAAAAACGTGGCGGGCTCATCAAAAAACAACGGCAAATAATATTCGAGCCCACCAAACAGTTTCCCGTTGGATACCGCTTCATAAATTGGGCAAAGGCTTGCGTTACCGGCAAATTTTTCTCTAAATGCACGACGAAACAGGGCTATGCCTTGCTCATCAAGTGGGTATTCACGCGCGGGTAAAATCTGGATTTGGTTGATTTTTTCAATGGTGCGTTGTGTTTCCGGATCAAACCGGCGCAAGCTGTCAACCTCATTATCAAATAACTCAATTCGAAACGGCAACTCGCTGCCCATAGGATAGAGATCAATGATCGCGCCGCGCACCGCAAATTCACCGTGCTCAAGCACTTTGCTCACGCAATGATAACCGGCTTGTTCGAGCCGTTGCCTGAATGGATCTACCTCCAGCGTTTGCCCTTCCTGCAACACTAAACCATATTGATTCAAAAATTTAGGCGGACACAGACGATGCATCAATGTGCTCGCCGCACAGATGACTATCGCATTGGCGGATTGTTGCAAACGACTTAATGTAGATAGCCGTTCAGAAATAAGATCTTGATGGGGGGAAAATTGATCATAGGGCAGGGTTTCCCAATCAGGAAAAAACAAGATTTCAGGCGTATTTTTGTCATCGTTATAAAAAAACCGCAGCTCATCTTGTAGCTGACTGGCCATAAGGTTATCAGGTGTTACCAATAATTTTACACCTAGTGTATCTTGGCAATACTCCGAAAGCACTAATGGCAAACTGCTGCCATGGAGAGTCCCCCAGGTTTGTTTTGTTGTGATGGACTTGGGAAGGAGAATCGGTTTATACATCAAACAGAATCCCCATCACAACCGCTCGAAGCTCACTCAACAACACATTAAACGTCCGGCATGCCGAACCAATCGACATGCATTCAATCCCAATGCGCAGGCTTGCCAGATATTGAACAAGCGGCATCGGTATTTGAAGCCTAAGTTGGTTGTGACCGATGAGGATGACTTCAGGCTGTAATGCAAGGATAGTCTTCAGTGTCACTTCCGTGAGTTCATCTAGCGTATGAATAGGCCATGGCGTGATGATAGCTTCCCTGCCGATAATCAGGCTATCGGCATAATCGGCGTTGTTCACGGTGATTTGTGATTTGCTATACGATTGAATGGTGTGTTTATCGGGTGTTGCTAAGTTGATTTGCATAGAGTTTGTGGGTTCATTAATTTATACTGCCAGTATTATATCATAAGGGTGAACATCATGAGTCAATTTCCATGTCAGGTGGTTTGAAATGGATAATCATAGATTAGATGGAGATTGGTTGGTCATCTCACCCATCTATTGGCAGGCAACACATAATGACGCCATGATCATGGCGTATGGCGAGGCGCTGGACTTACCCGATGATGAATCACGGCGCTGGTTTGCCGCATTGGCGGACTTTCTTAAAGATGACAACGTTACATTGCATTACCAGGATGCGCACACTTGGTTGATTCAATTTGCCCAATGCCCTCCCATCCATAGCAAGCCGGTACATATGTTATTACAACAACCGTTGATGCAGCACTTAAAAACACTAGATCCTACGTTATTCTGGTCCCGCTTCATCACTGAAAATCAAATGTTTTTCAGTGAGCATCCATTGAATAAAGCACGAATAGGGCGTTATCCAATCAATGGTGTGTGGGTTTGGGATAAGGTAGCGCATGTTAGCCGTCCAAAAAGCTGGTTTGCACGCTTATTTAGATGATCCTTTGACATGATTTAATTTCGCTTGAATTGAGTGACAAAAGGTGTCATGATCTAAAAATTAGTCAAATTAAACTGAGGATTATCAATGCCTAGTCATAACGAGGATAATGCCAAGCAGGACAATCAAGACTTGATTTCCGATAGCGAGCGGGCAGCACGAGGCGAACTGGCAGTCATGCTTTACAATGGGCACTTTACAAATGATCCCTTTCAAATCATGTGCGAACACCTGCGTAATACACTGCATTTATTTGAACAAGTTCACCCATTTAACATCGATCAACGGTTTATGGCGAGCATTAAAAGCGCTGCGGCACTCGAATTCAGAAGTGAAGCCAACACGCCCGCGGGTAAAGTCTTTATTCAACAAAACGACCACCTATTAAAAACGCTGAGGCACTATTTCACGATCTTGCAAGCCACGAGACAGTATTCCGATTTTGCTACAACGGATCCCCGACAAAATACACGATCTAAAGAAAATTTGATTGATTTTCTTGCCACTAATTCGTTACAAAGTCCAGTGCGACAAGAAAGCTATCGGCAAATTTATGAAGGCACTTATCCAATCGAGGGGGATTCCACACCAAAGCTTAAATTTAAGGCAAATCAAGTGATTCGTGGTGATGGCAATTGCTACTTTCGTGCTGTCATACGCTTAAGCATGGAGTCTGCCATTCTGGCCGAACCACCCGAGCGTAATCGGTTATTTACACACTACGCTAATTTGATTCAACAAGCCGTGCTAGATAAACCCACGTCATGCTTCCGTCAGGATTTCGATAGTGAAAATTCGGAAACTAGTCACCGCATGGCTGACCTAGTAGGCACACTAAGGCTGGCCGCGTCGAGCGAAAAATGGGAATCCCTACAAGATTTTTGGCACGATCTTGTGGACCAAACGGAGGCTGGCGATGATTATAGGCTTATCCAAGCCTTCCGATATGTGATTGCAGACTATTTAACGGTAAATCAGCGTAGTGAGATGCCTAGTGGTATCTGTCTGTCAGATCTTATTATGCCCAGTTATCAGCAATGCTGCTCTTTCGCATCGTATCGAAAAATATACATTACAACCATGGGTCATGATGCAGAAGGGGTGTTTATACAGTTGAATTTATTGCCGGCAATGCTTGGGTTTAAAGCACATTTTTTTATGATAACTGATACCGAATTGACTGTATCTCCAACAGACATTAACGTGCTTAACGGAGCATTTCGCACTCAACACCAACTTGACGAGAATTTTCCATATACTCACGGTGGTATCCGGTTCGCACCAGGGCATTACGAGGCGTTCATTGAAGAGACTGTTGAAGCACGCATGGTAGCGCATCAACAGCATGCACCCGTAAAGCCCTTTAATTTTATACAGATGGCACCAAAACCCGCAGAGCTGGATCAATTGGTGTTAGTACAAGCGGTTCAGGTGGTCATCTACCGGCTGCTAGAGAAGCTTATGGCCCTCAACGAGGAAAAAACAGCGAGTCCCCAGCTGCTGGCGTCTTTGATTAACTGTTGTACAACCTATTTGGAAAACAATGATCAGGCTGCTTTCAAAAAAAATTATGTATCCTTAGCCTCATCTCAAAAAGAAACACGCTACCCGCTTTTACAGCAGATTTTAAATGTATTTCGTTGTCTGTTTAATTACCTCGATCGCCTATGGGCTGCATGCACCGGACAAAATCCTAAAACATGTCAACCCATGACAACTGTTTTTTTCAAACCACCTCCCAAAAATCAAACACAGGAGCAGGCATTGGATGCATTTAATACCGCAATGAATGAGTTAGACAAAGCGTCTTCTTATCATGCATCTCTACATATAACCAATTTAAATGGGACAGCCCTGGTCGTAGCCTAGGTTTTAGGTGCATCATGAATTAATTTCTCGTAAACTATGCGGTCACGATCCTTATCGATGAGCCACAATCCCCATAGTCAGCTTTGTATTGAGATACCGATTTAAAGATATAGGCGCTTCCGACGCTTCCAATGTTAGCTGACGATGTAAAGCAGGTGGAACTCTTACCAAAAGTTTTCCGCTAAAATGCTTCGTTGCCAACGCTTCTGGAATGCCTTCGTTATTTTGTTTTAAATCAGCTACCACATTATTAGTCGATATATTTATTGACAAATGCCATATTAATGATACACTTTGATAATTTAAGACGAGAAGAGTAGGAAATAAATGCCAAAATTTTATTTTTTGAGGGGAGCATTTGGTGACGTTCTTCTTATAGAAGAGCACAAGCAAGTGATTAAGCGCTTACTGAACGGGGATTATACAGACATTCAGTTGGAAAAACTTAAAGGCCATGATGTTTACAGTCTTCGACTGAGCAAAAGTGCGCGTTTATTATTTGCCATACACCCTATCGGAGGGGCTTCACGTCTTGTAGTTTTAGATTATTTACCGACGCATAAATACAAAAGGAGCCGATTTTTGCAATCTTCGTTGCTCAAGCGCTACTTGAGTCAGCAGGAGCTTTCCGAAATGCCGATCGTGTTTGAAGAGACAAGTGAGCGTCCTGTGCAACCGGTTGATGGTGACGAGACGCAGGAGATAGATTGGCATGTCATGGATTACCACAATCAGAAGCTAATCGAACTGAACCTAGACCAGCAATCTGTAATGCATGTGCCTCTTCCGGCGTTAATCAGTGGAGGAGCGGGCTCAGGGAAGAGTTGTGTGGCGTTATCCTTGTTGTCGTCTTGGTGCGAAAGACGTTGCGACGCGCTAGCGCCTGTCTTGTACGTGAGCCAATCAAAGCCTTTAGTTGATTCGATGCATAGGTCTTGGATGGATCTTCCTTTGTCGGGTGAGCGTGCTAAAGCAGTTCTTTTTTTGACCTACGAGAAACTGCTGTGTCGAGAGTTATCGGAGGATACGACCAGCGAGCCATTGCAGATTATTGGTCGGGGGGAGTTTGGCACGTGGTATCTTGATTATATCGCGAAGAAGGGGAAAGTAACTAAGGCGGCGGGGACACCGGTCGCGTTTCCTGATGAGGAAAGCGCATACCAAGAGTTTCGTATTGTATCTGGCTGTAGCCATGAGGATTATTTGAGCTTAGGACAGCGCGAATCGCTCGTGTCTCCAGAAGAAAGAGAAATGACGTATGCAATATATCAAGCATATCTTGCGCATTTAAAAGCGGCGGGTCTAATTCAACCGGCATTTCATTCATTTACCCCTAAAAATCAGTACAGTATGGTTGTGGTGGATGAGGCGCAAGATTTTTCGCATTGGCAGTTAATTCAATTGGGCCGTTTAGCTCCTGGGGCAGCCGTATTTTGCATGGATGGTCATCAAAGTATACAAGACCGCCGTACGCCTCGTCCTTTTACGTTGAAGCATTTTAATATAAAAGAGGCTAGCCATATCCAGCTGAATCTGACGCATCGCTGTCCCGAGCGGATTGTTACGGCGGCGAATCAAGTTCTTTTATTAAAGCATAAGTTACAAGGAGGGACTGGGGATAAACACGCATCAACTCGAATTGATCGAGCGCCTAATGATGGTGGACTGGGGCATCTATTTCTTATTGAGCCGGACCAGGTGACGCAGAATACTTGGCTTAATACGCAGATAGGTCAAGCGCACTGTGCGATTGTGACAGCGCCTGAGCATCTTGAATCGGCGAGTAGCCTTTTTAAAACGCCATTAGTGTTCACGCCTGAGACCATTAAAGGGCTGGAGTTTCCTGTGGTCGTAGCCTATAAACTTTATGAGCCTACATTATTTAGAGAAGCAAGCAAACGGATGGATGAGCTCGATGTCCACAAGGAGCTTAAACATCGACCTAAACAAGGGTGTGGTGATGAGCGATTTGCACCTGGTTTTAGCCAAATATTTACCGCGTATACCCGAGCACAATGCGTATTGGTTGTTAGTGAAGAGAACAATAAAACAAATAAAATACTGCTTGATTCCTTACGTGGATTAGCAGAAAGCAAGGCACCCTCTGAGGCCTGTCTCCAGCACGAGACATTCGCTCAAGATTGGAATCAACGAGTCCTTGAACTGCTGAATGTGGGCAATGAGGCGCTGGCTAAAACACTTTATATCAGCAAACTCGGGGGAATTGAAGCGAGCTTTGATGCTTTTTTGGTGGAACAAAGGCGGGTACCGGCTGCCATCATCAAACCCAAGTCCGAGGTGCCCATGCTACCGGCTGTAGCACTCACTGAGCTAGGAAGTAACAATCCCAAGAAACCGCGCAAGGCGCTGAATGTATCGCCGCCGCCAGCCGAATCAGTGGCCACTAGTGGTCCCTTGCCTTCCCCTGATCAATCTAGCGCGGTCGCCAGGCAAGGCCAAGTTGCGAAAGCTGTTCTAGGATTGGTGGGGGACTTTGGCAGAAAGCGCTTGGAGGTAGTGATGAAGCTCTCTGCTGATGGAGGAGGAGACGTTTGGCTCACCAGTTACTACCAGGAAGACGGAACTAAAGTTTGTTTGGCTGATTTATTGGAAGACGAGACCAAGAGCGACGTGCTCATGTGTTGCTTGGTAAATAACACGAGTTTATTGATCAATAAAGTGCCATATGAAGCCATTTTAGGCCGTATCAAAACAACCAAAGTGCGTACAGATATACAGATACTAAGGGAATTTAGATCCAAGGTGTTAAAGGTGAAAAAGAAATTCCGTCATGATCCTTTAGATCCTGTATTTTCTCCTGTGGATTATGCCGTATTGTTACAAGATGTCAATCTTATTGAGGATCTTCATCGGATGGGGGCAGATGTAAATAAACCCGGAGAAAAAGATAGCCCAACGCCCGTTTTTAATGCTGCAGCAATGGGGTACGCTGGTGTTATTACTGCGCTAATAGCTTGTGGAGCCAATCCGGATGTGACAACGCCAATGCCGAGCGGCGCAACGCCCACTTTTATTGCAGCCCAACTAGGACATTCTGATGCCATTACTGCGCTCATAGCAGGACGCGCCAATATAGATACGCTAAATCACCAAGGTGTAGCGCCCGTTTATATTGCTGCACAAAATGGGCATGCTCACGTCATTACTGCGCTAACAGCTGGATGCGCCAATCTGAACTCGGCAAATAAAGAGGGCGTAACGCCCGTTTTTTCTGCTGCACAAAATGGGCATGCTGATGCCATTACTGCGCTACTAGCAGGAGGCGCTAATCCGAATGTGCCATTGCCGAACGGCCCAACGCCTGTTTTTATGGCGGCCCAAGAGGGGTATGCTGATGTTATTGCTGCGTTAATAGCTGGAGGCGCCAATCCAGATACGCCAATGAAGAGCGACGCAACGCCCACTTTTATGGCGGCCCAAGAGGGACATGCTGATGCTATTGCTGCGCTAATAACTGGATGTGCCAATCCTGATACGCCAAGGTGGGACGGCGCAACGCCACTTTATATTGCAGCAAAAAATGGACATGCTGATGTTACTGCCGCGCTGATAGCTGCTAGAGCCGATCTGAATAAGCCAAATAATGACGGGGAAACGCCCGCTTTTATTGCTGCAATAATGGGGCACGCAGGTGTTATTACTTTGCTAAAAGATGCCGGAGCCAATATGGATACGCCAACGCCGAGCGCTGAAACGCCCGCTTCTATTGCTGTAAAATTAGGGCACCGTAATGTCATTATTGCGCTACAACCTAGTGGTAGTTCGTCTAAACGGGGCTTCTTTAGCCAGCGGGCTGATGGCACGAGGGCGGGAACCTCTCCAGTATCTCCAGACATCAAATTTTAACGCGACAGCCCTGCCAGTAAGGATCGTGACCGCGCGAAGTATAGCGTGGGCTGCGCTTAAACACATAGCGTAATGAAGTATGCGCGGTGTGGTCAAGATATGTCCGGAAATTGCGACGGTTAGCGCCTAGCCACCTAATAGACAAAAGACCGAATATGGTTTATATTCCGGGCACGATCCTTAACACAGTATCGTCAGGTTATTTCAGGAAAAAACCGCATCGTTTATGAAGTTCGAGAAACCACAATTTATATTCATATCGTTTGTGATACTAGAAAAGATTTGAACAGCTTGCTGTTCAAACGAATGTTGAGTGCTTGATAAATAAGCATCCTCAGTGAGCAACTGAATTCATCAAATGATTTGAGTGCCGTTCCGACCATCCATACTGTCGAATTCCTGCGGTCCCCTAAACGTGATTGGTTAAATCGGAGAAAATCAGAGTGAACATCAAGCAACGCACATTACCCACAACCCGTCCCTCGTTACCCACATTCCCGCCCATTCTACAGCGAATTTACGCAGCCCGGGATGTGGTCGATGCCGCTCAATTGGACAAGCGATTACCAGCCTTGTTGCCATTCAATACCTTAACCGACATTGATAAGGCCTGCGTGCGCCTTGAGACGGCATTGCGTGAGCAACAACGAATCTTGGTTGTGGGTGATTTTGATGCCGATGGTGCGACGTCAACTGCTTTGGCGATTGCAGCCCTTCGCGCCATGGGTGCTTTGCATGTTGATTTTTTAGTTCCAAATCGTTTTGAATTTGGTTATGGTTTAACGCCTGGCATTATTGGTGTTGCACAAAAATGGCAGCCTCACCTGATTATTACGGTTGATAACGGCATTGCCAGTATTGAGGGCGTTGATGCGGCCAATGCGGCCGGTATTGATGTGTTGGTTACGGATCACCATTTACCGGCTGACACGCTGCCGAATGCAATCGCGATTGTTAATCCCAATCAGGTGGGTTGTCAATTTCCGAGTAAAGCCATTGCAGGTGTTGGCGTTATATTTTATGTCATGCTGGCGTTTCGCCGTCACCTGGTTGATTGTGGATGGTTTCAATCAATGAACAGGGTTGAGCCGAATATGGCGATGTTTCTTGATCTGGTCGCGTTAGGCACGGTCGCTGATGTGGTGCCACTGGATCAAAATAACCGTATTTTAGTTTATCAGGGCTTGCAACGCATTCGTCAGGGTTTGTGTCGTCCAGGTATTTTAGGCTTGATTAAAATCGCCGGCAGGCAGCCTGAAAAGTTGCGCGAAAGTGATTTAGGGTTTGCCATTGCCCCTCGACTAAATGCAGCGGGTCGATTGGATGACATGTCGTTAGGCATTAACTGTTTATTAAGTGATAACCTTGAAACGGCATGCCAGCTTGCCCGTCAACTGGATGAATTAAATGTTGAGCGGCGTAGAATTGAAACTGAAATGAAAGATCAAGCCATGGTGGCGTTAAATAAACTAGCGCTAAACGCTGAACAGTCACTGCCTGTAGCCTTGTGTTTATTTGATAAGTCTTGGCATCAGGGCGTGATTGGCATTTTGGCCGGTCGTTTGAAGGAGCGTTATCATCGTCCGGTTATAGCCTTTGCCGAAGGCTGTGCAACCGAGATGAAAGGTTCTGCGCGTTCAATTCCTGGCTTGAATATCCGTGATGTGTTGGCGGCTGTGGATAGAGAAAATCCAGGCTTAATTACGAAATTTGGTGGGCATGCCATGGCGGCGGGACTTGCATTGCACCCGCAAGCGTTCCCCGCGTTCAAGGAGGCATTGATTCATGAAGTAGCTAGGCATATTGATAAAACGCAATGCCAAGGTGAACTGTTAAGTGATGGATCGCTGCTTGCCTCTGAATTAAATCTGGACTTGGCTAATGTGTTGCAAAATGCCGGCCCTTGGGGACAGCAGTTTCCAGAGCCACTGTTTGATGATGTGTTTGAAATCCTTGAACAACGCCTTGTTGGGCAAAATCATTTGAAATTAACATTGCTACGAGAGCCTGGCTCCCAACCGTTGGATGCGATTGCATTTAATATTGATTTAAAGCAATGGCCAAATCACCGTGCACGCTATATGCATGCGGCATACAAACTGGATATTAATGAATACAATGGGCGCACGAGACTGCAGTTGATGGTGGCCTCGATGCAGGCGAGAGAGAGTGCGGCTGTTGGGTTAGGCGACCGAGTTGAAATTTCAACGGCCTCTCAGTAGAATGGCTGCCTATTTATAGGTACTTTGGAGTAGTTATGGCAGGTAGCGCGCACGAAATTAATTTTAAGCACCACACCATTGAGTTTCAACACCTCGGTTTGCACGACCTGGATCAGGTGGGTGGTAAAAATGCATCCCTTGGGGAAATGATTTGTCATTTATCAACGATCGGTGTTGCAGTACCTGCAGGCTTTGCAACCACGGCGGATTCGTTTCGTGAATTTTTGGCTCACGGAGGTCTGGATAAAAAAATCTATGCCTTGTTGAGCGATTTGGATATCAATGATGTGCAGCGCTTGGCAACGTTGGGCAAACAAATTCGTGAAATGATGGTTAATACAGACCTTCCTGCGGGACTTGAACGTGATGTGCGTACAAGTTATGCTGCATTGGCTGCTAAAATCGGACATGGCGATTTTAGTGTGGCGGTGCGGTCGTCAGCCACGGCAGAAGATTTGCCTGATGCGTCTTTCGCAGGACAGCAAGAAACCTATTTGAATGTGACCGGTGTTGAAGCCGTCATGTTGTCCATTAAACAGGTGTATGCGTCGTTATACAATGATCGTGCCATTGCCTACCGTGTTCATCATGGATTTGCGCATGAGGATGTTGCCTTGTCTGCTGGTATTCAGCAAATGATTCGCAGTGATTTGGCGGTGAGTGGCGTTTTGTTTACCGTTGACACGGAGTCAGGCTTTGATCAGGTCGTATTTATTACCTCATCCTATGGACTGGGCGAAATGGTTGTCCAGGGAGCCGTTAATCCAGATGAGTTTTATGTCCACAAGGCAGGCTTGCGTTCAGGACATTCCGCTGTTATCCGCCGTAATTTGGGCACAAAAGCAATCAAGATGGTGTATTGCGATGATCCAGCGCGAGCAAGTACAGTAAAAACCGTGGATGTTGATCTGGCGGCAAGACGACAATTTTCCTTAACCATCGCTGAAATTGAACAATTGGCGCACCATGCGTTAATTATTGAAGAACATTATGGCCGGCCTATGGATATTGAATGGGCTAAGGATGGCAAGGACGGCAAGCTTTATATTTTGCAGGCGCGTCCTGAAACAGTCATAAGTCGTGTCAACAAGCAAGTACTTGAGCGTTATACGCTGAGCAAAACAGGTCCTATTTTATGTGAAGGGCGCAGCATTGGTCAACGCATTGGTCAGGGTCGTGTTCGGGTTATCAAGGATGTCAGTGAGATGCATCGTGTGCAACCAGGGGATGTGCTGGTGTCTGATATGACTGATCCTGATTGGGAACCTGTGATGAAGCGTGCCTCGGCTATTGTCACGAATCGCGGTGGACGTACGTGTCATGCGGCTATTATCGCACGCGAGCTTGGTATTCCGGCCGTGGTTGGCTGTATTGATGCCACAAAAAAGATACATGATGGGGCCATGGTGACTGTGAGCTGTGCTGAGGGTGACACGGGTTATGTCTATGAAGGTATACTGCCATTTGAGCACGTCACGCTCGACGTGGAGAGCATGCCTGAATTGCCGGTTAAGGTCATGTTAAATGTAGGCAATCCAGACCGCGCCTTTGCGTTTCAGTCCGTACCGAATGATGGCGTTGGCCTTGCCCGTCTTGAATTTTTGATCGCCAACAGCATTGGCATTCATCCCAAAGCCCTGTTGGACTATGACACATTGACTGATCCGGCATTAAAACAATTGATTGATGAAAAAACAGTGGCCTATGCCTCACCCGTGGACTATTACATCGAGCGTTTGAAAGAAGGCATTGCCACCATTGCGGCCGCATTTTATCCAAAACCTGTGATTGTGCGCTTGTCTGATTTTAAATCAAACGAATACGCGAACCTTGCGGGGGGTAGTTTATATGAGCCGCACGAAGAAAATCCCATGCTGGGATTCAGAGGGGCGGCCCGTTATGTTTCAGACAGTTTTTCCGATTGTTTTGCGCTGGAATGTCTGGCGGTAAAACGTGTGCGTGAAGACATGGGACTCACGAACGTTGAAATCATGATTCCGTTTGTGCGAACCTTGACGGAAGCATCCAAGGTAATGGCTGCATTGAAGCTGAATGGGCTTGAACGCGGTCGCGAGGGTTTGCGTATTATCATGATGTGTGAACTGCCCTCCAATGCCTTGTTAGCCGATGAGTTCCTCCAGTATTTTGATGGGTTTTCCATAGGATCAAATGATTTGACGCAATTAACACTTGGCCTAGATCGTGATTCTGGTCTGGTTGCCATGCAATTTGATGAACGTGATCCGGCTGTCAAGGCGCTGCTGCACATGGCGATTTCTGCTTGTAAAAAACAAGGAAAATACATTGGAATTTGTGGGCAGGGGCCATCTGATCATCCGGATTTTGCTGAATGGTTGATGCAGGAAGGGATAGACAGTTTGTCATTAAACCCGGACTCCGTGCTGGATACGTGTTTGTTTCTTGGCGCGGCGCACGCGACGGCAACAAGGCAATGATGCTTGAAACCAGTCACCTCGATCCGGTAGCGCCAATTATTCTTTGGGTCACGCTGATTTTCTTTTTCGGGGTGGTTGGGCGTTATCTCGCTAGCCGTCTAAATCAACCAGGCGTACTGGGCGAACTTTTGATGGGCGTCTTGGTCGGTAATGTGTGCTATTTTTTTGGCATGCCATTGGCGGTTGTTTTACGCGAAGGGTCGGCAATATTTCATATCATGACCGCCGTATTCTCAGGTGCCCCTCTTCCCGAAGCGGTGACCTCCCTTATTCCCAATCCGCATTCGGCAAGACATGTGATATCTGCCTTAAGCAGCAGCAAGGGCGCGGAATTGTTTGAAATCGCCTATGTGGTGGACATATTTTCGCGTTACGGCGTGATATTTTTATTGTTCATGGTGGGGCTTGAAAGCTCACTTTCCGCACTTAAAGACACCGGTCGTGAATCCATTCAAGTTGCCGTGATTGGGGTAATAGCCCCTATCCTGTTGGGTTTGTTGGCCATGTATTTATTAAAGCCGGAATCAGCCTTGTCTGCGAATCTGTTTGTAGCGGCCACGTTGTCCGCGACCAGCATTGGCATCACGTCACGTGTTTTGAAGGACATGAAAATATTACGCACGCGGGAAGCGAAAACCATTCTGGGAGCTGCTGTGATCGATGATATTTTAGGTTTGATGATATTGGCTATTGTGAGCAGTATTGTTATCCGTGGTGCATTTGATGCGTTGGTCATAGCTCAAGTGATTTTACTGGCAGCTGTGTTTATTATCGGTGCATTGTGGCTTGGCCCATGGGTATTACGAAAAATGGTGGTGTTATTTAGTTCGTTTGAGTTATTTGATGCCAAGTTATTTACGGCTTTTTTGTTTCTGATGTGCATGAGCTGGCTCGCAACGCGGGTGCAATTGGCAACCATTATTGGTGCATTTGTTGCAGGGATTATTATTCATGATGGTCTGTTTAAGTCACGCGAACGTGAGCATTCGGTGAGCATTCGCAACTTGATTGCGCCGTTGGAATCTATTTTGGCGCCGTTGTTTTTTATGTTGATTGGAATACAGGTTAAACTCGAGTCATTTTTTGATAGGCATGTGTTACTGATTGCGGGTGGCTTGATCGTGGCTGCTGTGCTTGGAAAACTAATCAGCGGGCTCGGTGCGAATCGTAAGGATGACCGAATGCTGATTGGCATTGGGATGCTACCACGCGGCGAGGTGGGTTTGGTATTTGCCTCTATCGGTAGAACGCTCGGCGTTATATCAGACGAGCTGTTTTCCGCCATTATTCTAATGGTGATTGTGACAACGTTGATAGCGCCACCGTGGTTGAAAGTGCGCTTTACAAAAAGGGTAACAACATGACGCCTGACAAAGCCCAAATCTTGGCTGACGTTCAACGCGCCCTAACCGAAGACATTGGCACAGGGGATGTAACCGCCGCCTTACTCCCTGCTGAAAAAATCGTTGATGCCGTCATCCTCTCACGTGAGAGGATGTTGGTTTGCGGTCAACCTTGGGTTAATTGCATTTTTGCAGAAGTCGATCGACAAATCACTGTGGAATGGCTAGTAGCAGAGGGTGAATGGCTCGATAAGCCAACAACCCTCTGCCAGATACACGGTTTGGCACGTAGTATTCTGACAGCAGAGCGTACTGCCGTGAATTTCTTACAGACGCTTTCGGGAACCGCGACACAAACGCATTATTATTTACAGGCATTGCAGGGCTACAAAACAAAGTTGCTGGACACACGAAAAACATTGCCAGGTTTACGGCTTGCGCAAAAATACGCGGTTGCCTGTGCGGGTGGTACTAATCATCGGCTGGGATTGTACGATGCCTTTCTAATCAAGGAAAATCACATTAAAGCCTGCGGATCCATACCTGCAGCCATCGAGCAGGCTAGACTTGGAACACCTGGTTTGCTGGTTGAAATCGAAGTTGAAACCCTGGATGAATTGCGTGAAGCGCTGGACGCAAGACCTGATCGTATTTTGCTGGATAATTTTAATGTACAGATGCTGGAGGAGGCAGTTGCCATGAATCAGCAACGGTGTGAACTGGAAGCGTCCGGTGGCATTGATTTATCAACGATAGCCACGATTGCACAAACAGGCGTTGATTATGTTTCGGTGGGGGCGATAACCAAGTCAGTGCGGGCGATAGACTTGAGTTTGTTGATAAGATCATGCTAGGAATAACGACCTAAAACCAAGCCATGACTTATTATGCTCATGGAAAGCTCTGAGAGTTTGTTTGAGAAACCGGTTCAGGTGTTGGTCTCGGCGGACTAAACAAATTACCAAACCATCCTGTTGTCGTTGATGATGGCACTGGTGATGGGGTGGGCCTTGTATGGCAATCAAAACCAAAAATCGTCAACAGTTTACTATACGTTGATGTCTCTGCTACCGTGCTTATTTTGAGAAAAGGCTCTGTTAATTCGACCAGCCCCAGATCAAGTAACATGAGTTTAGCCAACGCTCTGATGTGTGATGTGTCTTCACTAAGAGGCATCATATCGTCGTCAAAAAGAAAATCAATATATGCCCCTGTCTCGCCCGGATATAGTGTGGAGCACCATTCCTGAAAAACCTTGTGAAGTTTACCTCTACCATCAACAACAGCATCAATCAGGCACTCACCATTATAATGGTCTGAAAACAGGCATTTTGGACCAATGACTTTCAAGATTCCATACTTGTTAAGATAATCCATCAAAATATCAATGGGATCTCGGACACGTATAGACAAAGACTGATTTTGTAAATAGAAAAAACCACCATATTGAACTGCGAAATTCTCATAGGCGTGATAATCATTTCTATCAGCTGACAACAAATATCCTGGACTCCCTATGCTTTTTAGATAGTTTCGTAGCATGGGCAGAGTATGATAATAATATTTTTTAAATTGATCTTCTCGCACGGACTGTGCCAGTAATGCAGCGTTATCTCTTAGCGTTAATGGCGCATTTTTATATGCGTGGGCGTGAAATAACTCCGAAAACGTCTCAATATACATACGATTACAATGATTTCCTGTTCGAATTGCAACGGATAACAAGATGTTTTGTCTGTCAGCGTTATTTTTAGTTTTTAACGTAGCGTCTAATACCATGCGAGCTTGTCCAACCAATATATTCATTTGTTGATTATTTAATGCTTTATAAGACGGGTTTTTTAATCTCTCGACAGCCACGCCCATTTCTTGCTTTAAATAAGCAATTTGAACATCAACGTCCTCTGTATTAGCGGGTAAATTTAACGTAGTTCGGTGTTCATCAAACGATTTTTGATGGAATTTATCATGAAGCGCCATTTCATTGAGAATCGAATTTTGGATAGAAAGCGACGCAAAATCCAATTGATTAAAAAGTGTGTTGTATTGTTCGAAGTCAATGCAAGGCGCTCTGCCAATCAATTGGTCTGTGATAACTGACGCGTGTCGAAAATGATTAAACGTGACCTTGATGCCGGAATTTTGAAGTTGATTTAAAAGGTTCGATAGTTCTGCTCTGTTAGCGGGTCTTTCATGGTTTTGATTGGATTTTTCATCAAAAGAAAATTGATGATCTTCTGATGCAATTGGAAATTGCGTCGATGCACTTTGTACGCCTCTGACATGTGTCTGAACATAATCCCAAATGAAAAAAGTAACGCTTACAACATTCAATCCGATCCAAAACCAATTACTAAAACCAAAGCCCACAGAGATCTGGAGGCATGTGCTTAATAAAAAATAGGGGGTTTCCAGAAATTTAGGAAACCAGCGTTTCTGATAAAGTTGATCAGTAATAATCATACAAACAGACGCAATTGGGAAAAGGTAAAAGCCCGCGTACAGACACAAAAGAAGAACGGCGGCGTATAAAGCGTACAGTGCATAAGTAAGCTTTAAATTTAAAAATAACATCAGTCGCGTAAAATTCTGGCTTTTATGCAAATCAAAGGGAAGCGTTTGTACGTTGCTTATATCACCCGTATTTTGTTGAACCTGATTCATGTGGCAAATAGATGCAATATAGCTTAGCGCTGCTGCGACGCCAATCGATGAATAGTATAAAACATTAAGCGTGAAGGATGCGGCTGGAAAAATGAAATACAAGGGTGAAAAAGCAACTAATATAAGAATATATTGAATAAGGAAGGTCCATATTTTATTGGTTGTGCCACCCGCCGCCACCTCTTGTCCATAAGAAGAAAATTGTGAAACGCCATAGCCTTGAGATAAGGCAGTTAATAATCTAAAAATAGGGGGTATCTGCATGTAATTTCACTAAGTTGAGATTTAAATTTCCTAATTGTAAATTAAAAACAATCATTAGTCTATAGAGATAGCCCAGAAACGGGGCGGTCCCATTTTAATTTGGTTTAATGTTAGTCAGTTTGCACGGTTTTGAAAGAATGGGTTAGTTTGTTTATTAAAAACCCTAAGTCCTTAAACCAATTCAACTAATGTAGAATATTTTTGCAATGTTTGATCACAGGTTAAAAATTGAAGCGGTTCAACCATTGCCTGAGCAATCATGATTCTATCAAATGGATCGCGATGATAATTCATTAATCCTTTTAGGCCTTTCACATGCTTTATAGTGATTGGAAGTTCATTAAACCCCAAATAATTTTAAAATGTCATCGGTCAGAGGTTCATCAAAGTCGTCAGATATTCTAATCTGACCCTTCATGGCGCCTGGTACGCGCTTGATTTTTTGAGGGAATATCGACACTATTTTTGCAATGGGAATACCTGCTTTCGCAATAATAATATCATCACCTGTCGAAACTTGCACAAGTAGTTGTGAAAGATGTGTTTTCG
>JBCKWE010000010.1:0-47948 GCA_038923045.1 Legionellaceae bacterium
AAGCGCGTGACACGAATTTATTGGGGATGGGGGATATTATGCTCAATATTACTGCTTTTTCTAATGTGGTTTTTAGTTTGGCGCACGCAAGTCTATACCAATGATGCTTATGTACAAGGCAATCAAATTTACATTACAGCGCTGCATGAAGGCTTTGTTGAAGCCATTTTTACAGATGATAGCTTCTTGGTGAAAAAAGGGCAGGTGATCATTAATCTGGATAAAACTGACGCAATAATAGCTTTGCAAAAGGCTGAAAATGAATTGGCGCGTGTTGTTCGCGAAGTGTGCCAAGCTTTTCACAACGTTTTTGTGCTGGAAGCAGAAATCGGCGTTCAAAAAGCAAAACTACTCAAAGCCCAACAAGATTATAAACATCGAAAAGGAGTTATTGGCGCTAAAGGCGTTTCCCTAGAGGATTACCAACATGCCCAAGATGATTTGCAAGCAAGTATTTCTGGCTTTAAACGAGCAAAAAGCAGTTATTACAAAGCCCTGTCTTTTATACAAGGGACGACTATACCAAACCATCCATCTATTCAAGGGGCAGCGCAACAAGTACGAAATGCTTGGGTTCGACTATATCGCTGCAAAATTTATGCCCCCATTGATGGCCTAATTGCGCAACGTACTATACAGGTTGGGATGTGGGTAAAACCAGACAAACCATTGATGAGCATTATTCCATTGGATCAAATCTGGGTTAATGCCAATTATAAGGAAACACAGTTGAAACAAATCCGTATAGGCCAGCCGGTTAAAATCACCTCGGATCTATACGGCGACAGTGTCATTTTTCATGGTAAAGTGGTTGGACTACCTGGTGGAGCGGGAAATGTGTTCAGCTTATTGCCACCTCAAAATTTATCGGGAAACTGGATTAAAATTGTTCAGCGACTCCCTGTACGGATTGCTTTAGATGGAAATGAATTAAAAAATCATCCTTTGCGGCTTGGATTATCAATGGAAGTCCGAACCAATATTTCCCAGCAATCAGGTCGATTGGTTCCACTATCTGCCAAAGGATCACCTAATTACGACACGACTATTTTTCAAAAAGAAGAAGTTGGTGCTTCAGCACGTATCAATAAAATTATTGCTGCTAATTTGGATCCCAACCTGAAACAATACGCTTTAAATTATTATAGCCTGCAACACTATTCGGTAAATTAACATGGTCATATACTCGATACTGATGACGTTATTTATAGTCATGCTAAGCATGACTATAACGCTAATCGGCGGTTTAAACATGGTTAGTGACTTAGGCGGCAGTCTAGCTATCGAATCATACGGTATTAGTTTTTATTGCATAGGCAATGCGCTGACTATTCCTCTAGGAAAGCCTGAAATGACCCGCTTATCACAAAGCAATCTATTTACGTACTGTTTACTGTTGTTCGCAGCGTCTTCCTTAGGCTGTGCTCTGTCAACCAGTTATGCCATGGCCATTTTGTATCGACTTTTGCAAGGGGCTGCCGCAGGCCCTTTACTAACCCTTATCACGACCTACTATATACCTAGGATTCCTGATGGTAGCTCGCAACGAACCCAACTATTGCTTATTGTTTGTTTTTCTGTGGCGCCATTACTGGGGGCTTCAATAGGCGGTGTGATTGGCTTTAATTATAATTGGCGGACAATATTTTATGGAACAACATTGATCTGCACGCTTTTAAGCCTACATTTGGGATCCAAGCTTAGTTCCTACAATACCCCGACATCATCTTGCTCTTTTGATAAGTTGGAATATTTTTTTTACTTTATAGGGGTGCTATTTTTGCCATCTGCATTGGTGACAGGCCAACAGTTCGACTGGTTTCGCTCATCAGGCATTACCCTTCTCGTGATCATTGGCGGTGTTAGTTTAGTTTGCTTTTTAGTGCGAAATTTTTTCTGGTCTAATTACCCAATTATAGACTTTAAACTCCTTAAAAATTACTATATCAGCGGAAGTGCCATTATAATGGCACTTATTTTGTCAGCTTATTTTGGTAGCATTTCCATGATTACCGGTTGGTTGTTTGCTGATCTCAACTACACGCCGAACTGGATAGCTTTATTGTTTTTTATTATGGCGCTGGGTATCTGTGTTCGCCTGTTTCCATCCTTCCAAAAATATGATCCACGAATTCAAATTATTGTGGGGGTTATTTGTTTCATCGCATGTTGTTTTTATTCATCATGGTTTAACTGGGATATCGATTTTAATCGTATTGTTATAGCACGGGTATTACTTGGGTTAGTGATGCCTATATTTTTACCCCCTCTATTGCAATTAATGTATTACAAATTAACCGACAAAATGCTGGTTGAGAGTATCAATTTCTTTCATGTCATCCGAGTACTTGCATCAGCATTGGGCGTTGGCTTATACCATATTTTATGGCAACGACATGAAGTGTTTTATCATTTGCGCTTAGGCGGCGCGCTCACGCCATTGTCAGACATCACACGACAATTTCAGATTCATGCCAAGCAATTTAATTTTTCAAATGAGGCGACTCTGGAGCAATTGAATGTTTATCTGAATAAACAAGCCGCTTCATTGGCATTAAATGATTGTTTTTATGCCATAGGCTGGTTAATGGTGGTTATGTTGATAGGGATTGTTATTACATTCTTTTTTAAATCCCGTATCCAGCTCTAGATTGATAGGGGGGTGTAATATAGTGAGCAATTCCATCGTAACGTACAACCTGTTTGTGATTGCTCGTACGTATTTGCATTCAAGGAGCATGAATAAAGATGCATTGATCCCAATATCCACGTATAATTAGTTCAAATTTATTGCACCTGGTTTTGATATGGACGAACTGAAAAGTAAATCACAACAGAAACGCGAGGCGGAAGCCTTGAGAAAAATCGGTGTTGAGCTCATTGCACTGAGCATGGAAAAATTGGATTTGTTGCCGCTTTCTGATGGGCTAAAGCGCGCGATCATTGAGGCGCGTGCATTGAAAAGCCATGGTGCCATCAGGCGCCAGGCACAATTGATTGGCAAATTGATGCGCTCGGCACCGTATGAGGAAATTATCGCCGCCTATTCAGAACTACAAGCGGAAGACAGTGCGCAAACGGCTCGTTTCCATGACGTAGAGCATTGGCGCGAGCGTTTGATTCATGATGGTAAAGCAGCTTTAACCGTGTTGATTCAAGCCTATCCTACCATCGATGTACAGCCGCTGCGACAATTGATTAAAAAAGCCGTTGATGAACAATCAAAAGAAAAGCCCACGGGCGCTAGCAAAGCCCTGTTTCGTTATTTGAGACCGTATTTAATTTAAAATTAATTGAGACATGCCATCATGAACTATTCATTGTTTGTCAGCTGCCCTAAAGGGCTGGAATACCTGCTGGAAGAAGAGCTTAAAACATTAGGGATGCCCGTTAGCCGCGTCAGCCCGCAAGGGGTTTTTGGCATAGCGAATTTAGCGCTTGTGTATCATCTGTGCCTGTGGTCGCGACTGGCAAATCGCGTGCAGTTGATTCTGTTCATTGGTGATGCCCTCAATCAAGGAACACTGTATGATTTATGCCATAAGTATCCTTGGCAGACTGTATTTTCTCCTGATAAAACACTTGGCATTGAATTCCATGGCGAATCGCCCGAAATTCGCAATACGATGTTCGGCGCGCAAGTTGTAAAAGATGCGATTGCTGATTATTTTCGCGAAACACAAGGTGTACGCCCGGTAATTGATCGTCAGAACCCACAAATTCGGCTGCATGCCTATTTGAAGTATGACACGCTTACCGTGAGTCTTGATTTGACGGGTTACAGCATGCACCAGCGTGGATATCGTACTGAAGCCGGAATCGCACCTCTGAAAGAAAATATTGCCGCAGCCATGCTGGTTCGTGCCAAATGGCCTGCGTTGGCAGCCCAGGGCGCGAGCTTGCATGATCCATTTTGCGGTTCCGGTACGATAGTCATTGAAGCGGCCATGATGGCGGCCAATATAGCGCCTGGCTTGTTGCGGCTTGATCAGTCATTTCAGCATTGGACGCAACATCAACCCATGGTGTGGGATGAAGTACAGGCAGAGGCATTAAAAGCGGTTAAACCCATAGCCATAAAATTCCGTGGCACAGACATAGATGCAGATGTTATAGCACTTGCACACGCTAACGCCGAACGCGCGGGCGTATCGCATCTGGTGGATTTTGCCTGCTTGCCACTGGAGGCATGCAAGGCATCCGGTGAATACGGTTTGCTGATAGGCAATCCGCCTTATGGTGAGCGCCTGAGTGATGCAACCCAACTCATTCCGCTTTATCAACAATTGGGTTTTGTTTTACATACGCATTATCAAGGATGGCAAGCGGCTATTCTGACGTCAAACCCGATGCTTGCCAAGGCCATGGGTTTACGCGCGGCCAAGTCGTACACCTTGTATAACGGTGCCCTCGAATGCAAATTATATTGTGTCGCACTTGAAGCGGCGAATCAGCTCAGGTGCTTTGAGCCAGGTCGATTGTCAGCGGGTGCGCAAATGTTTGCGAATCGTTTGCAAAAAAATGCCAGCCATTTGCAAAAATGGGCGAAGCGCAGTGGTATTAGTTGTTACCGTGTTTATGATGCTGATTTGCCTGAATATTCATTTGCAATAGACCTATACAATGATCATGCCGTATTACAGGAATACACAGCCCCTGCGTCGATTGATGCACACAGGGCAGAAAAGCGCAGTCTGGATGTGATTCGGGCCACCCCTGGCGCCCTGGGAATTCCAAGTGCGAATCTGGTTGTTAAACGTCGCAAGCAGCAAGCTGGCAAGAATCAATATCAAAAAATGGCTCAGGTTGGGCGCACCATGGTGGTGACGGAGGGAGACGTCAAATTTAACGTGAATTTGTATGATTACCTAGATACAGGCTTGTTTCTGGATCATCGCCCGCTACGATTGCGCTTTGCGAAGCTGGCGAAAGGCACCCGCTTTCTCAATTGTTTTTGCTACACCGCAACGGCCAGCGTGCATGCCGCAAAAGCAGGCGCTGTGACCACGAACGTTGATTTATCAAACACCTATCTCGCCTGGGCTGAGGATAATTTCAGATTGAATAATGTGGACATGTCTAGGCATCAATTTATTCAATACGATTGCCTTGAATGGTTAACTGTAACCACCGATCGATTCGACGTTATTTTCCTCGATCCGCCCAGTTTCTCCAATTCAAAACGCATGACGACGACGCTGGACATTCAGCGTGATCAGGAATCGCTCATTGGTGCGACCATGAAGTTACTACGTCCAAATGGTCTGTTGTATTTTTCCACTAATTTAAGGCAGTTTAAATTGTCACCTGAAATTAGCAGGCAATACACCGTGCGTGATATTAGTGCGGAGACGATAGCTCTGGATTTCAAGCGGAATCAGCGTATTCATCAGTGTTTTATGATCACAGGGGCGGCCCCATCATAATCACCCACGCGTGAGCTAATTTTGATGGTGTGCATGAACATTCAAGGCTCTCAGCACAGCCCTGCGACCCCATTCGTTCCCCCTTGCCAAATAGTAGTGAAAGGAGTTAAATTAACGGGTGTATAAACCACTGTGAGGATTCAAATGAGTAAGGGCATGGATAAAAAGAAAGATACAAAAAAGAAGCCGCTGAAATCTGCTGCTGAAAAACGAACTGAGAAACGTACTAAAAAAGATGGTGCCATTTAAGGTTCGACTACCCTCATCCCCAACCCTTCTTCCACAGGTGGGAGAGAAGGGTTGGCTATTCATAGTGGCCGTGACTGGTTGTGCCCTAAAGTGAACAAACCCATTTATCGTTTTGTCGTGTGGTATTTTATAGTCAATACACTCGTTTTTTGGTTGATTGGGTTTGGCTATTTAAGATCTATTTTTGCCTCATCTACAGTATTCCATAATAGTGTCGCTGATTTTTCTACCTGGTTCGGAACCCTGTTCGTCTGTTTTTTTACGGTATTAAATTACCTGACCTTTATGATGTTTCTAGCGTTCATTCCCAGCGTGATGGTTTTTATGGTCGCATTATCCATACCGAATAAACGTTTGATTTGGTCAGTCAGTGTGCTGGCAGCCATCGCCAGTGTGATTTTGCTGATTATTGATAGCCGTGTTTACACGATGTTTAAATTTCACCTGAATTTAACCTTGCTTGAGTTGATTTTTAGTGGACAATGGCATGGGGTATTTGATTTTTCCCACCTTGAGATGTTCGAGATGGTCGGGCTCGTCAGTGTAATTGTAGTGCTTGAATGTTGTATAGCATCCCTTGTTTGGAAAAAAATAATTTTGCCCAAGCGCTTCATGTTTGGAAAACTAATCGCAATTTATTGGTTAGGAGGCGTATTATTTTGCGCATATACAGTGATCTTGTCTATTTCGAAACAAAATAATCTGTTTAGTCTTCAGATGCCGGCCTTGCCTCTCTTAAGCCAGTTGGTTCATTCAGTATTGCCCAGTCAGCAGGCCAAAGACAGGTTATCAGTATACACCGAGCAACACTTTGCACAACCGATGTATTCCAATGAACCCCTACATTACCCAATCCATCCGCTGCAATGTAGACGACCTACAAAACCGTATAATGTTATTTTGATTGGTGTGGATTCACTGCGCGCTGATAGCATGCGTCGTCGATACATGCCCAACACCATGAAATTTGCAGATAAAAGCTGGCAATTCAAGCACCATATGAGCGGTGGCAATTCAACACAGGCCGGATTATTTGCATTATTCTATTCACTCCCCGTGAATTATTGGACAGCCGCTTTACGGCAAAAAAAACAGTCTGTTCTTATGGCATTATTGCAAAAATACGGTTATGTGATGCGTATTCTTTGGGGGAGCCAATTTAGCACGCCACCGTTTGATAAAACTATTTTCATGGGGATATCGAAGGACGAGCTATTTGCTGGATCAGAAAATGATACTGGGAATAGGGATAGACAGGTAACAAAACACGCGATTGAATTTTTAACATCTACACATCAAAAGCCGTTTTTTTTACATCTTTTTTACACAGCACCTCACGGATATTGTGAGGATCAAAGTTACCCCGCTATTTATAAACCGATACAGACGCCGTGCTCGCGCATTCTGGCATTAAATAATAATACGGATCCACGGCCTTATTACAATCGGTATTTAAATGCAGTGAAATTTATTGACAATGAATTGGCGCACGTGTTGGGTCTACTTGAAAAACGGGGGTATTTAAAGAATAGCGTGATCATCATTACCTCTGATCATGGGCAGGAATTCAATGATAATCATCAAAATTATTGGGATCACGCTGGAAATTATACGGATACACAGACGCGTGTGCCGTTTATCATGCATAGTCCCAACGCGACACCGAGGCAGTTTAATTATGTGACCAGTGGCTATGATCTTGTGCCAACGTTACTTCAGCGCCTGTTTGCCTGTAAAAATCCAGTTTCAGATTACAGCATTGGTCAAAATTTATTGCAGGAGGAAGGGCGGTTACCGTTTGTTTTGGCGGGCAGTTATGTCAACTTGGGCATCATTGAGCGACAGCGTTTGACCACCTTGTATACCTCTGGCATGATTACGATTACGGACATTCAAGCTCGCCTTCTTGAATCCGCAACGCCTGATATCGCGGTGATGAACCAGGCATTGTCTTTGATGCGGATGTATTTTATTGCGCCTAAAAGTTCTGGGTCTTAGGACATTATTCCGGACACGACCCTCAACGATGCGCTACAGCCAAACCTTTCAAAATGGTCAATGCGGCATAGAGTTGGTAATCTTCATGCAGCAGGGTACCTTCGTCAACGGTTGGCAGGTTGAGGTTTGCATTTTGGGTTGCATTCCCATTTGCCAAATGCCCGCTTAAATCTGCTTCGGTAAAGTTTAAGTCCTTGATACTTGCTTGCGCGGTGCCTTTAAGCACCGCGATTTCCTCCACAACGATATCAGGCGTAATCCCTTTGGCTTGTATCGATGTGCCGGACGGCGTGAAATAAAGCGCTGTTGTCAATTTGATCCCACGCGTGTCATCCAGTGGCAACACGGTTTGCACTGAGCCTTTGCCAAAGCTGCGGGTGCCGAGAATGATGGCGCGTTGGTTGTCTTTGAGTGCGCCCGCAACAATCTCCGATGCCGATGCTGAACCATTGTTAATCAGGACAACCATGGGGGCATTGTTCAGAATGTCATTAGGATTCGTGCTTAATGCTGTAAACTTGGAACCAGGCAGGCGTCCCTGCGTATAAACAATGAGTTCTTGCTTGTCGTTTTTACCACCATGGCCTAGGAATGCATCAGATACATCAATGGCTGAGGTTAATAATCCACCGGGATTGTTACGCAAATCCAGTACAAGCCCTTTTAACGAGCCACCAGCATCCTTTTTGAGCTGCACAATGGCCGCTTTCATTTCCTTGTCAGTCAGCGCCTGAAATTGTGCCAGCCGGACATAACCATATTGACCGTCAAGTAACTTGCTTTTTACGCTTTTAATTTCAATTTTTTCGCGAGTCAGGCTAAATGTTAATATTTTAGTATTGCCTTTGCGGACAACCGTTAATACTATCGTGGAGCCTATTTTACCACGCATCATATTGACCGCATCTTTCAGCTCCATTCCCTGCACTGATTTTGAGCCAAGCTTTATGATATAGTCACCCGATTTTATGCCGGCTTTAAACGCAGGTGTACCGATGAGAGGGGTAATGACTTTTACGACGCCATCCTCCATGGTGACCTCGATGCCTAAGCCACCGAATTCTCCATTCGTCGCTGTTTCCAGTTCTTTAAGGTCTGCTTCGTCAAGATAGCTTGAGTGAGGATCAAGTCCACTTACCATGCCACGGATCGCATTATCAAATAATGTTTTGTCATCGACAGGTCTGACGTAATATCTTTTAATCAAACTCAATGCATTGGAAAAGCGCTGCACGGCATCCATTGGAATAGATGATGCATTGCCTTCCTGCATATGGCTTTCTTGCATGCTGGCTTCTTGCTGACTGCGGTCCAGCTCTGTTAAACCGTACCCTGAAAAAGGCCAAGTAACGGCTAGCAGCGCAATCATGGTGACGGTATACGTGTTCTTATAGTTCATTAAATTCTCCTCGAAGACATCCATTCCAGTGGGTTTACAGCTTTTCCTCTCTGCCTTATTTCAAAGTATAGACCGTTTTGCTTAAACGTGCCGCTATGTCCAACTATCGCAATTTTTTCATCCTGTTTTACGATATCGCCCTTATGTTTAAGTAATGTCTGGTTGTTGGCATATAACGTCATAAACCCCCAGCCATGATCAACAATTAACAGAAGACCATACCCATTTAACCAGTCGCTGAAAACTATTTTTCCAGAAGCTACTGACACAACCGGTGTCCCTGCATCAGCATAAAACACAACGCCCTGATTAATTTTTTGAACACCACCGCTGTTTGTCGCGACAGGTTGATGTAGTTTTTGGCGCATTTGAGAGAATGGATGGCGTGTTTGCAGGACACTCTGTTGCACGAGGGATGAAAGCAAGCGTGCGAGATTAGCTTTGTTCTGTTGGCATGTCTGTAACGTTTTTTCTTGGGCTTTAATGTCTCGTTTCAGCGATGAAAGTAATGTTGTATGGCGATGTTTGTCGTAATCAAAGGCTTGTTGGCGTTTATTAAGTTGCTGTTGCAGGTGTTCCTGATCAACGAGCTCTTGATTGAGCTTATTTTGGCTTAAAATGAGTGTTTGCTTGGTTTCGGACACAGTTTTCATGATGCGTTGACGGGAATTGACCAAATATTGATGAAACGTTAATAGCCGACTGATGGCATCTGGCGATTCTTGGTTAAGCAGCCATTTGAACGGTTGGTATTCGCCCATTTTGTAGCGAGCACGGATGTGTTCAGCAAGTAAATGTTGCTGAGTTCGTAATTGCTCACTTAATGTGTTGACCTGAAGGTGTAGCGTCGTGATTTGATGTTGGTTGGCCTTCATGAGCCCTTGTATCTTTTTTAATGCGACGTTCCCTTCCTTAATTTGTTTTTCAGTATGGGAAAGTTCTTTGGTGAGTACGTCTTGCTTGTCGTGTGTGTGGTTGATGTTAAGTTGCAGTTGGCTCATTTTATTTTCCAGCTGCCTGAGCTGGCTTTTTGTTTGAGTCATGGCACGGCTTTCGGCCAAAGCGGTATTGACCAGTAGTGACAAAGCAAGGAACAGGAGTGCATTAAGTGATGTGACGCTGAACTTTATTGGTGGGCACGTCGCTATCGCTCCTTTGCCCACCCTACATCGTGACTTTAATTGTAGGGTGGGCAAAGCGTAGCGTGCCCACCAATGTAGTTGAGAGTGGCGTTTCAATCGCATCATGATTTCACCAATAGCGTATGCCCGGTCATTTCAGTTGGTGGTGTGATGCCCAGCAAGACCATAAGCGTTGGGGCAACGTCAATCAGGCTTCCTGTTTCACAGGCAGCGTGCCAAGCATCGTTACCTACATATAAAAAAGGCACGGGCTCGTTGGTGTGTGCTGTGTCTGGTTGGTGAGTGGCTTCATCATACATGCATTCAGCATTACCATGATCGGCGGTTATTACCAATTGACCGCCTATTTCAGCTAAGGCCTTCCAGACCATACTCATCGAGCGATCCAGACATTCAATGGCAAGGACTGTGGCATCAAAATCGCCGGTATGCCCGACCATATCGGCATTGGCGTAATTGCAGATGATCACATCATACGTTTGTCCACGGATAGCATCCACCAGCGTGCGAGTTAGTTCAGGCGCGCTCATCTCAGGTTGCAAATCATACGTAGCCACGTTTGGTGAGCTGATCAAAATTCGCTCTTCGTTGGCAAATATTAGTTCTGAACCGCCGTTTAAAAAGAACGTAACATGGGCATATTTTTCTGTTTCAGCAAGCCGTAATTGACGTAGCCCACGCTTTGAAATGATTTCTCCCAACGTGTCATGTAAAGGCGCGTTGGGAAAAGCAATGCATGTCGGCAGGTCTTTTGAATAAGATGTCATGCTGACGAAGCGGGTTATTTTTGGTTTTATTTTTCGATTAAAACCATGGAAGTCGTTGGAAATCAATGCCTCTGTTAATTGCCGTGCGCGGTCAGCGCGATAATTAAAAAATAGTACGGAATCGCCATCAAGAATGGTTCTGCCTGTGCCAATACGGGTTGCTGGAATAAATTCATCGTAAATTTTTTGCTGATAAAAATAGTCAACTGCGTCTTCAGCGGTATTGAAATGCGGAGCGCTTATTCCTTCAGTAAGCAGACGGTAAACAGGCTCGACACGTTCCCAGCGTTGATCACGATCCATGGCATAGTAGCGGCCCGTTACAGAAGCAATGGTGGCAACGGGGTATTTGTTTAACTGCTCTTGTAATTTCGCAAGGCTTGCAAGGGCACTTTGGGGAGAGGTATCGCGTCCGTCCAAAAATAAATGCAGATAAACAGTTGAAAATTGCCGGTGTGCGCACATGTTCAGAAAAGCAAATAAGTGATTTTCATGACTATGGACACCGCCATCGGAGAGGAGGCCCATAATGTGCAACGCATGGCCGTTATGTTTCAGGTTGTCGATGGTATCCATGAATACAGGATTTTTGGCATAGTCACCCTTGGCGATCTCGGCATTGATCCGAGTGAAATCCTGACGGATAACGCGTCCCGCACCAATGTGCATATGACCCACTTCAGAATTTCCCATTTGCCCATCGGGCAAGCCAACAGGTAGTCCTGAGGCGTCCAGCAGCATATGTGGGCATGTTTGCCACCAAGCGTCCCATTGCGGCGTGTGGGCCGCTAAAATGGCATTGTGGGCGGTTTCTTGACGATATCCCCAGCCATCAAGAATCATTAAAACCAGCGGTGTTTTTTTGAGCATTGATTTCTCTTAATCTTTTTCAATAAAGAGGTTAGACTATAGGCCATTTTTGCTGACGGAAGAAGTAGGTTGAATCAAAAAATACCGCAACACGTCGCCATCATCATGGATGGAAATGGACGTTGGGCTGAAAGTCGTGGTTTGCCGCGCACTGAAGGGCACGCTGCAGGCGTTGGTGCTGTAAAGACGACGGTAAAGACGTGTGTCGACAATGGAATCAAAGTACTTAGTATCTGGGCTTTTGGTAGCGAGAATTGGGCGCGTCCCGAGAAGGAAGTTAATTTTCTCATGCAGTTGTTTGTTACGGCGCTGACACAAGAAATCAATGAGCTGCATCAACAGGGCGTGCGTTTGTGTTTTACCGGCAATCGCGCAGGCTTAGGATCTGTTCTTCGTGAAAATATGCAGATGGCAGAGAGTCTGACCGTTAATAACGATCAGTTGATCATGAATATCGTGATGAACTACGGTGGAAAATGGGATGTCGTGCAAGCAGCAAAAACGCTTGCCAGTCAAGTTGTTGAAGGCAGTTTGTCGCTTGAGCAGATCGATGAGACGACGTTTGCGTGTCAGCTCAGTGCTTGCCATTTGCCGGATCCTGACTTGTTTATTCGCACAGGCGGTGAACAGCGCCTCAGTAATTTTTTCCTGTGGCAACTGGCGTATACGGAGTTATATTTTACTGATGTGTATTGGCCTGATTTTACCCCGGCAGAATTTGAGAAAGCATTGGTGTCCTATCGTTTACGTGAGCGTCGCTTTGGAAAAACATCCAGTCAATTAATTCATAGCGTCATTGATAAAGTCATTGAAAATAAACCCGGTGATAAAAAACATGTTTAAACAACGGCTGTTGACTACGCTGATTTTGGTGCCGCTGGTGGTGCTGGCTATTTATTATGCCAGTGCGTGGTTCTTAGGCGGGGTTATATTATTGCTCACGGCTTTACTCGGATGGGAGTGGCTGCAATTAATTCCGGTGAAACACATGGTTAGTAAATGCTTGTTTATAGCCATCTTGTTGTTTCTGGTTTGGCCCGTGAGTCTTTGGCTTAATTACTGGGTGATGCTTGATTTGATTTTCTGGGTGTTAATTCTGTTAGCCGTCCTGACGTATCCTGCGTCACAGGTTATCTGGGGACATCGTTTTGTAGTAGGCGGTGCCGGCTTGAAGTTGTTGCCGCTGGCTGGCTGTGCAATTAGCGAACTGTATCAACAAGGCCATGGTAAGGATTTAATTGTGTACTTGCTCTGCCTTGTCTGGGCTACAGATATTGGTGCCTACCTTGCGGGTAAGCAGTGGGGGCATTATAAATTAATTCCGGCTGTAAGCCCCGGTAAAACAATAGAAGGTGCGCTTGGCGGTATTGCCTTGGCAATACTGGTTGCAAGCGTTGGTTATGTCTATTTCAAACCCACAGGCATGCTTGTCTGGTTTGTGGTTGCAGTACTCACGTCGTTGATTTCAATGTTGGGCGATTTATTCATCAGCATGTTGAAACGCCGATGTCATTTAAAAGATACGGGGCATATTTTTCCAGGCCATGGCGGCGTGCTTGATCGTCTCGACAGTTTAATAGCGGCTCTTCCGTTATTTTATTTGACATGGTTTTATTTTGCAGATAAGGGTTGATAATGATAAAAACAAGTAAAAATATTGTATTGGTCGCATGCTGTGCCACAGCATTGGTACTGTCGACCCAGCTTCATGCTGAAAATGGTTTTATAGTTCGGGACATCAAGGTTGCCGGATTGCAACGAGTCAGCGTGGGTACAGTATTGAATTATTTGCCCGTTCAGGTGGGCGAGGAAGTCGGACCGTCATCTACACCACAAATTATTCGTGCTTTATACGACACCGGATTTTTTCAATCAGTCGTGCTTGAACGGCAAGGCAGTACCCTGATTGTTCAGGTCGTGGAGCGCTCAACCATTGGGTCCATTACTGTTGTGGGTAATAAAGAAATACCCAATGATAAAATGAAGGATTTGCTTAAGGATTTAGGACTGGTAAAGGGGCGTGTTTTTCAGCGCGCGTCACTCGAACGGCTGGAGAAAGAGTTAAAGCAAGCCTACAATGCACGAGGAAAATACAATGCCAGAATTGAAACCAACGTATCGGACCTGACTGAAAATCGGGTTAACATCAACGTGACGGTTTCTGAGGGTCGCGTGTCTCGTATCAAGGAAATCAAAATTATCGGCAATCATGATTTCGCCGCTAATGAGTTAATGCCGGAGTTGGTGTTGTCGTCGAGCAATCTGTTTACCTACTTCTCCAAAAAAGATCAGTATTCCAAATCGTCAATGGATGCGTCATTAGAGGCATTGCGCTCTTTTTATCTTAACCATGGCTACTTGAAGTTCAATATTATTTCATCACAGGTTCTGTTGGCGCCTGATAAAAAAGATGTGTTTATCAATATCCATATCGAGGAAGGAGCACAGTATCATTTTGCAGGGTTTGCCGTGACAGGCAAGACAATTCTTTCATCAGAAAAAATTGATTCCCTGGTTCTGGTTAAAAAAGGCAATGTTTTTTCGCGCAAACAAGTCACGGAAACTATTTCTGCTATTGGGCTAGCACTTGGTGATGTGGGATTTGGATTTCCAGCTGTTAACGCGGAACCCCGTATTGATGAGGCGACTAAAACCGTATTTATCACGTTTGCAGTGGATCCTGGTCGTCATGTGTATGTTCGTCGTATTGATTTTCATGGTAATACGAAAACGGCGGATTATGTGTTGCGTAACATTATTCGCCAGGATGAAGGCGCTTTATTGTCTTTGCATAATATCAAGGAATCCGAGCGGCAGTTGCGCCTGTTGAATTATTTGAAAGACATTAATATAAAAACCACCCCGGTTCCTGGCGCTAATAATCAGGTTGATCTGGATGTGCAGGTGGAGGAGGCACCGTCTGCTGAAGCCACGGCATCCGTAGGCTATGGTACAACTGGACCACAGGTAAATGCTGCATTTAATCAATATAACTTTATGGGAACGGGTCGCACAGTTGGCGTGGGCTTTAATGCAAGCTATTGGGGGCAAGATTATACGTTCAATTATTACAATCCCTTCTATACCAAAACGGGTGTAGGGCGAGGATTCGACGTGTATTATCAAACGGTCAATCCTAAAAATCTGGATGTCAGTTCATACAACTCCAATCGATATGGTTCTGATATCAGTTATAACGTCCCATTAGGTGAAAAGAATAACCTGCAGTTTGGTTACGGTTATCAGGGATTGCGTATTCAATCTGTCGGCAGGGTGCTGCAAATTCAGCATTTCGTGAATCAATTTGGACGAGATTTTAATCAGATACGGCTAACATCGGGATGGAATCGTAACAGTTATGATCAAATGCCTTACCCCACTAGCGGGGTGAATCAGCAAGCCGGTCTGTTGTTTGCTTTGCCAGCAACGTCTGAGTCTTTGAATTATTATAAAGCATCCTATCAGGCACGAGGCTATTATCCCTTGATTCATGGGTTTATATTTACTGCAATGGGGAATGCGGGTTATGGAAATAGCTATAGCGGTCAGGGGTTGCCATTTTATGAAAACTATTTTGCAGGGGGTAATGCGCAGCCAGGCCAGGTTCGTGGTTTTGATCCTTATTCCTTGGGGCCGAAAGACGTTAATGGCAATGCAATCGGTGCTAACGTCCTTGTGAATGGTAATGCCGGGGTGATATTGCCTTATCCACTGAGTCGAGAAACCATTCGGACCACCTTGTTCGTTGATGCGGGTAATGCATTTATCCAGGGAACACCCATTGCTTTAAGTGGAACAAACCAGGGAAACATGCGTTATTCCGGTGGTGTCTCTGTTGAATGGCGTTCACCGTTTGGACCGTTGGCGTTTAGCTTGGCTTATCCCTTCAATGCAGAAAAGCTGGATAGGATACAACCGTTTGCCTTTGCGGTATCATCAGGGTTTTAGATATCGCAACCCGTAATGAATTGTGATAGCATTTGGAACCAATTAAAATATGTTTGGTAGGGTCAGTTGTTCTTTGAATCGGGAGTGGGATCATGAAGCAAATAGGTGGTGTTTTAATCGCGTTAATGTTGGTAATGAGCGGCGGTGTTTTTGCCGATGGGACAAAAATCGGCGTGGTTGATTTACAAAAGATCATGCAGACGTCAGCTCAAATGAAGGGCATTCAGGAAAAGCTGGAAAAGGAATTCAAGCCACGTCGTGACAAATTGGTTGCAATGGAAGACGGTTTGAAAAAAGACATGGAAAAGTTCAAGCGTGATACGGCTATCATGAGCGAAACAAAGAGAAAAGATCTGGAAAAACAAATTGTTAGCACGCAGCAACAGTTTGAACGTGAAGGTCAACAGTATCAGCAAGAATTGAGTACGGCACACAATGAATCCATGGAAGAATTTTACAATAAAATCCGTGCTGCCATTGCGAAAGTGGCGGAAAGCGAAAAATATGACCTAGTGTTCCAAAAAGATGCAGCACCATTCAGTGTAGAAAAACTGGATGTGACAGCGAAGGTTATGCAGGAAATCAAGTAAATGTTGTTCATCACAATGTAGGGTGGACAAAGGAGCGAGAGCGACGTGCCCACCATGTTATATTCTGGTTGGCACGCTGCGCTTTGCCCACCCTACGTTTTGTTTACCCAGAATTGCTGGTTTTAAAGACACAGTGAGAGCCTTCCCATGAGTGGATTTGTTGATATTAATAAAATTCTTGATTTATTACCGCATCGTTATCCTTTTATCCTGGTTGACCGGGTTTTGGATTATGTCGTATTTGATTATATTGTTGCCACGAAAAACGTGACAATTAATGAACCTTTTTTTACGGGGCATTTTCCTGGTAACCCCATTATGCCTGGTGTTTTGATGCTGGAATCACTGGCGCAAGCGAGCGCAATTTTATCCAATCTCTCGCGAACCGCTTCAGCAGGGCATGAATTTTTGTATTTTCTTGCGGGAATTGACAACGCCAAATTCAAACGGGTGGTAACGCCTGGGGATCAGTTGCGCTTGCACGTCAAATTAATTGGGCAAAAACGTGGTTTTTGGCGGATGCATGGTGAAGTTTTTGTTGGTGACGAACTGACGTGCTCTGCTGATTTAATGAGTGCCGCGAAGGAAATAAAAAAAAGTGATAAGTGAACATGCAATAATCCATCCCTCAGCCAAGCTGGGGCTTAACGTCACAGTGGGTCCTGGAACTATTATTAGCGCAGATGTTGAGATCGGTGAAGGAACATGGATAGGTCCACATGTTGTCATTCAAGGGCCAACGGTCATTGGTAAACACAACAAGATTTTTCAATTTGCATCCGTTGGTGATGAGCCACAAGATGTGACCTATCAGGGTGAAGCAACGCGCCTTGAAATTGGTGATCATAATATTATTCGTGAATTTTGTATGATAAGCCGAGGCACAGTAAAGGGTGGCGGACTGACACGGTTGGGTGATCATAATTTTTTAATGGCTTATTCTCACATTGGTCATGATTGCCTTGTGGGCAATCATATTATCATGGTTAATTATTCGGCCTTATCCGGGCATGTGATACTGCATGATTATGCGATAATTGGTGCGTATGCTGCCGTTCATCAATTTTGTCAGGTAGGTGCTTATGCGTTTATTGCGCGAGCAACCTATGTTACTAAAGATGTGTTGCCCTATGTCATGATTGCGGGTCACACAACGTCAGCGTGTGGCATTAATACAGTAGGATTGAGACGACACGGGTTTTCCTCTGCAGCGATCGATCATCTGCGCCGAGCCTATAAAGTTATTTTTCGCAAGGGGTTAACTGTACAGCAGGCGTTGCTCGAGCTGGATTTAATGAAAGACGATTGCCCGGAAATGCTACCTATGATTGAGGCATTAACGCAATCAACGCGCGGAATCGTGCGCTAAGGGCCCTATGCTAGATCCTCATTTATTAAGAGAAAATCCCCAATACATCGCCACGCAGCTGAATAAACGCGGGTTTAACTTTGATGTGCCCGGATTCATGGCGCTTGATGCACAACGAAAGGCTTTGCAAGTAGCGACTCAAGCTTTGCAAAACGAACGGAATCAACGTTCAAAAGACATTGGTCTTGCAAAATCGCGCAATGAAGACATTGCACCAATGCGTGTGGATGTTGGCCGTATCGGTGATGAAATGATCGCTAAAAAAGCCAAGCTTGCTGTTGTTTTGCAACAAATTGAAGACATCAGTCTACGGCTGCCAAACCTTCCGCATGCGTCTGTGCCAGTAGGCCGTGATGAGCAGGATAATCAGGAAATACGTCGGTGGGGCACCGTGCCTGTATTTGATTTTGAGGTTAAATCACACGATGCGCTGGGTGAGGCATTAGGGCAAATGGATTTTGCGACTTCATCAAAAATCACCGGCAGTCGGTTTGTTGTGATGACGTCGCAACTGGCAAAACTTCACCGCATCCTAATTCAATTTATGCTGGATGTACATACTGAAGTGCATGGTTATCAGGAGATTTATGTACCCTATATTGTGAATGCAGATAGTTTGCGCGGTACAGGCCAATTGCCTAAATTTGAAGAAGATTTGTTCAAGTTGCAAGGGGACGCTGGTTATTATTTAACGTCAACAGCCGAAATTCCCGTTACCAATACGGTACGAGACATGATTTTAAATGTCGAGACCCTGCCCATTCGCTATGTGTGTCATTCACCCTGTTTTCGCAGTGAAGCGGGCTCCTATGGCAAAGACACGAAAGGGCTGATCCGCCAACATCAATTTGAAAAAGTCGAACTAGTGTGGATTACAACACCAGAGTCGTCATATCAAGCACTTGAACAATTAACAAGTCACGTTGAATCGATTTTACAGCGCTTGGAATTACCCTATCGCGTGTTAGCTTTATGTACCGGCGATATGGGCGCAAGTGCTGCAAAAACGTATGATTTAGAAGTCTGGCTACCCAGTCAAAACACGTATCGTGAAATCTCATCGTGTAGCAATACCGAATCTTTTCAAGCACGTCGCATGCAAACCCGCTACCGAAATCCAGAAACGAATGAGATGGAACTGGTGCATACCTTGAATGGCTCTGGTTTGGCCGTAGGTCGAACGTTGGTTGCGATCATGGAAAATTATCAAGACAAAGACGGCAATATTCATATTCCGCAAGCCTTGCGTGCTTACATGGGTGGGGTTGACGTCATTGAGGTTAACCAACATGTCAGCTGAAAAACTCAATTTATCCGCGTTCGTAAAAGCCATCAATCAACTTCAGCAAAGCCTGACATGCTATCACTCTGATATTGTTCAACAGCATGAGGATTTAATTCAACAGATGAGAGCTGCCGCCATACAAGCTTTTGAATTTACATACGAGCTTGCTTGGAAAATGCTTAAACGTTACTTGATGTTAACAGAGCCTAATCCAAACGAAATTGAAGAAATGTCATTTTCAGACTTGATTAGAACCGCGTGTGAGCGAGGTTTGCTACAATCTGAATTGTCAGTGTGGAAGAGCTTTCGACGGGATCGGAGTATTACAAGTCATACCTATGATGATACAAAAGCGCAGGAAGTTTTCGAACACATCCCTGCATTCCTAAAGGAAGCACAGGATTTGCTCTCCTCATTGCAAGCGCGAACAGCGTAATGATCCATAACGAGATTAACATACGTCCCAACGAATGGGTCATTGTTCGTCAAATACTTTTAAATCACTTTTCATCTCACGCTAGCGTGTGGGTATTTGGTTCTCGCGTTAAAGGTACGGCAAGAAAATTTTCAGATTTAGATCTGGTTATTGATATCAATCATCGCCCTTTACCGCTCATCCTCCTGACTCAATTACTGGATGATTTTGAAGAGTCAGATTTGCCTTATAAGGTTGATGTTGTAGATTGGAATACCATTAGTGACGATTTCAAGACGGAGATTATTGAAGAAAGAATTCCTCTTATAATCAGTAACCAGCAGTTCCCACCTATAAAGCTATAAAAGCTCGCTTCATGAAGCCATAAAATCCATCATATCTATTTTTAGACCACAATTATCAAAATCTAGTCTATACTATCACTATCAACACCTGTCTTGAGTGTGCATCATGCCAGAAATAGTGATCAATGTATCAATATTCGGCCATATCGAGCTCGACTCTGAGCTCGCCGGGCGCTTTGGTGTCCAGGGGAATACGTTTAAAAACACCTTCGGCTATCTGAATCAATATTTGCAAACACTCACCGAGCGACCTGCAAAACTGGTTGAACTGGCAGCGGCCATGGAAGCACTGGTTATCCGAGAAGATGCCATCCGTAGCCTAAATAGCTCCCACCAAACGACACCCGCCCTTGCCGGTGTATGTTGTGGCTTTGCTACAGAAATTATCAACTCAGGCACAGGATCCGACTTCATGTTGCAGGGTGGATGGTCGAACAATGACGGCAGTGGGCATGGTATGATTTATCAATTTCAAAAACAGGCTGATGGCAGCTTGCGGTTTTTTATTTATAACGCAGGTGCAGGGATTGATCACCATGAAAAATTGTCATCAACTGCGAATGAGCGATTCTTTCCGGTTAAAGCCTACACCCTTCCAGCCCCCATCTTATCTAAGGAATTAAGCATTCTGTTGTCGCGACTCATTTTACCGAGGCTTCCTCAGCACCCCGATCGCGGTCAGCAATTATTTGATGGGACAAGGCTGTATCAGAACATTGAAAAAAGCATTCCTTCTCTCAAGGCGCGTCCTGTTCATGCGGCTGAACTGCTATCAGAACATGTTACCACGGCGGGTCAAATTTCAGGCACCTGTGCGCAACGTTCCATCCATCAGATGCTAAAAATCAATTTCGACACGCTCCCAGACTATCAACGGTTTATTTTTGATTTTAAATTATATGCATTACGTGATTTTATCAAGACGCACACGCCACCACGTTCTAAAGTAATCACGGGGCTTATTCAAGATGCCATCATCAATAACCTTGAAATCCTGAAACAACCGCAGGTGTTTAGTGATCCTAAAGAGCAGGACAGGGTTGTTGATGAATTGATCCAGTTGCAAACGTTGATTTCAACGCAAGAAGCAGGCATACCAACGGGCCCTAGATATACACTAACACCGGCGAGGTTTTGTTTGGATATCAAGATGAGCCCTATGCGTACGTTTGATGAAGAGGCTCTGCCACTTGAAACAGCATCCAGCACGTATCCATCAGTGCCAATTTTAAACGGCGTGGGCTTATTAGAAAACCTGAACAGATTAATCCTTCGCTGTGAAGCGCTGAAAGACAGTGATCCAATGTGGGTTATGGAACAAATCGAGCAGGCCATCATACGGTTACCGCTCCCTACGCGCCCGATTACGCATACTGGTACAGTCGAGCTGACTGACTTCTATGATGACATTCCTTTTTACAGCGAAATCAAGCTGCAAACAGCGCTTGAAGACATGGGATTGAAAATCGAGCTGTTACAGCAATTATACACGCAGGTTACAGCGACATTATTAAACAATACCCCCCTGCCTCACCATCTGGTGATTCAATGCAGCTTGCTGGCTCTGCGTGATTATTTTGATGTTCAACAAGCAAAACAGCGTCAAAAACCAAGCTTTCATAATGAGATTAATATGACTTTGGGTGGATTTCTAGGTATCTTTAAACATTGCCCTTATACGGCGACGAACGACCCTGATGTTGATCTGCGATTGACACAATTGATGTCGCTTTATAAATTTGAATATAGGCTCATAAAGGATGAGAAGAATTATTATATAGCCTATTATAACGCCTTGCTTGATACGGAACCGGCATTAAAAGATGAACTAAGACAGCTCTATAACCAGACCTATTCATCTAATTCTGATCTTCATCGTAATCTTAATCAAGTGCTTGTGGGCGAGCAACTGACAGAGGTTTATATTTTGTTTAAGCTCTTGGAAGCTAACGGTGAGCCTGCCAGCGAGTCAACATTAGATCGAGGGCGTTTTCAGGCGCTCATTAATAAAATACAGCAGCAAGTGCGACTGGAGCGATGTTATGTTGCTTGTTTTAACCCATTTCAATATAAACCTAAAACGCTCCATACAACTTTGAGGCTGGAAGTGAAGGAGAAGGAGGGTCAAAGAGATCAGAAATTTTATTCTGAATTTGAGACACTAGGTCTTTCTTCCCGTATGAATTCATCTGTTAGATATGCTGATAACTTAACCCCTAATAAATACAATCTTGATCCCTCACCAGCTGCATATGCGCTGATGGCAGATTACTCAACGTTCTGTTATTTTGATGATTCAGAATTTAAACACAAAATGCAAGGCAATAAAATCCAGTTGTCATCAAAATACGTCGAGGCTAATCACATTATTAACAAGGACGATTTTTATACCCGTCAATTGCTGCATTTGCGCTCTTCACCGTCAAATCAAATTAATTTCACACTCGATTATTTTCAAGGACAGCTCAGTAAACTCAATGATCCAAACAATCAGCGCTACGTGGAAGCCAATATTTTTGAGCCGGGCTTGTTAATGAAAGCGATTGATGAAGATCCAACGCTATTGATGCGATTTGATGCTTTTATTCAAAAAGGGTTACAATGGTTCAGCAATCAGGACTCGTTGTTAAATTATGATGCAATATTTTTTATTCGCATGCGTGTTTATCTTCATCGTTATGCCGCGCAATATAAGCCGGCATTGGCGTTGCAACATTTGGAAAATGATCAAAAACTGTTGCGTGCGCTGATAGCAACACATACCGATCCAGCGATACTTGCCAGTTTGCATGCTTACCATTTTTTAGCGGTGATTGCCCTTCAGCAGATGCATGCCGGACCTAAAGACGATAGTCTGTTTAAAGAGGCATTTCACTCGTATTTTTACATTCAGGCTAAAGCCAATCCACATACTCGAGACGATGCCGCTACTCGGTTTGAACGGCAGCGCGCGGAATACTGTTTCAGGCAGTGGATGCAAACCATACCTGCAACAGACGTGCATCAACGCATTATGCCACTTATAAAACCAATCATGGATAGCCTTGGTCTCGATGTTACCGGATTAACGCTTACTGGTACGCATCCCTTGTATGCTTGGGAAAATGACGATAAAACCAATGTATATACCGTTAATGCTGAGACTGGGCGCGTATTTAAAGGTAAAAAAACTTACGGTGTTGTCCCACACGACATGCAAACGCATCCCATTATGCGCCGCTTAGGACTCGAGCATGAATCGTCCTGTTTTATCTGGGTGGACAACTATACATTCGAATTCAACACGTCCAAAATGCATGTACGTATAAAACGAGAGGGCACGCGCCTTATTGTACAAAGACAATGGACACTGAATGGCAATACAGACTGGTATGAGTTGCAGCCGTTAACGGTAAGGCAGCAACAACTTTTTGGTCTGGGTTCCAATGCTAGCGCTAATTACAGTGATAAGCTTCCCGCGCTGCTTACAGATGGCAGCACAGAAGCCTGGGTTAATACCGATAAAGGAATTTCGTTTATTACACGCAATCAACACCCGATATATCAGCAGAGAGTACAGGGTGAATTAGAGCAACTGGATTATCAAGGTAATCGTACGGGTTTTATCATGCAAGCGTGCCAACAAGACGTCGTTCATTTTGAGGATCCTGCTTTTATCAGTGTGAACCTTGATAAAACAACGGGTAAAGATGGCACGGTTAATTTTGCCCGTTATGGGTTATTGTTAACCGTTCGTGGTGAAAACATTACCTTGCCTGATACGAATTACACGTTGTTGCCATCGGCAACGTCACCGTTGGGGCCCGATGTTGCCGCATTGCATTTTACCGATGGCACAAACGAACTATGCATCGTTGCGGTTCAGCCTTTTTATGTGGATGCGAGGATATCAAAAAACGAGAAGGGTGATTACTATCGTTTGAAGCATGATAATTCTGGACATGTTCCATATATGCAGTTTGATGAATTTTCGCAAAACACGCTGTGGCATTATGAAGGGTCAGCGACCACGATAAGCTATAAGTTCGTTGATGGCGTGTCTAAGCCTGATACGGCTGCCGATGCCTTGTATCTGTGTTATGTCTACCTTGGAACGCATGAAATTGATAAAGCTTGGGCAGTTTTGGATGATTTGAACCAGCGTTTAAGTCTTGATGGGTCGATGCAGGAATTGACCTACTTGTCTTGGATTATTAATTCATTGCCCGTGATTCTGGATCCAGAAAAAGAAAAAGATGCCACCCTGAAAACGCCTCGTTATATCGCGTGTCAGCTCAAAGCACTGGCGTGTTTCACCGATTTTCTAACGCAAGGGATGCAACCGGCAATACCCATTGCGCCGACGTTTGATTTAACAAAAGCCAATGGCCATTATCAAGCACTGTGTTTCCAACAAATCAAAGCGTTTTATGACGGCTTGCCAGGTACGATTTACATCTTGTATACCCAATTTCAGAAAACAGGGCGGCATCTTGAGAAAAAACATACGTTGCCTGATGCGGCGCGCAAAAGCCTGTTAAATTATTATGATCCGGAAGTGTCAAAAGAGATACCTAGGGCGCTTGGTTCACTTGGGTTTGAAAAACGGCGTTTGAGTTTAAAAACATTGCTTGCTCAATATAATTGTTTGTTGGCTATTCAGACGTCAGCGCCTGCCGCCTTTCCGGATCAATTTGCCAAACGGCTCGCGCATATTGATAAGCACCTGGCGTGGCTGCTTCCAGTGATGAAAAAAACTACTGTGCTTGAGTTGATTCCGATTAATTTAAGCTTGCCTAAGGGTGAGTCTATCTATATAAACGCGAAATGGGAATATCTGCTCCTTAATACCAAATATGTAGTGACGCCTGAGCAAGCCATGGACGCTTTGTCCTCTGCAATTAATGAGGATGATTTCATGCTTTATTTTACACGTTATATTGAGATTGCGCGTTCCCCTGACAATCCCTATCGACAACAACTACTCACGTTTTGCCAGGATTATTTAAAGGGTCATCGCCATGTTCCTTTAAATAAACAAAGTTCAAATGTTTCATATTTAACCAATGTTCTTTATCGGCTATGGTATAATCCGTTTATTCAGATAGGTCAGGTGTTTCTGTCTTCGCTAACCAATATTCTTCGAAGCTGCCTCGTTCCACCTATTGAGGTCTATCAAGCTAGGGATGTGTTCCAGGAGGTGCTGGTGGATAGCCAAGAGCTCTGGCAAGATCTAAAGCAAACAACGCCTGTGCCTGTTCCCATGATGACACCGAAAAACGTGAAGCCGTTACTGGTTTCAGCTTTATCGACAGGTATCGATTGTACGGCTTATGCACGTGCAGAAACAGATTATCAACGCGCGCTGGATAATCTCCTTAGGAGCTTACCTGAAACGCCGGCGCTTGCGCAATTACGCGAAGCTGAACAAACAGCCGGTGAGTTAAAGTACCATTGCATTGCGTCACAACGTCAAATCGCGCGGTCCATATTCGGTGAAAGTAAAACACGTACTGACTTGCAAACTTCGGCAACCGAATTTCAAACCAGACTCAAACATGAGGTAAAGACAGCGTGGGACCGTGCGTTAATGCTCGCGAATAAACCGCCACAAGATCTTAATCTGGCGCGTCGCTTTCGCATTGAGCTTGCGGCAGGCCGACGTTATGAGCTCACGGCAAATGATTTGCGAAAACTGTATTTACGTGCAGACCGTGCAGATTTTATTGAAAAAACCGGTCTATCCATCGAGCAATGCGATGCGTTGCAAGCGTGCCTTCATGAATGTGTGGCCCTTGATGTACAGCATCAACACGTCACGCGCTTGCTTGATGCGTTAGAACAAGCCAAAACGTCACCTGATCCTGCGCATTGGGATCAAATTGCCAGTATCCTGATGAGTGAAAACCTGCTTACAGCACAAACTGATCCAGGATTGATGCTGTTTCAATATGAAGAAAACATCTTGTTAAGACCTCGGCAAGTTGAGGCATTAATGAATTTGCTGTCTACGCCGGATGATCCGCATCGATTTAAGGAGTCAGTTGAAAAAGTCATCATGGGCGGCGGCAAGTCGAAGGTCATCCTGCCGTTGTTGGCGGCCAAAAAAGCCACGGGATTAAACTTGGTGGTGGTTGAGGTTCCGCGCGCCTTATTGGCAACCAATCATGTGGATCTGAATAGCACATCCCAACGCTTGTTTAACCAAAAAGCCCACCGCTTTGAGTTTGATCGCGACAGCGATTGCTCACCGCATCGGCTAGAACAAATTTACCAGCAATTTGTTGAAATCATGACGAACAAGGCGTACTTGGTTACCACTGGCGAGGCCATGCAATCGCTGGAGCTTAAATATCTGGAGGTGCTGTTGTCGCGTCCAGAAGACGGCCAAGATGAACAATGGCGGCAACAGGTTCTCATGCTCGGCAAAATCACTGGATTATTAAAACAAAGCGGCGATGTGGTGATTGATGAGGTGCATCAAGGCTTATTGTTGAAAAAGAAATTGAATTACACGCTGGGCACCCCGTATGCCATCAGCCAGAACCTTATTCATCATAGCATCATGCTTTATAAATTCGCAGGTATTCTGGGGCAGAAGCCATTTTCGCCTGATTCGCTGATTGATCACCCGCAAAGCCCGTTGCAGGGGTATATCACGGAGTTACGTGTGCAGTATGGTGATGAAGTGCTGGAGTCGTTGCGGGATTATCTTAGCAATAAGGCGGACTTAAATATAATGAGTGCAGCTCCTCCTGCCTTGCGCGATGCATTTGCGTTCTACAAAGAGCAACTCACCTTATTGCCACAGACACAGAGCCGTCACTACAAGGAGCATTATGGGCCATCGAGGCAATATGGTAAAAGTATCCTTAACCGGATGCTAGCCATTCCTTATGCGGCAAATGAAAAGCCGAATGAACGCAGTCGGTTTGGGAATCCGCTTGAAACGGTTAATTACACCATTCAGGGCATGTTGCAGGGTGGCCTGAATGAAGACTTGCTGGTGGATGTGATAAAACAATGGCAGCGTGAGGCGCGTTCTGAATTACAGCAAAATTTCACCTTGTATCAACAGATGGATCAAACCCCTACGGCACAAGGTGTGGTGGTCTATTTGGAAGGATGCGGGTATAGCTTGCAAGGCATTGATCCTCGTAATGAAAAGCAGATTAACATACTGTTGAAGCATTTGAAGCACAATAAAGCGTTGCTATTTGATCTTCTGGAAACACAAGTCCTCCCGCAAGTTACCACGGAAATTCAGATACTACACAGCGATGCTTACAATCACGCGGATATTTATCATACCCGGCAGGGCCTGTCCGGCACGCCATGGAATCACAGCACGTATCATCAAGATCTGCAATTTAATCACAAGACTTCCCTTGGTACAGATGGCTATATTCAAGCGGTGCTAAAGGGAAAGCTGACGCCTGTGCGTGCGGTGGAATTTACAGATTGCGATAAGTATTTAACGACCTTGTTCCAAGACAGAAAAGACATCCGTGCCATCATCGACATTAGCGCGACGTTTGCGGGTTTCACGAATCTTGATGTGGCGAACGAGCTGGCAGCCTTTGCGCGCAGGCATCAAACAGACATGAAATACATTCTGTATTTCAATGACGCGGATGTGTTATGCGCACTGGACGTAGGCAACCCAAAACGACCACCGACCGTGCTGGCGACTACCGATCCAGATGAAATCAATCGAAAATTAAACTGCAAACCAGAAGATCGCCTGACTTACTACGATCAGTCCCACACCATCGGCACGGATTTAAAACAAGCCACCAAAAGTCGCGGCATGGTGCTGGTTAACGAAAAAACACATTTACAAAGCTTTCTGCAAGGGTGCATGCGGATGCGAGGACTTGATGAGCACCAAACGGTTGAAATCATCGTGCCAAATGCTTTGCGAGGGGAATCATTTGATGGCTTGATTAACACCATGGCCGATAATGAGCAACAACAGCTTGCGCAAGACAATTTTTCTGCAGCTATCTCCAAAATGGAAAACTGCGTGCGTCAGGATTTTATGAAACGCCTCGGGAGTCTTGACGAGGCTGACATCGAGACAAAACATCAGTGGGCAATGGCCTTCCAGCGTTATTTTGTTGAAATCAAACCAACCCATCTGTTTGAACAGTATGGCGCGATTACACGAGAGGTGAGCAGCAAACTGTTGCTCGAACAAAATCGAGCACGCTTGCTTGACGATTGGGGTAGGTGTTTGGGAGAGATTTGTGGATCTTGGATGTTTGATGAAAAAATGCCTCTTGAGAAAGCGATGCAATCCGTGATTGATAAATCATGGGCTTTATGTAAACCAAATTCCATGAGTCGTGCGACACGAGGAACCTCTGATCTGGAGGTCGAATTAAAGGCAGAAAGTGAGATGTTGAAAGAGCAGAAGCAATTGGTGGAAGGGGAACATTTTGATAGGTCCTTGATAAGTGTGGATGATAATTCACATATTACGCAAGCACTTTGTCAGGGATATTATGGGCGCCGCCTAATTAAAACGTCGCTTAAAGTTGAACCATTAAGCCTCAAAGGGCTAGAAGAAATGACTAAAAATAATCAGGCATATCTTTTACGGTACGGAAAAGTATACTATCTAGATGGTTGTAGTTCGTCTCGACAGTTAGTGGTGTCAAATTATGAGCAGCTTGCTTTGGTTTTTCCTGAAAAAACAGATTCGCTTCAGGATGCAACAAAGGAAGATCTAATCACGATAGAAAGGTTAACAGGCTACATCCCTGAGGGAATTACGAAAACATTGAATGATCTTTGCCAGCCGCCGAAAAGTGATGAAAAATCGATACTATTTTCCGCTAATATCCTCGCGAGTTGCAATTATTCAACTGTATATAGAGGGCAAAAAGACATGCTCGGGCCTTATTTAAAGCCGGTGCATGCCATCTTGTTTAGGATGGATAATAGCAAGCTGACTGCGTGTATTGTCAGTAATCAGGACGCAGAAAGGATTAAACAGCATCTAGATGTTACGCACTATGACGACACTTGGCTTAGTACCGTGCAACACACCAAGCTCGCAGGCAACCGCCCTGATGTGGTGATGAACAATGTCGATTATCTAACGCTGATGGAGCAAATTCGCTTTTTCAGTGGCGATCTTAACGGTTTGGTGGAACAAAAAATACCGCTGTTTTGGATGAATGAACAAGCAAGCGAGAAACTGGCATTTTTTGAACAACATATTATGCCATACCGTGAAACCACCCCGGCTGAATTTAATCGCTTGAAATCAGCATTAGCTAAAACATCAGAATGGTTTGTGTACATCACCCAACATGCGCTGGATGACTTGACTGCATTTGAGTGGAAGCGTCAGTTTCCCGAAGCACTCCCCGCCGATGTGGGTGTTTTTCAATCGCTAGCGAAAGCCTTTGCCTTTGCTAATCAGCTATTTCAAATAGATACGTTGTCCCAGAATTCGTTTTCTCAGTTTCTACTGCCACCCGCAGCGCTTAGTTGTTTAAATAATCACCTTGATTTGTTGATGAAACAGCATGTGAACACGTCTGAACGAAAAGCCGCCGTGTTTCTTGAAAATTTTGCTAAAACCAATGCCGTGCCAGACTATGCAAATCCTAAGCCATTACAGGCAAGCATTGAAAAATTGCGCATTAGGGCTTGTGAGCTAATCATTAAATCGTTTTTAACCATGAGAGAACAAGGTACTGATGTAACATGTTACAGACAGGCGCAAGCGGCATTAGCACTGCATGGTTCATTGATTCAATTAACGGGTGATTATAGTAAAGCAGAAAGGCCTGACGAGACGACGTTGTCAAAATCCATTACTGAAGCCATCAATAAAGCTAGTACAATATTGAATGAAGATGATTATTTGAGGCCAATTTTATATGATATTTTGAATGCCTTGCGCATATTGGTTAGGCAAACCACATATTCCCGTACTAAGGAGTTTAGGGTTCGGTTATTGGATGAAAAGTTAAAGACCACTTCGGTTCCTAAACTTGAGACGCCACCGACGCCATCAACAAAAAGCCGATGATCACAAAAATGAAATCACGTAAATTACAGCAGCGTTTAACCATGACGCAGCGTTCATGTCATGGGCCACAATTATCCAAATCTAGTCTATACTATCATTATCAACCCCTTTATTTTGAGCGTGTATCATGCCAAAAATCGCAATCAATACATCGATATTTGGGCATATCTTGCTCGACTCCGAGCTGGGCGGCCGCTTTGGTGTCCAGGGGAATACGTTTAAAAACACGCTCGGTTATTTGAATCAATATTTTCAAACACTTAGCCTGAGACCTGTAAAACTGGATAGGCTGGCAGCGGCCACGGAAGCACTGGTTATCCGAGAAGATGCCATCCATCGCCTAGATAGCTCCCACCAAACGACATCAGCCCTTGCCATTGTATGTTGTGACTTTGCTACAGACATCATGACCTCAGGCACAGGATCCGACTTCATGTTGCCGGGTGGATGGTCGAATGATGACGGCAGCGGGCATGGTATGATTTATCAATTTCAAAAACAACCTGATGGCAGCTTGCTGTTTTCTATTTATAACGCAGGCGCAGGCCGTGAGTACCATGAAAAACTGTCATCGACTTCGAATGAACGTTTCTTTCCGGTTAAGGCCTACATCCTGCCAGCTCCCATCTCATCAAACGAATTAAGCATTCTGTTGTCTCGACTCATTTTACCGATGCTTCCAGCGCACCCCGATCGTAATCAGCAGTCAAATCAGAAGTCATTTGATGCGACCACGCTGTACCAGAACATTGAAAAAAGTATGCCTTTTCTCAATGCGCTCCCCGTTGATGCGGCTAAACGGCTATCAGCAAATGTCACCACGGCGGGTCAAATTTCAGGCACCTGTGTGCAACGTTCCATTCATCAAATGCTAAAAACAAATTTCGGCACGCTAGCTGACTATCAACGGTTTATTTTTGATTTTAAATTATATGCATTAAGTGATTTCATCAAGACGCACACGCCACCACGTTCTAGAGTAATCACGGGACTTATACAAGATGCCATCATCAATAACCTTGAAATCCTGAAACAACCGCAGGTGTTTAATGATCCAGAGGAGCAGGACAGCGTTGTCCATGAATTGATTAGGTTGCAAACGTTGATTGCAGAGCAAGAAGCAGGCATACCAACGCGCCCTGGATATACACCAACGCCTGCGAGTTTTTGTTTGGATATCAAGACGAGCCCTATGAATACTTTTAATGAAGATGCTCTGCCACCTGAAACAGCATCCAGCACGCATCCATCAGTGCCAATTCTAGATGGCACGTGCTTATTAGAAAACCTCAACAGATTAATCCTACGCTGTGAGGAGCTGAAAGACAGTGATCCAATGTGGGTTATGGAACAAATCGAGCAGGCCATCATACGGTTACCGCTCCCTACGCGCCCGATTAAGCATAGTGATACAGTCGAGCTGACTGACTTCTATGATGACATTCCTTTTTACAGCGAAATCAAGCTGCAAACACAGCTTGAAGACATGGGATTGAAAATCGAGCAATTACAGCAATTATACAGGCAGGTTACAGCCACATTATTAAACCAAACCCCCTTGCCTCACCATCTGGTGATTCAATGCAGCCTGCTGGCTCTGCGTGATTATTTTGACGTTCAACAAGCAAAACAGCATCAAAAACCAAGCTTTCATAATGCGATTAATACGACTTTGGGTGGATTTCTAGGTAGCTTTAGAGATTGCCCTTATACAGCGACGAATGTTCCTGATGTTGATCGGCGATTGATGCAGTTGATGTCGCTTTATCAATTTGAATTAAGGTTCATACAGGATGAGAGGAATTATTATATAGCCTATTATAACGCCTTGCTTGATACGGAACCGGCATTAAAAGAAGAACTAAGACGGCTCTATAACCAGACCAATGTACGTGATTTTGATCTTAATCAAGCGCTTGTAGGCACGCAACTGACAGAAGTTTATGTTTTGTTTAAGGAATTGGGAGCAAACGGTGAAATTGACAGCATGTCAACATTACCTCGATGGCGTTTTCAGGCGCTCATTAATAAAATACAGCAGCAGGTGCGGTTGGAGCGATGTTATGTTGCTTGTTTTAACCCATTTCAATGTCAACCTAAAACGCTCCATACAACTTTGAAGGTGGAGATGAAGCAGTATGCAAGATATGGGAGCTTTCATGCTGAATTTAAGACACTAGGTTATACTTCCGGTATGCATATTATTGATAGATATGATGATAAGTTAACCCGTAATAAATACAATCTTGATCCCTCACCAGCTAAAGATGCGCTGATGGAAGATTACCCAAGGCACTGTTATTATCAAGGTTCAGAATTTAAATACAAACTGCCTGGCAATGAAATCCAGTTGTCATCAAAATACGTCAACGCTAATCACATCATTAACAAGGACGATTTATATACTCGTCAATTGCTGCATTTGCGCTCTTCACCGTCGAATCAAATTAATTTCACACTTGATTACTTTCAAGGACAGCTCAGTAAACTCAATGATCCAAACAATCAGCGCTACGTGGAAGCCAATATTTTTGAGCCGGGCTTGTTAATGAAAGCGATTGATGAGGATCCAGCGCTATTGGTACGATTTGATGCTTTTATTCAAAAAGGCCTACTAGGGTGCACCAATCAGGACTTGTTGTTAGATTATGATGCAATATTCTTTATTCGCATGCGTGTTTATCTTCATCGTTATGCCGCGCAATATAAGCCGGAATTGGCATTGCAAGATTTGAAAAATGATCAAAACCATTTGCGTGCGTTGATAGCAACACATACCGATCCGGCGATGCTTGCCAGTTTGCATGCCTACCGTTTTTTAGCGGTGATTGCCCTTCAGCAGATGGATGCCGGACCTAAAGACGATAGTCTGTTTAAAGAGGCATTTCACTCGTATTTTTACATTCAGGCTAAAGCCAATCCACATACTCAAGACGATACAGCTACTCGTTTTGAACGGCAGCGTGCGGAATACTGTTTCAGGCAGTGGATGCAAACCATTCCGCAAGAAGAAGTGGAGCAACGCGTTAGGCCACTTATAAAACCGATCATGGATAGCCTTGGTCTCGATGTTACCGGATTAACGCTTACTGGCACGCATCCCTTGTATACTTGGGAGAATGGCGATAAAACGAATGTATATACCGTTAATGCCGAGACTGGGCGCGTATTTAAAGCTAACAAAACTTACAGTGTTGTCCCATACGAAGTTCAAACGCATCCCATTATGCGCCGCTTGGGTCTCGAGCATGAATCGTCCTGTTTTATCTGGGCGGACAACAACACGTTCGAATTTATCACGTCCAAAATGCATGTACGTATAAAACGAGAGGGCAGGCGCCTTATTGTACAAAGACAATGGACCTTGAATGGTAATACAGACTGGTATGAGTTGCAGCCGTTAACGTTAAGGAAGCAACAACTTTTTGGTCTGGGTTCCAATAATAGCGCTAATTTCAGTGATAAGCTTCCCGCGTTGTTTACAGATGGCAGCACAGAAGCTTGGGTTAATAGCGATAAAGAGATTTCGTTTATTACACGCAATCAACAGCCCATCTATCAGCAGATAGCAGCGGGTGAATTAGAGCAACTTGATTCTCGAGGTAATGGTACAGGTTTTATCATGCAAGCGTGCCAACACGACGTCGTTCATTTTGAGGATCCTGCTTTTATCAGCGTGAACGTTGATAAGGCAACAGGTAAAGATGGCACGGTTAATTTTGCCCGTTATGGGTTATTGTTAACCGTTCGTGATGAAAACATTACCTTGACTGATACGAATTACACGTTGTTGCCATCGGTAACGTCACCGTTGGGGCCCGATGTTGCCGCATTGCATTTTACCGATGGCACGAACGAACTATGCATCGTTGCGGTTCAGCCTTTTTATGTGGATGCAGAGATATCAAAAAACGAGGAGGGTGATTACTATCGTTTGAAGCATGATAATTCCGGGCATGTTGCTGGTGTGCAATTGAATGAATTATGGAAAGAGACATCGCTGGCCACAAAAGATCAGCCGCTGTGGCATTATGAAGGGTCAGCGACCACGATAAGCTATAAGCTCGTTGATGGCGTGTCTAAACCTGATACGGCTGCCGATGCCCTGTATCTGTGTTATGTCTACCTTGGAACGCATGAAATTGATAAAGCCTGGGCGCTGCTGGATGACTTGAACCAGCGTTTAAGTCTTGATGGGTCGATGCAGGAATTGACCTACTTGTCTTGGATTATTAATTCATTGCCCGTGATTCTGGATCCAAAAAAAGAAAAAGATGCGACCCTGAAAACGCCTCGTTATATCGCGTGTCAGCTCAAAGCGCTGGCGTGTTTCACTGATTTTCTAGCGCAAGGGATGCAACCTGCAATACCCATTGATCCGACGTTTGATTTAACAAAAGCCAATGGTCATTATCAAGCACTGTGTTTCAAACAAACCAAAGTGTTTTATGACGGCCTGCCAGGCACGATTTACACCTTGTATACCCAATTTCAGATAATAGGGCGGCATCTTGAGAAGAAGCATACGTTGCCTGATGCGGTGCGCAAAAGCCTGTTAAATTATTATGATCCGGAGGTGTCAAAAGAGAGGCGTAAGGCGCTTGGTTCACTTGGGTTTGAAAAACGGCGTTTGAGTTTAAAAACATTGCTTGCTGAGCATAATCGCTTGTTGGCTATTCAGACGTCAGCACCCGCCACCTTTCCGGATCAATTTGCCAAACGACTCGCGCATATTGATGAACATCTGGCGCGGCTGCTTCCAGTGATGAAAAAAAGTACTGTGCTTGCGTTGATTCCGATTGATTTAAGCATGCCTGGATGTATCACTAGTGATAGGGGGTTATTTACTTCTCAAATCAAGCTGTTATTTTCAAGCTGGACATATGAAGCGGACAGGCGAAATAACGTATTTGAAACCAAATCAACCGGGACGCCTGAGCAAGCCATGGACGCTTTGTCGTCTGCGATTAATGAGTATGATTTCATGCTTTATTTTCCACGTTATATTGAGATTGCGAGTGATGCTGCCAATGCTGGTCAAATTCAACTACTCAAGTTTTGCCAGGATTATTTAAAGGGGCATCGTCATGTGCCTTTAGATAAACAAAGTACAAATGTCCCCTATTTAACCCATGTTCTTTATCGACTATTGCATAATCCGCAGTGTTATAAAGATAATGATTCTTATAAGCACAATAAAAAGTTGCCGCTGGATGAGCTAACCCATATTGTTAAACGCTGCCAAGTTCCAGCGATTGAAGTCTATCAGGCGAAGGATGTGTTCCAGGAGATACTGGTGGATAGCCATGATCTCTGGCAAGCGCTGAAGCAAACAACGCCTGTGCCTGTTCCCATGACGACACCGAAAAACGTGAAGCCGTCACTGGTTTTAGCCTTATCGATGGGTATCGATTGTACCGCTTATGCGCGTGCAGAAATAGATTATCAAGACGCGCTGGATAGGCTCCTTGCGGGGTTACCTCAAATGCCTGTGCTTGCGCAATTACGCGAGGCTGAACAAACAGCCGGTGAGTTAAAATACACATGCATTCAGTCACAACGTAAAATTGCGCGATCCATATTCGGTGAAAGGAAAACACGTACTGACTTGCAAGCATCCGCAACCGAATTTCAAACCACACTCAAAAATGATCTAGAAAAATATTGGGGCCATGCGTTAACACTCGCGAATCAAACGTCTGAAGATCCTGAGCTGGCGCGTCGCTTTCGCATTGAGATTGCGGCGGGTAGACGTTATGAGCTCACGGCAAATGATTTGCGAAAACTGTATTTGTGTGCAGACTGTGCAGATTATATTGAAAAAACGGGTCTATCCATCGAGCAATGCGATGCGTTGCACGCGAGTCTTCATCAATGTGTTGCCCTTGATGTACAGCATCAACACGTCACGCGCTTGCTTGATGCCTTACAACAAGCAGAAACGTCATCTGATCCTGCACATTGGGATCAAATTGCCAGTATTCTGATGAGTGACAACCTGCTTACAGCACAAACTGATCCAGGATTGATGCTGTTTCAATATGAAGAAAACATCTTGTTAAGACCTCGGCAAGTTGAGGCATTAACGAATTTGCTGTCTACGCCTGATGATCCGTATCGATTTAAGGAGTCGATTGAAAAAGTCATCATGGGCGGCGGCAAGTCGAAGGTCATCCTGCCATTGCTGGCGGCCAAAAAAGCCACGGGATTAAACTTGGTGGTGGTTGAGGTTCCGCGCGCTTTATTGGCGACCAATCACGTGGATCTGAATAGCATCTCCCAACGCTTATTTAACCAAAAAGCCCACCGCTTTGAGTTTGATCGCGACAGTGATTGTTCATCGCGTCGACTAGAACAAATTTACCAGCAATTTGTTGAAATCATGACGAACAAGGCGTACTTGGTTACCACTGGCGAGGCCATGCAATCACTGGAGCTTAAATATCTGGAATTGCTGTTGTCGCGTCCAGAAGCGGGCGACAATGAACAATGGAGGCAACAGGTTCTCATACTCGGAAAAATCACTGGATTATTAAAACAATGCGGCGATGTGGTGATTGATGAGGTGCATCAAGGCTTATTGTTGAAAAAGAAATTGAATTACACGCTGGGCACCCCGTACGCCCTCAGCCCGGACCTTATTCATCACAGCATCATGCTTTATAAATTCGCAGGTATTCTGGGGCAAACGCCAGTTTCGCCTGATTCGCTGATTGATCACCCGCAAAGCCCGTTGCGGCAGTATATCGAGCAGTTACATGTGCTGCATGGTGATGATGTGCTGCTTGAGTTGCGGGATTATCTCAACAACAAAGCGGACTCCAATATAATGAGTGCAGCGTCTCCTGCTTTGCGCGATGCATTTGCGTTTTACAAAGAGCAACTTACCTTATTGCCACAGACACAGAGCCGTCACTATAAGGAACATTATGGGCCATCGAGACAAATAAGTAAAAGCCCGCTTGAACGGATGCTAGCCATTCCCTATGCGGCAAATGAAAAGCCGAATGAACGCAGTCGGTTTGGGAATCCGCTTGAAACGGTTAATTACACCATTCAGGGCATGTTGCAGGGTGGTCTGAATGAAGACCTGCTGGTGGATCTGATAAAACAATGGCAGCGTGAGGCGCGCTCTGAATTACAGCAAAATTTCACCTTGTATCAACAGATGGATCAAACCCTTACGGCACAAGCTGTAGGCGTCTATTTGGGAGGAACAGGCTTTAGCTTAAAAGACATTGATCCTGATAATGAAAAGCAGATTAACATACTGTTGAAGCATTTGCGGCACAATAAAGCGCTGCTATTTGATATTCTGGAAAGACAGGTGCTCCCGCAAGTTACCACGGAACTTCAGATCCTACACAGCGATGCTTACAATCACGCGGACATTTACCATACCCGGCAGGGCTTGTCCGGCACGCCATGGAATCACAGCACGTATCATCAAGATCTGCAATTTAATCACAAGACCTCCCTTGGTACAGATGGCTATATTCAAGCCGTGTTAAAAGGAAACCTGACGCCTGTGCGTGCGGTGGAATTTACAGATTGCGATAAGTATTTAACGACCTTGTTCCAAGACAGAAAAGACATCCGTGCCATCATCGACATTAGCGCGACGTTTGCGGGTTTCACAAATCTTGATGTAGCGAACGAGCTGGCAGTATTTGCGCGCATGCATCAAACACCCGCCCGTCGTCCCAAGCGCCCACGTCCTCCCGAGTACCGCGAGGGATCTCCTGAATCAGAGGCGATCCCTCGCGGTACTCGGGACGACGGGTTTGGAATTAAATACGTGTTGTATTTCAATGACGCGGATGTGTTATGCGCACTGGACGTAGGCAACCAAAAACACCCACCCATCGTGCTGGCGACCAGTGATCCAGATGAAATCAATCGAAAACTAAACTGCAAACCAGATGATCGCCTGACTTACTACGATCAGTCCCACACCATCGGCACAGATTTAAAACAAGCACCCAATAGTCGCGGCCTTGTGCTGGTTAATGAAAAAACACATTTACAAAGCTTTCTACAAGGGTGCATGCGGATGCGCGGACTTGATGCGCAACAAACGGTTGAAATCATCGTGCCAAATGCCTTGCGGGCTGAATCGTTTGATGACTTGATTAACACCATGGCGGACAACGAACAGAAACAGCTTGCGGAAGACAATTTTTACGCCGCTATTGCCAAAATGGAAAACGTCGTCCGTCAGGATTTTCTGAAGCGCTTGCGGAATCTTGATGAGGATGACATCGAGACAAAATATCAGTGGGCAATGGCCTTTCAGGGTTATTTTGTTGAAATAAAACCAACCAATCTGTTTGAACAGTATGGTGCGATTGCACGAGATGTGAGCAGCAAACTGTTGCTCGAACAACATCGAACACGCTTGCTTGACGATTGGGGTAGGTGTTTGGGAGAGATTTGTGGATCTTGGATGTTTGATGAAAAAATGCCTCTTGAGAAAGCGATGCAATCCGTGATTGATAAATCATGGGCTTTATGTAAACCAAATTCCATGAGTCGTGCGAAACAAGGAAGCCCTGATCTGGAAGTTGAATTAAAGGCAGAAATTGAGAAGTTGAAAGAGCAGAAGCAATTGGTGGAAGGGGAACATTTCGATAGGTCTTTGAGAAGGGTGGATGATAATCCACATATTACGCAAGCACTTTGTCAGGGATATTATGGGTGCGGACTAATGAAGACGTCGCTTGGAATCAAAGAAGTATTAAGGGAAGCGCCACAAAGAATGATCAAAAACTATCCGGCATATGTTTTATGCGGCCTAAATGCATACTATGTGGCTGGATGTGATTCGACGATAGATTTAAGCGTATCAAATTATGAGAAACTCGCTTCGGTTTTTCCTAAAAAAATGGATTCGTTTCAGGATGCAACAAAGGAAAATCTAATCACTATAGAAACGTTAACAGGCTACAACCCTAAGGGAATTACGAAAACATTGAATGATCTTTGCCAGCCGCCGAAAAGTGATGAAAAATCGATACTATTTTCCGCTAATATCCTCGCAAGTGGCAATTATTCAAATGTATATCAAGAGCAAAAAAACATGCTCGGGTTTTATTTAAAGCCGATGCATGCCATTTTGTTTCGGATGGATAACGGCAAGCTGACTGCGTGCATCGTCAGTAATCAGGACGCAGAAAGGATTAAACAGCATCTAGATGTTACGCACTATGACAACACATGGCTTAGTACCGTGCAACACACCAAGCTCGCAGGCAACCGCCCTGATGCGATGATGAACAATGTCGATTATCTAACGCTGATGGAGCAACTTCGCTTTTTCAGTGGCGATCTTAACGGTCTGGTGGAACAAAAAATACCGCTGTTTTGGATGAATGAAAAAGCAAGCGAGAAACTGGCATTTTTTGAACAACACATTATGCCATACCGTGAAACCACACAGTCTGAATTTAATCGCTTGAAATCAGCATTAGCTAAAACATCTGAAGGGTTTGTGTACATCACCCAACATGCGCTGGATGACCTGACTGCGTTTGAGTGGGAGCGTCAGTTTCCCGAAGCACTGCCCGCCGATGTGGGTGTTTTTCAATCGCTAGCGAAAGCTTTTGCCTTTGCTAATCAGCTATTTCAAATAGATACGTTGTCACAGAATACGTTTTCTCAGTTTCTACTACCACCCGCAGCGCTTAGTTGTCTAAATAATCATCTTGATTTGTTGATGAAACAGCACGTGAACCTGTCTGAACGAAAAGCCGCCGTGTTTCTTGAAAATTGTGCTAAAACCAATGCCGTGCCAGACTATGCAAATCCTAAGCCATTACAGGCAAGCATTGAAAAATTGCGCATTAGGGCTTGTGAGCTAATCATTAAATCGTTTTTAACCATGAAGGAACAAGGTACTGATGTAGCCTGTTATAGACAGGCGCAAGCGGCATTAGCACTGCATGATTCATTGATTCAATTAACGGGTGATTATAGTAAAGCAGAAAGGCCTGACGAGACGACGTTGTCAAAATCCATTACGGAAGCCATCTATAAATCCAGTCCAATATTGAATGAAGATGATTATTTGAGGCCAATTTTATATAATATTTTGAATGCCTTGCGCATATTGGTTAGGCAAACCACATATTCCCGTACTAAGGAGTTTAAGGTTCGGTTATTGGATGCAAAGTCAGAGGCCACTTCGGTTCTTAAACCTGAGACGCCACAGACGCCATCAACAAAAAGCCGATGATCACAAAACTGAAATCACGTAAATTACAGCAGCGTTTCACGATGATGCAGCGTTCATGTCATGGGCCACAATTATCCAAATCTAGTCTATACTATCATTATCAACCCCTTTATTTTGAGCGTGTATCATGCCAAAAATAGCAATCAATACATCGATATTCGGGCATATCCAGCTCGACCCCGAGCTCGGCGGGCGCTTTGGTATCCAGGGGAATACGTTTAAAAACACCTTCGGTTATTTGAATCAATATTTTCAAACACTTACAGAGAGACCTGCAAAACTGGTTGAACTGGCAGCTGCCATGGAAGCGCTAGTTATTAGAGATGATGACATCCAGCTTCTCGATAGCTCCAGCCGAACAGCAGCAGATCTTGCTCGTGTTACCAGTCGCTATGCCGAGGCCATTATAAGGTTGAGTACAGGATCCAACCTCATGTTGCCGGGTGGCTGGATGAACGATGACAGCAGCGGGCATGCTATGATTTATCAATTTCAGAAACAAACTGATGGCAGCTTGCTGTTTTCTATTTATAACACAGGTGCAGGGATTGATCACCATGAAAAATTGTCATCAACTGCAAATGAACGTTTCTTTCCGCTTAAAGCCTACAACATTCCAGCCCCCATCTCACCAAACGAATTAAACATTCTGTTGTCTCGACTCATTCTACCGAACCTTCCTAAGCACCCCGATCGCGGTCAGAAATTATTTGATGAGACAACGCTGTATCAGGACATTGAAAAAAGCACTCATTTTCTCAAGGCGCGTCCCGTTCATGCGGCTGAACTGCTATCAGCACATGTCACCACGGCGGGTCAAATTTCAGGCACCTGTGCGCAACGTTCCATTCATCAAATGTTAAAAATCAATTTCGACACGCTCGCTGACTATCAACGGTTTATTTTTGATTTTAAATTATATGCATTAAAAGATTTCATCAATACGCACACGCTACCACGTTCTAGAGTAATCACGGGCCTTATTCAAGATGCCATCATCAATAACCTTGAAATACTGAAACAACCGCAGGTGTTTAGTGATCGAGAGGAGCAGGACAGCGTTGTCCATGAATTGATTAGGTTGCAAACGTTGATTGCAGAGCAAGAAGCCGCTATACCAACGCGCCCTGCATATACACCAACGCCTGCGAGTTTTTCTTTGAATATCCATACGAGCCCCATGCATGCTTTTTCTGAATGTGCTCTGGCACTTGAAACAGCATCCAGCACGCATCCATCAATGCCAATTTTAGATGGCACGTGCTTATTAGAAAACCTGAACAAATTAATCCAACGCTGTAAGGAGCTGAAAGACAGTGATCCAATGTGGGTTATGGAACAAATCGAGGAAGCCATCATACAATTACCGCTTCCTACGCGCCCGATTAGGCATACTGGTACAGTCAAGCTGGCTAACTTCTATGATGACATTCCTTTTTACAGTGAAATCAAGCTGCAAATACAGCTTGAAGACATGGGATTGAAAATCGAGCAATTACAGCAATTATACACGCAGGTTATAGCGACATTATTAAATAAAGCTCCCTTGCCTCACCATCTGGTGACTCAATGCAGCTTGCTGGCTCTGCGTGATTATTTTGATGTTCAACAAGCAAAAAAGTATAAAAAACCAAGCTTTCATAATGCGATTAATTATACTTTTGGTCTATTTCTGCATGGGTTTGAAAATTGCCCTTATATGGCAACGAACCACTCTGATCTTGATCGGCGATTGACGCAATTGATGTTGCTTTATAAATATCCTGAATACTTGGATTCCCCGTCTTATTATAAAGCCTATTATAATGCCTTGCTTGATACGGAACCGGCATTAAAAGAGGAACTAGAACAGCTCTATACACAGAGCTATGCAGCTGAATTCGGCCTTAAGCAAGAGCTTGTGGAAGCCAAACTGACAGCAGTTTATGTTTTGTTTAAGCACTTGGGCGCAAACGGTGAACTCGCCAGCACGTCAACATTAGATCCATCGCGTTTTCATGCGCTCATTAATAAAATACAGCAGCAAGTGCGGTTGGAGCAATTTTTTATTGCTTGTATTAACCCATTTATAGTTACCCCCAAAACGCCCAATACAGCTTTGACGCTGAAGGTGGTGACGAACTCTGATTATGTCTCTAAACGTCTTGAATTAGAAGCCCCAGGGGTTACTGCAGACATCCTTAACAGTGTGTTTACTAATAGGATAACCCTTAATAAATACAATCTTTATCGCTCACCAGCAGAACGTGCACTGATGGCATATTATCCAACGGGCTCTTTTGGCTCACTAGATTTATCAAAATTTAAAAGGAGAATCGAGAACAATTTAATCCAGTTGTCATCAAATGACGCCCAAGATTATCCCATCATTAACAAGGACGATTTTTATACCCGTCAATTGCTGCATTTACGCTCTTCACCGTCGAATCAAATTAATTTCACACTCGATTATTTTCAAGGACATCTCAGTAAACTCAGTAATCCTAACAATCAGCGCTACGTGGAAGCCAATATTTTTGAGCCTGGGTTGTTAATTAAAGCGATTGATGAGGATCCAGCGCTATTGGTGCGATTTGATGCTTTTATTCAAAAAGGATTACAATGGTGCAGAAATCAGGACTCGTTGTTAAATTATGATTCAATATTTTTTATTCGCTTGCGTGTTTATCTTCATCGTTATGCCGCGCAATATAAACCGGCATTGGCGTTACAGCATTTAGAAAATGATCAAAAACAGTTGTGTGCGCTGATAGCAACACATACCGATCCAGCGATGCTTGCCAGTTTGCATGCTTACCGTTTTTTAGCGGTGATTGCCCTTCAGCAGATGCCTGCCGGACCTAAAGACGATAGTCTGTTTAAAGGGGCATTTTACTCGTATTTTTACATTCAGGCTAAAGCCAATCCACAGGTTCAAGACGATACAGCTACTCGTTTTGAACGGCAGCGTGCTGAATATTGTTTCAGGCAGTGGATGCAAACCATACCGCAAAAACAGGTAGACCAACTCGTTAGGCCACTTATAAAACCGATCATGGATAGCCTTGGTCTCGATGTTGCCGGGTTAACGCTTAGTGGCACGCATCCCTTGTATGTTTGGGAAAATGGCGATAAAACCAATGTATATACCGTTAATGCCGAGAGTGGGCGCGTATTTAAAGCTAACAAATCTTACAGTGTTGTCCCACACGATGTTCAAACGCATCCCATTATGCGCCGCTTGGGACTCGAGCATGAATCGTCCTGTTTTATCTGGGCGGACAACCACACATTCGAATTCATCACGTCCAAAATGCATGTACGTATAAAACGAGAGGGCACGCGCCTTATTGTACAAAGACTATGGACCTTGAATGGCAATACAGACTGGTATGAGTTGCAGCCGTTAACGTTAAGGCAGCAACAAATTTTTGGTCTGGGTTCCAATGATAGCGCTAATTTCAGTGAGAAGCTTCCCGCGTTGCTTACAGATGGCAGCACAGAAGCCTGGGTTAATAGCGATACAGGAATTTCGTTTATGACACGCAATCAACAGCCCATCTATCAGCAGATAGCAGCGGGTGAATTAGAGCAACTTGATTCTCAAGGTAATCGTACGGGTTTTATCATGCAAGCGTGCCAACAAGACGTCGTTCATTTTGAGGATCCTGCTTTTATCAGCGTGAACGTTGATAAAACAACGGGTAAAGATGGCACGGTTAATTTTGCCCGTTATGGGTTATCGTTAACCGTTCGTGATGGAAAAATTACCTTGCCTGATACGAATTACACGTTGTGGCCATCGGCAACGTCACCGTTGGGGCCCGATGTTGCCGCATTGTATTTTACCGATGGCACGAACGAACTATGCATCGTTGCGGTTCAGCCTTTTTATGTGGATGCAGAGATATCAAAAAACGAGGAGGGTGATTACTATCGTTTGAAACATGATAATTCCGGGCATGTTGCTGGTACGCAATTAAATGAATTTTGGAACAAGACAGCGCTGGCCAGAAAAGATGAGCCGCTGTGGCACGATGAAGGGTCAGCGACCACGATAAGCTATAAGCTCGTTGATGGCGTGCCTAGGCCTGATACGGCTGCCGATGCCTTGTATCTGTGTTATGTCTACCTTGGAACGCATGAAATTGATAAAGCCTGGGCGCTGCTGGATGACTTGAACCGGCGTTTAAGTCTTGATGGGTCGATGCAGGAATTGACCTACTTGTCATGGATTATTAATTCATTGCCCGTGATTCTGGATCCAAAAAAAGAAAAAAAAAGCACGCTGAAAACGCCTCGTTATATCGCGTGTCAGCTCAAAGCGCTGGCGTGTTTCACCGACTTTCTAGCGCAAGGGAAACAACCTGCAATACCCATTGCTCAGGCGTTTGATTTAACAAAAGCCAATGGCCATTATCAAGCACTGTGTTTCAAAAAAACCAAAGCGTTTTATGACGCCCTGCCAGGTACGATTTACACCTTGTATGCCCAATTTCAGAAAATAAGGCGGCATCTTGAGAAGAAGCATACGTTGCCTGATGCGGTGTGCAAAAGCCTGTTAAATTATTATGATCCGGATGTGTCAAACGAGATGTGTAAGGCGCTGGGTTCACTGGGGTTTGAAAAACGGCGTTTGAGTTTAAAAACATTGCTTGCTCAACATAATCGCTTGTTGGCTATTCAGACGTCAGCACCAGCCACCTTTCCGGATCAATTTGCCAAACGACTCGCGCATATTGATGCGCATCTGGCGCGGCTGCTTCCAGTGATGAAAAAAAGTACTGTGCTTGAGTTGATTCCGATTGATTTAAGCTTGCCTGAACATATCACTATTGATAGTGCGTTATTTACTCGTCAAACCAAGCAGTTATTTTCCAGCTGGGGAAGGGATGCAAACAGGCGAGATAACGTATTTGAAACCAAATCAACCGGGACGCCTGAGGAAGCCATGGACGCTTTGTCGTCTGCGATTAATGAGTATGATTTCATGCTTTATTTTCCACGTTATATTGAGATTGCGCGTAATCCTGCCAATGCTGGTCAAAGTCAACTACTCACGTTTTGCCAAGATTACTTAAAGGGGCATCGTCATGTGCCTTTAAATAAACAAAGTTCAAATGTCCCCTATCTAACCCATGTTCTTTATCGGCTATTGCATAATCCAGATTGTTATAAAGATAATGATTATTATAAGCGCAATAAAAAGTTGTCGCTGGAGGCCCTAACCAGTATTGTTACACGCTGCCAAGTTCCAGCGATTGAAGTCTATCAGGCTAAGGATGTGTTCCAGGAGATACTGGTGTCATGCCCTGATCTCTGGCAAGCGCTAAAGCAAACAACGCCTGTGCCTGTTCCCATGACGACACCGAAAAACGTGAAGCCGTCACTGGTTTCAGCCTTATCGATGGGTATCGATTGTACAGCTTATGCGCGTGTAGAAATAGATTATCAAGAGGCGCTGGATAGTCTCCTTGCGGGCTTACCTGAAACGCCTGTGCTTCTGCAATTACGCGAAGCTGAACAAACAGCCGGTGAATTAAAATACACATGCATTCAGTCACAACGTGAAATCGCGCGATCCATATTCGGTGAAAGTAAAACACGTACTGACTTGCAAGCTTCCGCAACCGAATTTCAAACCACACTCAAAAATAATCTAGAAGAATATTGGGGCCATGCGTTAACACTTGCGAATCAAACGTCTGAAGATCCTGATCTGGCGCGTCGCTTTCACATTGAGCTTGCGGCAGGCCGACGTTATAAGCTCACGGAAAATGATTTACGAAAACTGTATTTGCGTGCAGAACGTGCAGATTTTATTGAAAAAACGGGTCTATCCATCGAGCAATGCGATGCGTTGCACGCGAGTCTTCATCAATGTGTTGCCCTTGATGTACAACATCAACACGTCACGCGTTTGCTTGATGCGTTAGAAGAAGCGGAAACGTCATCTGATCCCGCACATTGGGATCAAATTGCCAGTATCCTGATGAGTGAAAACCTGCTTACTGCACAAACTGATCCAGGATTGATGCTGTTTCAATATGAAGAAAACATCTTGTTAAGACCTCGGCAAGTTGAGGCATTAACGAATTTGCTGTCTACGCCTGATGATCCGTATCGATTTAAAGAGTCGATTGAAAAAGTCATCATGGGCGGGGGCAAGTCGAAAGTCATCCTGCCGTTGCTGGCGGCCAAAAAAGCCACGGGATTAAACTTGGTGGTGGTTGAGGTTCCGCGCGCCTTATTGGCGACCAATCATGTGGATCTTAATGGCACATCCCAACGCTTGTTTAATCAAAAAGCCCACCGCTTTGAGTTTGATCGCGACAGCGATTGTTCACCGCGTCGACTAGAACAAATTTACCAGCAATTTATTGAAATCATGACGAACAAGGCGTACTTGGTTACCACTGGCGAGGCCATGCAATCGCTGGAGCTTAAATATCTGGAATTGCTGTTGTCGCGTCCAGAAGACGGCCAGGATGAACAATGGAGGCAACAGGTTCTCATGCTCGGCAAAATCACTGGATTATTAAAAGAAAGCGGCGATGTGGTGATTGATGAGGTGCATCAAGGCTTATTATTGAAAAAGAAATTGAATTACACACTCGGCGCCCAGCACGCCCTCAGCCCTGACCTTATTTGTCATAGCATCATGCTTTATCAATTCGCAGGTATTCTGGGGGAAACGCCATTTTCGCCTGATTCGCTGATTGATCACCCGCAAAGCCCGTTGCAGGGGTATATCACGCCGTTAGTTGAGCAGCATGGTGATGGTGTGCGGGAGTCGTTGCGGGATTACCTTAACAACAAGACGGACTTCACTACAATGAGTGCAGCGCCTCCTGCATTGCGCGATGCATTTGCGTTTTACAAAGAGCAACTTACCTTATTGCCACAGACACAGAGCCGTCACTACAAGGAACATTATGGGCCATCGAGACAAATAAGTAAAAGCCCGCTTGAACGGATGCTAGCCATTCCCTATGCGGCAAATGAAAAGCCCAATGAACGCAGTCGGTTTGGGAATCCGCTTGAAACGGTTAATTACACCATTCAGGGCATGCTGCAGGGTGGTCTGAATGAAGACTTGCTGGTGGATGTGATAAAACAATGGCAGCGTCAGGCGCGTGATGAAGTCCAGAAAAATTTCACCTTGTATCAGCAGATGGATAAAACCCCTACGGCACAAGGTGTAGCCGTCTATTTGAAAGGGACAGGGTATAGCTTGCAAGGCATTGACCCTAATAATGAAACTCATATTAACATACTGTTGAAGCATTTGAAGCACAATAAAGCGCTGCTATTTGATATTCTGGAAACACAAGTCCTCTCGCAAGTTACCACGGAACTTCAGATCTTACACAGCGATGCTTACAATCACGCGGATATTTACCATACCCGGCAGGGCCTGTCCGGCACGCCATGGAATCACAGCACGTATCATCAAGATCTGCACTTTAATCACAAGACCTCCCTTGGTACAGATGGCTATATTCAAGCGGTGTTAAAAGGAAACCGGACGCCTGTGCGTGCGGTGGAATTTACAGATTGCGATAAGTATTTAACGACCTTGTTCCAAGACAGAAAAGATATCCGTGCCATCATCGACATTAGCGCGACGTTTGCAGGTTTAACGAATTTTGATGTGGCGAACGAGCTGGCAGCTTTTGCGGGACAACATCAAACAGACATGAAATACGTGTTGTATTTTAATGACGCGGACGTGTTATGCGCACTGGACGTAGGCAAGCCAAAACGACCAGCGACCGTGCTGGCGACCAGTGATCCAGATGAAATCAATCGAAAATTAAACTGCAAACCAGATGATCGCCTGACTTACTACGATCAGTCCCACACCATCGGCACGGATTTAAAA